>NZ_VOHN01000001.1:0-486975 GCF_007859185.1 Streptococcus sp. sy018 | reverse complement strand
CGTCAGAAGGTGTGCAAGGTGCGACTCAAACTGGTCAAATCACTTCAAGCTTGACTAATGATAACCGTGTGACGAAAGTGACCTACACCTTTGATGGTGACACAACGAAGACGGTTCCAGGTGAGGGTACTTACACAATCAATCCAGAGACTGGAGAAATTACCTTTGTGCCAGATCCAAGCTTCACAGGTACAGCAACGCCAGTTGAAGTGACGGTAACGGGTACTATCACCAATGAAAATGGCGATGAGTCAACCGTTTCGACAACCGGTACTTACACGCCGACTGTGAAAGCCGCTGAAATCACTGTGACCAACGATGAGTCAGAAGGTGTGCAAGGAGCGACTCAAACTGGTCAAATCACCTCAAGCTTGACTAATGATGAGCGTGTGACGAAAGTGACTTACACCTTTGATGGTGACACAACGAAGACGGTTCCAGGTGAGGGTACTTACACAATCAATCCAGAAACAGGTGAAATTACCTTTGTGCCAGATCCAAGCTTCACAGGTACTGCAACGCCAGTTGAAGTGACGGTAACGGGTACTATCACTAATGAAAATGGCGAGGAGTCAACGATTTCAACAACCGGTACTTACACACCAAGTGTGAAAGCGACTGAAATCACTGCGACCAACGATGAGTCAGAAGGTGTGCAAGGAGCCACTCAAACAGGTCAAATCACCTCAAGCTTGACCAATGATGACCGTGTGACGAAAGTGACCTACACCTTTGATGGTGAAACAACGAAGACGGTTCCAGGTGAGGGTACTTACACAATCAATCCAGAAACAGGTGAAATTACCTTTGTGCCAGATCCAAGCTTCACAGGCACCGCAACACCAGTTGAAGTGACAGTAACAGGTACTATCACCAATGAAAATGGTGAGGAGTCAACCATTTCAACAACTGGTACTTACACGCCGACTGTGAAATCAGCTGAAATCACTGCGACCAACGATGCGTCAGAAGGTGTGCAAGGAGCCACTCAAACAGGTCAAATCACCTCAAGCTTGACCAATGATGAGCGTGTGACGAAAGTGATCTACACCTTTGATGGTGAAACAAGTAAGACGGTTCCAGGCGAGGGTACTTACACAATCAATCCAGAGACTGGTGAAATTACCTTTGTACCAGATCCAAGCTTCACAGGTACTGCAACGCCAGTTGAAGTGACAGTAACGGGTACTATCACCAATGAAAATGGCGAAGAGTCAACGATTTCAACAACCGGTACTTATACGCCAAGTGTGACTCCAACAACGACGTCATTCGTGGATGGCGATGGTAACCCAATCCTTCCAAATGAAGAGGGCAACGTGCCATCGAAAGACATCCCAGGTTATGAGATTGTCTCAAGCACAACGGATGAGAATGGTAACACGGTTCATACCTACCGTAAAGTAACAACACCAGTTACCTCATTCGTGGACGGTGATGGTAACCCAATCCTTCCGAATGAAGAGGGCAACGCCCCATCTAAAGATATTCCAGGTTATGAGATTGTCTCAAGCACAACGGATGAGAATGGCAACACGGTTCACACTTACCGTAAGGTGACAACGCCAGTGACCTCATTCGTAGATGGTGATGGTAATCCACTCCTTCCGAATGAAGAGGGTAATGTGCCATCTAAAGACATCCCGGGTTATGAGATTGTCTCAAGCACAACGGATGAGAATGGTAACACAGTCCACACTTACCGTAAGGTGACAACGCCAATTACCTCATTCGTAGATGGTGATGGTAACCCAATCCTTCCGAATGAAGAGGGTAACGTGCCATCGAAAGACATCCCAGGTTATGAGATTGTCTCAAGCACAACAGATGAGAATGGCAACACAGTCCACACTTACCGTAAGGTAACAACGCCAGTGACCTCATTCGTGGACGGTGATGGTAATCCAATCCTTCCGAATGAAGAGGGCAACGTGCCATCGAAAGACATCCCGGGTTATGAGATTGTCTCAAGCACAACGGATGAGAATGGTAACACGGTTCATACCTACCGTAAAGTAACAACACCAGTGACCTCATTCGTGGACGGTGATGGTAATCCACTCCTTCCGAATGAAGAGGGTAACGTGCCATCTAAAGACATCCCAGGTTATGAGATTGTCTCAAGTACAACGGATGAGAATGGTAACACAGTTCACACTTACCGTAAGGTAACAACGCCAGTGACCTCATTCGTGGATGGTGATGGTAATCTACTCCTTCCGAATGAAGAGGGCAACGTGCCATCTAAAGACATCCCAGGTTATGAGATTGTCTCAAGTACAACGGATGAGAATGGTAACACAGTTCACACTTACCGTAAGGTGACAACGCCAGTAACCTCATTCGTGGACGGTGATGGTAATCCACTCCTTCCGAATGAAGAGGGCAACGTGCCATCTAAAGACGTCCCAGGTTATGAGATTGTCTCAAGTACAACGGATGAGAATGGTAACACAGTTCACACTTATCGTAAGGTAGTGAAAACAACGACGTCATTCGTAGATGGTGATGGGAATCCAATCCTTCCAAACGAAGAGGGCAACGTGCCATCGAAAGACATCCCAGGTTACGAGATTGTTTCAAGCACAACGGACGAGAATGGTAACACAGTTCACACTTACCGTAAGGTGACAACACCAGTGACATCGTTTGTAGATGAGGATGGTAATGTGATTTCGCCAAATGAAAATGGTAAGCAGCCATCTAAGGTCATCTCAGGCTATGAGCTAGTAGGTTCAAGCACAGATGAAAATGGCAATGTGGTTCACACTTATCGTAAGGTAGTGAAAACAACCACGTCATTCGTAGATGGTGATGGGAATCCAATTCTTCCGAATGAAGAGGGTAACGTGCCATCGAAAGACATTCCGGGTTATGAGATTGTTTCAAGCACAACGGATGAGAATGGTAACACAGTCCACACTTACCGTAAGGTAACAACACCAGTGACATCATTCGTGGATGAAGACGGCAACGTCATCTCGCCAAATGAAAATGGTAAACAACCGTCTAAGGACATCTCAGGCTATGAGCTAGTAGGTTCAAGCACGGATGAAAGTGGCAATGTGGTTCATACTTATCGCAAGGTTGTGAAGACAACCACGTCATTCGTGGACGGTGATGGTAACCCAATCCTTCCGAATGAAGAGGGCAATGTGCCATCGAAAGACATCCCAGGTTACGAAATCATCTCAAGTACAACGGATGAGAATGGTAACACGGTTCACACTTACCGTAAGGTAACAACACCAGTGACCTCATTCGTAGATGAAGACGGCAACGTCATCTCGCCAAACGAAGATGGTAAACAACCGTCTAAGAACATCTCAGGCTATGAGCTAGTCGGTTCAAGCACAGATGAAAATGGCAATGTGGTTCACACTTATCGCAAGGTAGTGAAAACAACCACGTCATTCGTGGACGGTGATGGTAATCCAATCCTTCCGAATGAAGAGGGCAACGTGCCATCGAAAGACATTCCGGGTTATGAGATTATCTCAAGCACAACGGATGAGAATGGTAACACAGTCCACACTTACCGTAAAGTAACAACACCAGTGACATCATTCGTGGATGAAGACGGCAACGTCATCTCGCCAAACGAAGATGGTAAACAACCATCTAAGGCCATCTCAGGTTATGAGCTGGTTGGTTCAAGCACGGATGAAAATGGCAATGTGGTGCACACTTATCGCAAGGTAGTGAAGACCACGACATCATTTGTGGATGGTGATGGTAATCCAATCTTTCCGAATGAAGAGGGTAACGTGCCATCGAAAGACATCCCAGGTTATGAGCTTGTCTCAAGTATAACGGATGCGAATGGCAACACAGTTCACACTTATCGTAAGGTAACAACACCAGTGACATCATTCGTGGATGAGGATGGTAATGTCATCTCACCAAACGAAGACGGTAAACAACCATCTAAGGATATCTCAGGCTATGAGCTAGTAGGTTCAAGCACGGATGAAAATGGCAATGTGGTTCACACTTATCGCAAGGTAGTGAAAACAACCACGTCATTCGTGGATGGTGATGGTAATCCAATCCTTCCGAATGAAGAGGGCAACGTGCCATCTAAAGACATCCCAGGTTACGAAATCATCTCAAGCACAACGGATGCGAATGGCAACACAGTTCACACTTACCGTAAGGTAACAACGCCAGTGACATCATTCGTGGATGAAGACGGTAACGTCATCTCACCAAATGAAGATGGTAAGCAACCATCTAAGGCCATCTCAGGCTATGAGCTAGTAGGTTCAAGAACGGATGAAAATGGCAATGTGATTCACACTTATCGCAAGGTAGTGAAAACAACCACGTCATTCGTGGATGGTGATGGTAATCCAATTCTTCCGAATGAAGAAGGTAACGTGCCATCTAAAGACATCCCAGGTTATGAGATTGTCTCAAGCACAACGGATGCCAATGGTAACACAGTTCACACTTACCGTAAGGTTGTGAAGAAAGAAGAGCCAAGTGTTCCAACACCAAGCTCTCCTAAAGCGCCAACTCCAGCTAAACCAGCTGAAGCGAAGCCAGCACCAGCTACTAAGACAGAAAACAGACTTGAAGTTCTTCCAAATACAGGAACGGAAAACACAGCAACAGCATCAGCTCTTGGTGTGGGTATGATTTTAACTGCTCTTGGTTTAGCAGGTAAGCGTCGTCGTAAGGAAGATTAAACTTTGTGAAATAGTCTCTGAACGACCAAAAACCACCTATCGTAAGATAGGTGGGTTTTTTATTTACATCCTACAAAAGTGATTTTTTTGACTTTTTAGCTTAAAAAATTGACAAAAGGGGAGAAAGAGCGATATGATAGAATTGTGTATATTGATTACGCTTACTATAAAAAGGAGATGGTTTTATGTTTAGAAAAGGAAAACGTGAAGACACAGCCCAACGCTTCACGATTAAGAAGTTTAAGTTTGGTGCTGCGTCAGTATTGATTGGTACAGTCTTTGCAGTCTTTGCAGGTGCTGCTCAAGCCGAAACAGAAACATCAGTAGCTGAAGGTACGATGTCAACGACGCTTGTGTCAGAAACTGAGGTTTCATCTACTGAAGTATCAACAGTAGAAACACCTGTTGTTGCAGAAGAAGTGGTTTCTGAGCCCGTAGCAAGCTCAGAAGAAACAGTAGCTTCATCAGAAGTTGCAACATCAAGTGAGGAAGTTTCTGAAGAAAGCAAGTTAGAAACATCAACGTCTTCAAGCGAAGAAACGGTTAAAGAAACGAAAGCAGAAGCAACGACAACTGCAATTTCAGCTTCAACTTCAACAAGTGCATCAGTTACGACACCTTCTCGTGTTGTAGCCACCACTTACAAAGTGACTTATACAGATGTTGAAACTGGTGTAGTGATTGCCAATGGTCGTAGCAAGTCAACAGCTACTACAACAAGTTTGCCAGTTGAAGAGACAGACAAGGTGACGTTTGAAGTCACTGAGAAAGCGAACATGTCATTACCAGAATTGACTGGCTACAAGTTGGCGGCAGGTCAAGCCGAGGTTCAAGTAGCCATCATTACTTATGGTGATCGTAATAGTCGTTTTATCAACTTTAACGTGGTTAAAGAAGATGTAGCAGCGGCAGGTGGCAACAACGATAATGAAACAGAATCAGCTGGATTCCGTGCTGTTATCATGCCAGATAATGAAACTGATGTAGATGAAGTTCAAGATAAAGGGAATTTTGAAGAACTTAATAAATTCTCAAATAAAGATGGTATCGTCTATGTTTTGAATGGTGATACAGGTGAAATTGTTGAAGTGGATACTACAGCAGGTACAGAATACTATATCACGTCAGGCATGTCACAAGCCGCAGCTGGCTATGATAGTCTAGAAGCATTAGGACAAAAATATGCTGCTCAATTTAAAGAAGATACAGAACTAACCGTTAATGGTGTGGCTTTCAATGGTCTAGGTGTTACAGATGATGGAACAACACTCTATATGTATATGACAGCTGATTTTTCAAGTAATAGCAGATATCAATTTTATGAAAAAGATCGTGGTGTTCCACTGGCTATTTTGAAAATGACGGCAGAGAGCAGGACTTGGGAAGTTGTTTCAGACTACAAGCAATGGGATACAGCTAATTATCCTAATGCTAATATGCCAAGTTACACTATGGGAGCTATAGATCCTACGACAGGAATCTACTACATCGCTACCGCAGAAAATACATTTAATAGAAATTTTTCAGAAGTTTTACCAGCGACAAATGAAGAAGCTAACGCTCAAAAAGACCAAAGAGATATCGTGTTGCGTTTTTGGTCATATAATCCTGAAAATAGTGAATTTAGAAATATTGGTTACATTAAGACAAATGCTAATCAATATAATGGAACAGATGGCCATACAACAAATGGAGATATTGCTTTCACCGATGAAGGTAAAATGGTCATTATCTTACGTCCAACTGGAGCTGGAAATTTAGCAAAAACAGGAGAATCTTTACAATACATCGTTGAATCTGATGTTATTTCAGCTGCGGCACGTACGGGAACAAAATACACTAAGATCGAAGGAACCCTATCGGCTCCATTTGCAGTTGCTGGTTTAACCAATGGAACAGGTATTGATTCTGATGGGGTAGTTTATTATTCAACTTCTCGCTCAACGATTGGTAAAATTGTTGATAATGGTGATGGAACCTTTACAGCAACGGATGCTATTTATACAAGTTCAACAACTAGTACAGGACTTTGGTCAGACTTAGCAGCAGTAACCTATCGTGCCAAAGGAACTGTTCGTATTTTTTATCAAGATACTGAAGGCAATAAAATTTCAGAAAACAATAAAATTGTCGGAAAACGTGGTGAAAATTATGATGCAACCGTACCTGAAGTCAAACCACAAGAAATTACAACGACTGATGGTAAAACATATCGTATCGTTCGTAGTGAAGGAACTGAGATTGGTAAACTTAAATCTGAGGTAATTGAAGTCACACATATCTATCAAGAAGTTAAGGGTTCAGTGGTCGTTAATTATGTTGATGAATCAAACACCGTTCTTCAAGAGTCAGTAACAGATACGGAAGAAACGTCAACAGGCACAAGTTATGACACGACAGACAACAAACCAACAAGATTAACCAAAGACGGTAAAACGTATGAATTGGTAAGAACTGAGGGGAATGAAACAGGAACGGTAACAGAAGGTAGAACCGAAGTCACTTATGTTTACCGTGAAGTTAAGGGTTCAGTAGTCGTTAATTATGTCGATGAATCAAATACCGTTCTTCAAGAGTCAGTAACAGACACGGAAGAAACGTCAACAGGCACAAGTTATGACACGACAGACAACAAACCAACAACCTTAACCAAAGACGGTAAAACGTATGAGTTGGTAAGAACTGAGGGTAATGAAACAGGAACGGTAACAGAAGGCAGAACTGAGGTCACTTATGTTTACCGTGAGGTTAAAGGTTCAGTAGTGGTTAATTATGTCGATGAATCAAACACAGTTCTTCAAGAGCCGGTAACAGATACAGAAGAAGCGTCAACAGGCACAAGTTATGACACGACAGACAATAAACTAACAAGATTAACCAAAGACGGTAAAACGTATGAATTGGTAAGAACTGAGGGTGATGAAACAGGAACGGTAACAGAAGGTAGAACCGAAGTCACTTATGTTTACCGTGAAGTTAAGGGTTCAGTGGTTGTTAATTATGTCGATGAATCAAACACAGTTCTTCAAGAGCCAGTAACAGATACGGAAGAAGCGTCAACAGGCACAAGCTATGACACGACAGACAACAAACCAACAAGATTAACCAAAGACGGTAAAACGTATGAATTGGTAAGAACTGAGGGCAATGAAACAGGAACGGTAACAGAAGGCAGAACGGACGTCACTTATGTTTACCGTGAAGTAGTTTCTCCAACGCCGACAGGTTCAGTAGTTGTTAATTATGTCGATGAATCAAACACCGTTCTTCAAGAGCCAGTAACAGATACGGAAGAAGCGTCAACAGGCACAAGTTATGACACGACAGACAATAAACCAACAACATTAACCAAAGACGGTAAAACGTATGAATTGGTAAGAACTGAGGGTGATGAAACAGGAACGGTAACAGAAGGCAGAACCGAAGTCACTTATGTTTACCGTGAAGTAGTTTCTCCAGTAAAAACTTCAACGACAACATCATTCGTGGATGAAAACGGTACGCCATTGTTACCAAGTGAAGAAGGTAGTCAACCATCTAAAGATATCTCAGGATATAAGTTGGTAGGATCAACCACAGATGAGAAAGGCAATGTTGTTCACACATATCGTAAGGTAGTGAAGACGACAACATCATTCGTGGATGAAAGTGGAACGCCATTGTTACCAAGTGAAGAAGGTAGTCAACCATCTAAAGATATCTCAGGATATAAGTTGGTAAGCTCAACCACAGATGAGAAAGGCAATGTTGTTCACACATATCGTAAGGTAGTGAAGACGACAACATCATTTGTGGATGAAAGTGGAACGCCATTGTTACCAAGTGAAGAAGGTAGTCAACCATCTCAAGCCATCTCAGAATATAAGTTGGTAAGCTCAACTACAGATGAAAAAGGTAATGTAGTTCACACTTATCGTAAGGTAGTGAAAACGACAACATCATTCGTGGATGAAAGCGGTACGCCATTGTTACCAAGTGAAGAAGGTAATCAACCATCTAAAGATATCTCAGGATATAAGTTGGTAAGCTCAATCACAGATGAAAAAGGCAATGTTGTTCACACTTATCGTAAGGTAGTGAAGACGACAACATCATTCGTGGATGAAAGTGGAACGCCATTGTTACCAAGTGAAGAAGGTAGCCAACCATCTCAAGATATCTCAGGATATAAGTTGGTAAGCTCAACCACAGATGAAAAAGGCAATGTTATTCACACATATCGTAAGGTAGTGAAGAAAGAGGAACCAAGTGTTCCAACACCAAGCTCTCCTAAAGCTTCAGCTAAACCAACTAAATCATCTGAAGTGAAGCCAGCACCAGCTACTAAGACAGAAAATAGACTTGAAGTTCTTCCAAATACAGGAACGGAAAACACAGCAACAGTATCAGCTCTTGGTGTGGGTATGATTTTAACTGCTCTTGGTTTAGCAGGGAAGCGTCGTCGTAAAGAAAACTAATCATCCTTGAGTAGTCTCTCGACAATAAAAATTCATCTATCTTTGATAGATGAATTTTTATTTATATTAAACAAAGATGATTTTGTAGGACTTTTTACCTTAAAAAATTGACAAAATAGGTAGGGAGCGATATGATAGAATTGTATATATTTTTATGCTAACTATAGTAAAAGAGGGGTTTTATGTTTAGAAATGGTAAACATGAAGACACAGCCCAACGCTTCACGATTAAGAAGTTTAAGTTTGGTGCTGCGTCAGTTTTAATCGGTACAGTCTTTGCAGTCTTTGCAGATGCTGCTCAAGCCGAAACAGAAACATCAGTAACTGAAAGTACAACGTCAACGACGCTTGTGTCAGAAATTGAGGTTTCATCTACTGAAGTATCAACAGTAGAAACACCTGTTGTTGCAGAAGAAGTGGTTTCTGAGCCCGTAGCAAGTTCAGAAGAAACAGTAGCTTCATCAGAAGTTGCAACATCAAGTGAAGAAGTTTCTGAAGAAAGCAAGTCAGAAACATCAGCGTCTTCAGGCGAAGAAACTGCTAAAGAAACGAAAGCAGAAACAACGACAACTGCAACTTCAGCTTCAACAAGTGCATCAGTTGCGACACCTTCTCGTGTTGTAGCTACCACTTATAAAGTGACTTATACAGATGTTGACACTGGTGCAGTGATTTCCAATGGTCGTAGCAAGTCAACAGTTACTACAACAAGTTTGCCAGTTGAAGAGACCGACAAGGTAACGTTTGAAGTTACTGAGAAAGCCAACATGTCATTGCCAGAATTGACTGGCTACAAGTTGGCAGCAGGTCAAGCAGAGGTTCAAGCAGCCATCATTACTTATGGTGATCGTAATAGTCGTTTTATCAACTTTAACGTAGTTAAAGAAGATGTAGCAGCGGCAGGTGGTAACAAGGATAATGAAACAGAATCAGCTGGTTTCCGTGCGGCAAACGATCCTGCTAATTTTGAAGAAGAAGTGACTGCTAACTCTATTTATACAACTCCTGATGGTAAAGTTAAGTTTATTATCAATGGTTATCAAGGTACAGAGTTTGGTAGAGTGAGTCAATTTCCTGAAGATTCAGCAACAGGTGGACGTACGGATATACCATTAACAGCAGAAGAAGCAAGAAAAATTGCAGCAGAATCTCGTTTATGGAAAGGCAAATTACGTCCTACAGGTACAAGATTAAGTACAGCTGATAAGTATATTTATGATACTCAAGGACCGTATGAATTTTTAACCACTGAGATTTATCGCACAGTATATGAACAAGGAAATGATTATGTTTATATTCAAAATTGGAGCAAACGATTTGATTTAGCAGAAGAATCAAAAGCAAGTGGTTATGCTATCGTAGGAGTTCAACCATTAAATTTGCCGCCAGGGCTAGCTTATAATGCTAAAACAGATACGATTGAAGGTTATATTGCTGCTTGGATTCAAAATGGTGTTTACCAGACACGTACTCGTTTTACTTTGAGTACAGCTGAGGGTAACACTGTTAATTACACTATGGATGGCTTACGTCAAGGATGGATAGGATGGACAGATAGTTCAGCACCTAAAGTAATTGCACAATCAAGTGAATATACTGTAGGGGATACTATTGATTATTCTATCGGCTATTCTGATAATGACCGCATTGCTACAGATGATGAAGCAAACTATACAGTCAATCCAACAGGGACACGTATTCAGGGAGCGACATCAACTAATTCTTCATTGAATTATCGAACGAATACGACAAGTTTTACTGCTAAAGATGGAACAACGTTAAGGTCAGAAAATACGGCAAGACCAATTACCTCAACAACAGGTGTTGCGGGTGTTATTGGAGGAGGAACTGGAACGATTTCTAGTTTAATCCCAGGAACGGTTTATACACCATCAACTGGTAAGATTACAGGTAATGCGACAGCAGTTGGTATCTATACTCTAACGGTCTATGCAAAAGATTTTGAAAATACGATTACTGCAGAAAATAGTGATCAATGGAACATGTATGGGCAAGAAACTCAAGAGAACATGACCATTTCTATTAAACCAAAAGTAGAAGTTAAGAATGTTGAAGCTTATGCAACGGACGTTCCAGTGACTATTTCTAGTGGTGTAAATAAAGCCATTATTACGATGCCAGATGGTACGGTAACTTATTTAAATAACCAAGATAATAGTTGGGTGGTTACTTCGGGAACAACCAATACGGCAGTAACAGAAGGTCAAACTCTTGGTAATGTAGGTGAGCTATTTAACCTTCCAGTGACTAGTGATGCGACACAATATGTTGGTATTGATACAATAGCTGTTGAAGCAATTGTTGACAATGTCCAAGCAGTTATACCGAAATCAACAGTAACAGTAACCGATGCGACAGGTGTTGTGCGTAACGCTACTTTAAATAAAGTAACTGGTAAATATGAATTACCTGATGAAGAAGCCTATGTTGTTGTTGAAAATAGTGATGGCACATCAACTATTACTGAGCGTCGTGTGTATGATAGTGCTAAAGCCAATGGCCAACATGATTATATTGTCTATGAATTTACAAGAACCTACAATGCAACATCGTCATTAGAAAATTTATCAGAAAAAGTATTGGAGATTAAAACCAATGGTCAAGTGACAACTGTTGGAGAGGTAACACGAACGGTTACCTCAAATACTCAAGGTTATGTAAGGGTTAATTATGATGGTCTCACAAAAGTATGGACGGCTAGCGATAATTCTACTGTGACAGCTAGAGAAGAAGGGACAGGCTGGCTCATAGAAACCGATAGTGGCTATGGTGGCTTTGTAGCGCGTCGAGAAGTTACCGCAACAGATGTGGCCTCAATTCAAAATGATGTCCCGACAAGTAGTTCTACTAGTTATAGTAGTCTAAAAGGAACAACAGTTGATTTATTTAATGCACCATCGGCAGCGGTTAGTTTTTCTGACCAAGAAGATGATGCATCTAGTGACCAACAATCAGAAACGATTGTAACCGGTTTGACAGTGACTGCTCCAGATGAAACAGTCATTGAATTTAATTCTGCTAAGGATGAAGAGACAGCTTTCATTGATGCCCAAAGAGAAGCATCTGCTAAAGCATCTGAATTAGCTAATGCTATTGTATCAAGTGAACGCCATCAACAGAGTTTAGCATTAGCAGAAGAAACTGTTCGCCGTGCCGAAGAAAAATTAGAACATGCTCGTCAAGCCTTAACAATATCGAAACTAAGAGATGGGGCAACGGTTAATAGAACTAAAGCAGAATCAACTGTTACAGAAGCAGAACAAGCATTAGAGGTAGCTAAGGCAGATCTTAGTGCTAAATCAGTTACTGCCGGAACTGATGAAACAACGATTCAAACGATTAAGGAACAATTAGCCCAAGCCTTGACAAAGGTAGAAGAAACCCGTACTGCTTTGATTGATGCGTCTAATCTAGCAAAAGAAGAAATGAAAGCTTATTTGTTAGATCAAGTTGGTGTTTATACTGTAACAGTAACAGCAGTTGATTCGAATGGTCTTGTGACCAATCCAACTATTGACGAGACAGATTCAGGTTCAATTGTGGAGTATGCTATCGCTTCAACAACCTACAATATCACAGTTCAAGATATTTCAGGAACGCCAGAATATACATCAGGTGTACTTAATGAAACGCAAACAGATAGCATGGCAGATAACTTTACTGTGTCAGATGCTAATGCAAGTTTGGTTTATGGTTTAATTGATCCTGCAACAGGTTCAGAAAGCACAAGTGTTACAACTAGTGAAGGTACCTACACGATTGATACTAACACAGGTGAGATTAGCTTTGCTCCGGTGACAGATTTTGTCGGCACTGCAAGTGCTATCACAGTTAAAGCAACAGCCACCTCTACGGCTCAAGATAATAGTACTTTTTCTTATTCAGCAACAACAACTTATACACCAGTTGTTTATGGCATGTCTGCAACAGATGTGACTTCTGAAGATTATCAAGGTGTTACTCAAACTGGTCAACCTCGCTTTGAATCGCTGAATAATAGTGAGAATACGACCGATTATTCAGAAACAAGCTCTAATGAATCGCTTGTATCTATTTCAACAACAGGCGCTTACCGTTTAGCAAACGCTGATAGTGAAGGTAAGGTAGTTGTTGATGGCGAAGGAACTTATACGATCGATACAGATACAGGTTTGGTCACCTTTGTTCCAGAACAAACCTTCACCGGTCAAGCAGGAGGAGTATCGGTTATTGCAACAGGTACAGTAACTGATAAAGAAGGTAAGGTCTTAACGGTTACAGCGACTGGCACCTACACACCACGCGTGATTAACCTAACGCCAACAGGAACAGATCGTGAAACAAGTGGTCCACAAGGGCAAGCTCAAACGACGAATGCGACGAGCATGTTTAAGGCTGGAACAGATGGCAACGGCACAGAAGGTTTAGATGAATCAAGTCTGACTTTGTTAGATGAGTCAGGTAATCCAACAACTACAGTAACAGTAGCTGAAGGAACCTATACTTTAGAAAATGGCATAATTACTTTCCAACCACTCTCAAGTTTTGTTGGTACAGCAACACCTGTTCGTGTTCGTGTGCAAGATTTAAGTGGTGATTCTGCGACCAATACCTACACGCCGACAGTGACAGATGTTACGATGACATCAGAAAATGCGTCATCAGAGGCAGTTCAAGGAGCAACGCAAACGGGTACACCAACCTTTGAAACATCTGATTCTTCAGTAACTATTACAGGATACAGCTTGGTTGGAGCAAATGAAAATGGTCAAGTCGTTGTCGAAGGCGAAGGTACTTACACGATTGATTCAGCGACAGGTCAAGTGACCTTTATTCCAGATCCAAGCTTTACTGGAACGGCGACTAGTGTGACGGTAACGGCAACGGATTCAAATGGTGAGACCCAAACTGCAACCTATACACCAACTGTTATTCCTGCAACAATTGTTGCGACCAACGATGAATCAGAAGGTGTGCAAGGTGCGACTCAAACTGGTCAAATCACCTCAAGCTTGACCAATGATGAGCGTGTGACGAAAGTGACCTACACCTTTGATGGTGAAACAAGTAAGACAGTTCCAGGTGAGGGTACTTACACAATTGACCCAGACACTGGTCAAGTGACGTTTATCCCAGAACCAGGCTTCACAGGTACCGCAACGCCAGTCGAAGTGACGGTAACGGGTACTATCACTAATGGAAATGGCGAAGAGTCAACCGTTTCGACAACCGGTACTTACACGCCGACTGTGAAAGCCGCTGAAATCACTGCGATCAACGATGAGTCAGAAGGTGTGCAAGGTGCGACTCAAACTGGTCAAATTACCTCAAGCTTGACCAATGATGACCGTGTGACGAAAGTGACCTACACCTTTGATGGTGAAACGACGAAGACAGTTCCAGGTGAGGGTACTTATACAATTGACCCAGACACAGGTGAAATTACCTTTGTGCCAGAACCAGGCTTCACAGGTACCGCAACACCAGTTGAAGTAACAGTAACAGGTACTATCACCAATGGAAATGGCGAAGAGTCAACGATTTCGACAACTGGTACTTACACGCCAAGTGTGAAAGCAGCTGAAATCACTGCAACCAACGATGAGTCAGAAGGTGTGCAAGGTGCGACTCAAACAGGTCAAATCACCTCAAGCTTGACCAATGATGACCGTGTGACGAAAGTGACCTACACCTTTGATGGTGACACGACGAAGACAGTTCCAGGTGAGGGTACTTACACAATTGATCCAGACACTGGTCAAGTGACGTTTATCCCAGAACCAGGCTTCACAGGTACCGCAACGCCAGTCGAAGTGACGGTAACGGGTACTATCGCCAATGAAAATGGCGAAGAGTCAACCATTTCGACAACCGGTACTTATACGCCGACTGTGAGAGCAGCTGAAATCACTGCGACCAACGATGAGTCAGAAGGTGTGCAAGGTGCCACTCAAACTGGTCAAATCACCTCAAGCTTGACCAATGATGACCGTGTGACGAAAGTGACCTACACCTTTGATGGTGACACGACGAAGACAGTTCCAGGCGAGGGTACTTACACAATCAATCCAGACACAGGTGAAATTACCTTTGTGCCAGATCCAAGCTTCACAGGTACTGCAACACCAGTTGAAGTGACGGTAACGGGTACTATCACTAATGGAAATGGCGAAGAGTCAACCGTTTCGACAACCGGTACTTACACGCCGACTGTGAAAGCCGCTGAAATCACTGCGACCAACGATGAGTCAGAAGGTGTGCAAGGTGCGACTCAAACTGGTCAAATTACCTCAAGCTTGACCAATGATGACCGTGTGACGAAAGTGACCTACACCTTTGATGGTGAAACGACGAAGACAGTTCCAGGTGAGGGTACTTATACAATTGACCCAGACACAGGTGAAATTACCTTTGTGCCAGAACCAGGCTTCACAGGTACCGCAACACCAGTTGAAGTAACAGTAACAGGTACTATCACCAATGGAAATGGCGAAGAGTCAACGATTTCGACAACTGGTACTTACACGCCAAGTGTGAAAGCAGCTGAAATCACTGCAACCAACGATGAGTCAGAAGGTGTGCAAGGTGCGACTCAAACAGGTCAAATCACCTCAAGCTTGACCAATGATGACCGTGTGACGAAAGTGACCTACACCTTTGATGGTGACACGACGAAGACAGTTCCAGGTGAGGGTACTTACACAATTGATCCAGACACTGGTAAAGTGACGTTTATCCCAGAACCAGGCTTCACAGGTACCGCAACACCAGTCGAAGTGACGGTAACAGGTACTATCACCAATGAAAATGGCGAAGAGTCAACGATTTCAACAACTGGTACTTACACGCCGACTGTGAAAGCGGCTGAAATCACTGCAACCAACGATGCGTCAGAAGGTGTGCAAGGAGCCACTCAAACTGGTCAAATCACTTCAAGCTTGACTAATGATGAGCGTGTGACGAAAGTGACCTACACCTTTGATGGTGAAACAACGAAAGTTGTTCCAGATGAGGGTACTTACACAATCAATCCAGAGACTGGTGAAATTACCTTTGTGCCAGAACCAGGCTTCACAGGTACCGCAACACCAGTTGAAGTGACAGTAACAGGTACTATCACCAATGAAAATGGCGAAGAGTCAACGATTTCAACAACTGGTACTTACACGCCAAGCGTGACTCCAACAACTGGTACTTACACGCCAAGCGTGACTCCAACAACGACGTCATTCGTGGATGGTGATGGTAATCCAATCCTTCCGAATGAAGAGGGCAACGTGCCATCGAAAGACATCCCAGGTTATGAGATTGTTTCAAGCACAACGGATGAGAATGGTAACACGGTTCACACTTACCGTAAGGTGACAATGCCAGTGACCTCATTCGTGGATGAGGATGGTAATGTGATTTCACCAAGTGAAGAGGGCAACGTACCATCTAAAGATATCCCAGGTTATGAGATTGTCTCAAGTACAACGGATGAGAATGGTAACACAGTTCATACTTACCGTAAGGTAACAACACCAGTGACCTCATTCGTAGATGGCGATGGTAACCCAATCCTTCCGAATGAAGAGGGCAACGTGCCATCTAAAGATATCCCAGGTTATGAGATTGTCTCAAGTACAACGGATGAGAATGGTAACACAGTTCATACTTACCGTAAGGTGACGACGCCAGTGACCTCATTCGTGGATGAGGATGGTAATGTGATTTCACCAAGTGAAGAGGGCAACGTACCATCTAAAGATATCTCAGGTTATGAGATTGTCTCAAGTACAACGGATGAGAATGGTAACACCGTTCACACTTACCGTAAGGTGACAACACCAGTGACATCATTCGTAGATGAAGATGGTAATGTGATTTCGCCAAATGAAAATGGTAAGCAGCCATCTAAGGTCATCTCAGGCTATGAGCTAGTAGGTTCAAGCACAGATGAAAATGGCAATGTGGTTCATACTTATCGCAAGGTAGTGAAGACCACAACGTCATTCGTGGACGGCGATGGTAACCCAATCCTTCCAAACGAAGAGGGCAACGTGCCATCTAAAGACATCCCAGGTTACGAGATTGTCTCAAGCACAACGGATGAGAATGGCAACACGGTTCATACCTACCGTAAGGTAACAACACCAGTGACCTCATTCGTGGATGAAGACGGAAATGTCATCTCACCAAACGAAGATGGTAAACAACCGTCTAAGGACATCTCAGGCTATGAGCTGGTTGGTTCAAGCACGGATGAAAATGGCAATGTGGTGCACACTTATCGCAAGGTAGTGAAAACAACCACGTCATTCGTGGACGGTGATGGTAATCCAATTCTTCCGAATGAAGAGGGTAATGTGCCATCTAAAGACATCCCAGGTTATGAGATTGTCTCAAGCACAACGGATGAGAATGGCAACACAGTTCACACTTACCGTAAGGTAGTGAAAACAACAACCTCATTCGTGGACGGTGATGGTAACCCAATCCTTCCGAATGAAGAGGGTAACGTGCCATCTAAAGACATCCCAGGTTATGAGATTGTCTCAAGCACAACGGATGAGAATGGTAACACAGTCCACACTTACCGTAAGGTGACAACGCCAGTGACCTCATTCGTGGATGAAGACGGCAACGTGATTTCACCAAATGAAAATGGTAAACAACCATCTAAAGACATCTCAGGCTATGAGCTAGTAAGTTCAAGCACGGATGAAAACGGCAATGTGGTTCACACTTACCGCAAGGTAACAACACCAGTGACCTCATTCGTGGATGAGGATGGTAATGTGATTTCACCAAGTGAAGAGGGCAACGTACCATCTAAAGATATCTCAGGTTATGAGATTGTCTCAAGTACAACGGATGAGAATGGTAACACCGTTCACACTTACCGTAAGGTGACAACACCAGTGACATCATTCGTAGATGAAGATGGTAATGTGATTTCGCCAAATGAAAATGGTAAGCAGCCATCTAAGGTCATCTCAGGCTATGAGCTAGTAGGTTCAAGCACAGATGAAAACGGCAATGTGGTTCATACTTATCGTAAGGTAGTGAAAACAACCACGTCATTCGTAGATGGTGATGGTAATCCAATTCTTCCGAATGAAGAGGGTAACGTGCCATCGAAAGATATCCCAGGTTATGAGATTGTCTCAAGCACAACGGATGAGAATGGCAACACAGTCCACACTTACCGTAAAGTTGTGAAGAAAGAGGAGCCAAGTGTTCCAGCACCAAGTTCTCCTAAAGCGCCAACTCCAGCTAAACCAGCTGAGGCGAAGCCAGCACCAACCACTAAGACAACAAACAAACTAGACGTTCTTCCAAATACAGGAACTGAAAACACAGCAACAGCGTCAGCTCTTGGTGTGGGTATGATTTTGACTGCTCTTGGTCTTGCAGGTAAACGTCGTCGTAAGGAAGATTAAACATTGTGCAATAGTCTTTGAACGACCAAAAACCACCTATCGTAAGATAGGTGGTTTTTTAGTGAGAAATAAAACCCTTTATCATCATAAGATAAAGAGCCTAGGTTGTTATTTTTTTCCGATAAATTTTTTAAGTAACAGTAAGCCATAACCAAATAAAAGGTATCCAATAAAAATGGCTAATGAATTTGTTAAGACACTCGTCCAACCATACTTACTGACATTGATAAAGAAATAAGGAAAAGGACTGTCAGTAGCACCAGGAATAGGTAGTTTAGTCACTAAGCCGTTAAAAAGGGCAAAGAAGCTATAGAGTAAAGGAACGATTGTCCAACGAAATGGATCAAAAATGCGATAGCTATTCTTTTTATCCAAGATAAGGGTGTCTAAAATCATGCCGATGGGAATAATATAGTGAACTAGGAAGTTACGGATATTCCAAAAATCCTCGGGTTTGACCAATGGAGCCAGTAAAAAATGATAGATGACAAAAGTAATGGTAATAGCCATAGTGACCCCACCTTTGAGGCGTAGGAGTCGGTCTTGGTTAAGAGTGTGACGTTTGCTTTCTAGTAGAACTATAAAAATGAGAAAACTAAAAACGAGTATATTAGAAAGCACCGTGTAATAAAGGAGCATTCCCCAACCGTCCTTAGCGATTTGTAGGCTGACGCCTAAAATGCCCAAAGCAGCTAAGAGGCTGCGATAACGTTGTCTATATGACATAAAAAATCCTTTCAAAAATAAAACATAATGTCACTATTATAGCCTAGTTAAACCTCAAATTTCAAGTGCTTGGCTCAAAATATGTTAAAATGAAAATGAAGAATCATCATAAAGGAGAAAACATGAATCAGATTATTTGTCCACATTGTGAAACGACTTTTACGGTTAATGAAAATGACTATCAAAAACTTTTGAATCAAGTTCGTGGTCAGGAATTTGACAAAGAAATTCAAGAACGCTTGCACCGTGAGATTGGTTTGGTTGAGGAAAAACTCAATAATCAATCGCAGCAAGAATTGATGAAAAAAGACCATGAAATTTCACAACTGACCTTGAACTTGGAACGTTTAACGGAAAAAAATGCGGCAGAGCTTGCTAAGACTGAAGCTGATAAGGATAGGCAGCTAGAAGTACTGACTAAAAAACTTGAAACGTTGGAGTTAGAAAATCAAGTAAAATTACAAGCCAGTCTCGCTCAAGTTGAAAGAGAGCGGGATCAACTTACGATGAAGTTAGAGAATTTAGCTGAAAAAAACGCTTCAGAACTCGCTAAAACTGTAGCTGACAAAGATAGGCAACTAGAAGCCCTAGCCAATCAATTATTATTAAAAGAAAAGGAACAGGAGCTATCCTTGGCTAAGCTACAGGGCGATTATGAGCGTGACCTGCAAGCAGCTAATGAGCAGGTGGAATTTTACAAGAATTTCAAGGCTCAACAATCAACCAAGGCTCTTGGCGAAAGTTTAGAACATTACGCAGAAAACAAGTTCAATGAGATTCGTCACTTGGCCTTTCCTAACGCGACGTTTATAAAAGATAATCAGGTATCAGATAGTGGTTCTAAGGGAGATTACATCTACCGAGAAGTGGATGAGCATGGGGTTGAGATTCTCTCAATTATGTTTGAGATGAAAAATGAAGCAGATACGACCAAGACTAAGCATAAAAATAAGGATTTCTTTAAAAAATTAGATAAGGATAGACGAGAAAAAGGTTGTGAGTATGCTGTCTTAGTCAGTATGTTAGAGGCTGACAATGATTATTATAATATCGGTATTGTTGACGTCAGTCATGAATATAAAAAGATGTATGTGGTGCGTCCACAATTCTTTATTCAGTTGATTGGTTTGCTGCGTAATGCAGCTATGGATGCTCTGAAATACAAACAGGAATTAGCCATCATTCGTGAACAAAATATTGATATTACTCATTTTGAGGAGGATTTAGATGCCTTTAAGATGGCATTTGCTAAAAATTATCAGAGTGCGAGTAAGAATTTCAAAAAAGCGATTGAGGAGATTGATAAATCAATCAAGCGTATGGAAGCTGTTAAGGCAGCTTTGACAACCAGCGAAAATCAATTACGTCTAGCTAATAATAAATTAGAAGATGTTTCGGTGCAAAAATTGACACGGAAAAATCCAACGATGAGAGCAAAATTTGCTGAATTAAAAGAATAAGTTATTCATAAGGAGGAGTGCTTTTCCCTCCTTTTTTTTTGTGATATAATAGCAGTTATGATGAACGGAATTATCAATCTAAAAAAAGAGGCAGGCATGACCAGTCATGATGCAGTATTTAAACTGAGAAAGATTCTCCGAGAGAAAAAAATTGGTCATGGGGGAACCTTGGATCCTGATGTGGTTGGTGTCCTTCCTATTGCTGTTGGTAAGGCAACAAGGGTTATTGAATACATGACAGATAGTGGTAAGGTTTATGAGGGAGAGATTACTTTGGGCTTTTCAACCACTACAGAAGATGCTAGTGGGGAACGCGTTGATTATCTAGCGGTGAATGATGCCTTAAAGGCAGAGCAGATTGATCAAGCTATGGCAGGTTTCATTGGTGAGATTATTCAGGTTCCACCAATGTATTCAGCAGTTAAAGTCAATGGTCGTAAACTTTATGAATATGCTAGAGCTGGTGAGAGTGTTCAACGTCCTAGTCGTCAGGTGCAGATCATTGATTTCCAACGTACCAGTGATTTAATCTTTGAACAAGGCTTGTGTCGTTTTCATTTTCGTGTGGCATGTAGTAAGGGGACTTATGTTCGCACCTTGGCAGTTGATTTGGGAGCTAAATTAGGCTATCCCAGTCACATGTCTTATTTAGAACGCACGGCTTCAGCGGGACTAACCTTAGACCGAGCCTTAACCCTGTCAGAGATTGAAGACAAATTAGTCAAGGATGACCTCTCTTTTTTACTGCCTATTGAACATGGGGTAATGGGCTTACCAAGGGTTGATTTGACTTTTGACCAAAAAGAAGAAGTTGGCTACGGTCGTTTTATCACGCTTGATTGTCAAGAACAACTAGTCGCCGCTTTTTATCAAGACCAGCTAGTAGCCATTCTTGAGCAGCGTGAGCAATTTTATAAACCTAGAAAAGTATTAAACAATGAAAATTCATGAAATAACT
Source organism: Streptococcus sp. sy018 (assembly GCF_007859185.1). Classification (NCBI taxonomy): domain Bacteria; kingdom Bacillati; phylum Bacillota; class Bacilli; order Lactobacillales; family Streptococcaceae; genus Streptococcus; species Streptococcus sp. sy018. Next base: position 465,258 of record NZ_VOHN01000001.1, on the reverse strand, counting down.
AATTACCATCAAATTCAAGAAAATGAAGAAACGATTTTGGTTTTAGGCTATTTTGACGGCCTCCATTTAGGGCATAAGGCCCTTTTTGATGAGGCAAAAACAGTTGCCAAGGACAAAGGACTAAAAGTGGTTGTCCTAACATTTCCAGAAAGTCCACAATTAGCCTTTGCTAAGTTTCATCCTGACTTGCTTCGCCATATCAGTTACCCAACCAAACGCTATGCCAAGTTTGCGGAGTATGGTGTTGATGACTTGTACTTGTTGCCCTTTACGAGTGACTTTGCTAGCTTAAAGGCCAAGGATTTTATGGCGACTTATCTGAAAGCTCTAAACCCTCATACCATTGTGGTTGGCTTTGATTATAAGTTTGGTTCTGATGGTAAAACAGCTAGTTACCTAGCCAGTCAAAGTCAATGTCAAGTGATTGAAGTACCAGAAGTCCAAGATAGCGATCAAAAAATTAGTTCGACTAGAATTCGTCAGCTATTAGCCCAAGGTCAAATCCAACAAGTCAATCGTTTGCTTGGTTATGACTATTCGATTAGAGGGTTAGTTGTGCATGGGGATGCTAGGGGCAGAACCATTGGTTTTCCAACAGCCAATATTGCCTTACTAGATCAAGTTCATTTACCAAGCGACGGGGTTTATGTCACCGAAGTGCGTGTGAAAAATCAAGTCTATCGTGCCATGACCAGCATTGGCAAAAATGTGACTTTTGGTGGTAACGACTTACGAATTGAATCACACCTGTTTGATTTTACTGGCGAGATTTATGGTGAAACCATTGAAATTTTTTGGTTGGATAAAATTCGAGAAATGGAAAAATTTTCTGGTATTGAAGAGTTGATTTGTCAACTAGAAGCCGATCAAAAAATCGCTAAAAATTGGAAAAAGCTAGCTATTTAAGGTTAAATTTGATATAATGAAAGGGCTTAGAATTTCTAGAATCATTATTTTATAGGAGTATATCGAATGATAACCTTATTTTTATCTCCTAGTTGTACTAGTTGTCGTAAGGCTAGAGCTTGGTTGATGAAACATGATGTCTCCTTTGTAGAACATAATATTATGACAAGTCCTTTGAGTCGTGAAGAATTGATTAAAATTTTATCTTTAACAGAAAATGGAACAGAAGATATTATTTCAACACGATCGAAGATTTTTCAACGTTTGAATATTGATGTTGAGGAGATGTCTATTACAGAATTACTAACTTTGATTGCCGAGAATCCAAGTCTATTGCGTCGTCCAATTATCATGGATAGTAAACGCATGCAGATTGGTTTCAATGAAGATGAGATTCGTGCCTTCTTATCAAGAGATTACCGTAAGCATGAATTAAGACAGGCAACTATTCGTGCGGAAATAGGAGGGAGCTAACTCATGAAAAATTATAGCTATCCGATTGATGTATCTTGGAGCACTAGCGAGTTGACTGCTGTGCTTCATTTTTTAGGTTTAGTTGAACAAGCCTATGAGGGGAATGTTACAGTTGAAAACTTACTGGAAGCTTATCAAGCCTTTAAGCAGGTCGTTCCTAGTAAGGCACAAGAAAAACAGCTAGATCGTGAGTTTGAAAAAAATAGTGGTTATTCAACTTATCGGGCTGTTCAAGAAGCTAAAAATCTTGAGAAAGGTAGATTGTCGCTTGGAAAATAAGTACAGTTTTGCTTGTCAACTGATTCGTCAAGCAGGTCAGTTATTAAGGCAACGTCTATCAGAGGAGTTGATTGTTGAGGAAAAATCAGGATTTGCTGATTTAGTCACGAACTTAGACCTAGCAATACAGGATTTTTTAGTTGAACAGATCAAGACCCACTACCCAACAGATGCTATTTTGGCAGAAGAGAAAAATCTTTACCATGATTTGATGACAGGAACGGTTTGGATTCTTGATCCCATTGATGGAACGACCAATTTTATTGTTCAAAAAGATGATTTTTGTATTCTTCTAGCTCATTATCACAAGGGTCAAGCACAATTTGGTTTGATTTATCAAGTCATGGCTGACAAGCTATATCATGGTGGTGGAGAGTTTGAGGTTTATTGCAATGAAGACAAGTTATTGCCTTATCAAGATAAACCCTTAACACGCTCTCTTTTTGCCTGCAATAGTCAAATGTATCGAGATAATGTTGCTCACTTAACTGATTTTCTCAATCAAACCTTGGGTGTTCGTATGTATGGTGGGGCAGGTATCAGTTTATCCTATGTGTTGTCAGGACGTTTGTCTGGTTACATTTCCAATATTCAAGTTTGGGACTATTTACCTGCCAAGATAATGGGAGAAAAGTTGGGGTATTGCTTGTTGACCTTATCTGGTCAAGAGCCAGATTTTAAAACCCGACAAGAAGTGATGTTTATCCCAAAAGTTAAGCAAGAGGAAATTTTGGCTTATTTATCGGGCATTAGATAAGCGACTTACGGAATTTTTTTGCCAGAAACCCCTTTCTTATAGTATAATAAAAGTATGAAAACGATATTACCACAGGCCTTTATTGATAAGTATCGTGAGCTTTTAGGAGAAGAAGCAGACGCCTTTTTTGCTAGCTTTGATCAACCTGCTCGCTCTGCCTTTCGCATAAATCCCTTGAAAAAACAGAGGGTTGATTTTCCTCAGGCCATTCCTAATACAGAATGGGGCTACTATGGTAAGATTAGTGGCAAATCTCCTGAACATGTGACAGGTTTGATTTATTCGCAAGAACCAGCAGCTCAAATGGTTGGACAGGTAGCAAAACCAGAACCTGGAATGCGCGTGTTGGATTTGTCGGCTGCACCAGGCGGGAAATCAACTCACTTGTTATCTTATCTTGGTAATCAAGGCATTTTAGTTAGTAACGATATTTCTAAAAAAAGAAGTCAAGTATTGGTTGAAAATATAGAACGTTTTGGAGCAAGAAATGTTGTGGTGCTTAATGAAAGTGCCGACCGTCTAGCCAAGGTCTTCCCTAATTATTTTGATTTGATTGTTTTTGATGGGCCTTGTTCTGGTGAAGGTATGTTTCGGAAAGATCCAGAAGCCATTCAATATTGGACAGTTGATTATCCTAACCAATGTGCAGACTTACAAAAATCCATTTTACAAGATACTCTGACTATGCTAGCTCCAGGTGGGCGATTGGTGTATTCAACTTGTACGTGGGCTCCCGAAGAAAATGAGGGCGTGGTTAGTTGGCTTTTACAAGAATACCCAGAACTTACTTTGCTTGATGTGCCTAAATTAAATGGTATGGTTGAAGGCATTGATTTGCCACAAACGGCTCGAATGTATCCACATCAGTTTGATGGTGAAGGACAATTTGTTGCTCACTTTCAAGATCAAAGACTACCAGCATCAATCCGTATTAAATCAGGTCACTCTAATTTGACTAAGGGACAAAAAGCCTATTGGCAAGAGTTTGCCAAAGAACATTTAAAGGTGGATTTAAGTGGCATGTTGCAGGTTTTTGGTGATCAATTATATCTGTTACCTCAAGAGTTGCCTGATTTATCTTCCTTAAAAATTGCACGCAACGGTTTACATCTAGGAACGTTTAAGAAAAATCGCTTTGAACCATCGTTTGCATTGGGGATGGCTCTAAGTTCGGATGAAGTCAAACAAACAGTAACTATTAGTGAAACAGATTTCAACAAATATGTGTCAGGGCAAACAGTGACTTTGCAAGAACCTTTGTCAACAGGCTGGTATCAACTGTTAGTGGGAGGTAATGGTTTGGGCTTTGTTAAGGTCGTTGGTCAAGTGATTAAAAATTATTATCCTAAGGGATTAAGATTTCAGGTATAAAGGAAAAAGAAATGAAAAAACAACTTAAATTGGCATTTACAGCGTTGATTGTTCTATCAACGTTTAGTCTAGCGGCGTGTTCTAAGTGGATTGATAAAGGTCAATCAACAACTGCTGTAGGCTCAACGGCCTTACAACCTCTAGTTGAGGCTGTTTCTGATGAATTCTCTAAAAATAATATTGGTAAATACATCAATGTCCAAGGTGGTGGGTCTGGCACAGGTTTATCACAAGTTCAATCGGGTGCAGTAGATATTGGGAATAGCGACCTTTTTGCTGAGGAAAAGTCAGGAATTGACGCAGCTGCACTGGTGGATCATCAAGTAGCGGTTGTTGGAATAGTGCCAATTGTTAACAAAGCTATTACTGTTGACAATCTGACTGTTGAACAACTTAAACAAATTTTTACAGGTCAAATTAAGAACTGGAAAGAAGTTGGAGGTCAAAATTTGCCGATTACGGTTATCAACCGTGCTTCTGGTTCTGGTAGTCGAGCGTCTTTTGATGCAACAATCATGAAAGATGCCCAACCTCTTAAAGCACAAGAGTTGGACTCAAATGGTATGGTGCGTAGTATTGTAGCTCAGACGCCTGGAGCAATCTCGTATTTAGCTTTCTCTTATACAGATGATACTGTTAAAAAGATTAAGTTAAATGGTTATGAACCAACTTCAGAAAATGTTCAAGTCAATAATTGGCCAATTTGGTCTTATGAACACATGTACACCAAAGGGCAACCAACAGCCTTAACGAAGGAATTTTTGGACTACATGATGAGTGAAGAAGTTCAAAATACAGTGATTAAGGATATGGGTTACATTTCCATTAACGATATGAAAGTGAAAAAAGATGCCAAAGGTGTCGTAACGGAGAAATAAAATGTCTAATGAAATTTCAAAACGTTTATTATCAACTTCAAAAAATTCCAAACTGGAGAAGTTTGGTAAGACCATTACCTTTTTCTGCCTCCTTTTAATTGTTTTTGTGGTTGCTATGATTCTCCTTTTTGTCGCTCAAAAAGGTTTAGCAACTTTTATCAAGGATGGTGTCAATCCCATTAGCTTCCTATTTGGTACAGATTGGAATCCGTCGCAAACAGGTCCAGATGGTTTGCCGATCTTGGGAGCTTTACCTATGATTTTAGGCTCTTTCTTTGTCACTTTCTTGTCAGCCTTGTTGGCGACCCCATTTGCGATTGGAGTGGCTCTCTTTATGACAGAAATCTCACCTAAGCGAGGGGCAAAAATCATGCAACCAGCTATCGAACTTTTGGTCGGTATTCCGTCGGTTGTTTATGGTTTTATCGGTTTAACGGTGGTTGTGCCTGCCGTTCGTTCGGTATTTGGCGGTTCAGGATTTGGTATCCTGTCAGGTGTCTTTGTACTCTTTATCATGATTTTGCCAACAGTCACTTCAATGACGGTTGATTCACTAAAAGCAGTTCCACGTCACTATAAAGAGGCGAGTTTGGCTTTAGGAGCAACTCGTTGGCAAACAATTTCTCGTGTCATTTTACAGGCAGCTAAGCCAGGGATTTTAACAGCAAGTGTTTTTGGCATGGCGCGTGCTTTCGGAGAAGCCTTGGCTATTCAAATGGTAGTAGGAAATGCGGCACTGATGCCAACCAGTTTAATCAGTCCGGCTTCAACCTTGACTTCTGTTTTGACTATGGGAATTGGTAATACGGTTATGGGGACTGTTCGTAATGATGCCCTTTGGAGTTTAGCCCTAATTCTTTTATTGATGAGCTTGTTCTTTAATAGCATGATTAAACTAATTACACGTCCGAAAGGTAAGAAAAACTATGTACGCTAAAAAAACTGATAAAATTGCCACAGGTGTTCTCTATGGTATTGCCGGCTTTGTCTTACTTATCTTGATAGGTTTAATTGGCTATATTCTAGTTCGTGGTTTATCACATATTTCATGGTCTTTTGTAACAGGTCAATCAAGTGCTTACAAGGCAGGTGGGGGCATTGGGATTCAGCTCTACAATAGTATCTTTCTCTTAGTGATTACACTTCTGATTTCTTTACCCTTATCACTGGGAGCAGGTATTTATCTATCTGAATACACAAAGGCAGGTCCAATCACAAACTTGATTCGTAATGCCATTGAGATTCTTAGTTCGCTACCGTCTGTTGTGGTTGGTCTATTTGGTTTCTTGGTCTTTGTTGTTCAAATGGATTATGGCTTTTCAATTTTGTCAGGTGCTATGGCTTTGACTATTTTCAATCTACCAATGATGACCAGAAATGTAGAAGAAAGTTTGAAAGCTGTTCACCATACTCAACGTGAAGCAGGCTTGGCTTTGGGACTTTCTCGTTGGGAAACCATTATTTATGTGGTTGTTCCAGAAGCGCTACCAGGTATCATAACTGGGGTAGTCTTAGCGAGTGGTCGTATTTTTGGTGAAGCAGCAGCTCTCATCTATACGGCTGGTCAATCAGCTCCAGCACTTGATTGGTCAAACTGGAATCCTTTAAGTGTAGCTAGCCCAATTTCTATTTTCCGCCAAGCAGAAACCTTGGCAGTTCATATTTGGAAGGTTAATGGTGAGGGGCTGTTACCAGATGCAGTACAAGTGTCTGCGGGAAGTGCAGTTATCCTATTATTCTTTATCCTTATCTTTAATTTTTCGGCCCGTTATCTAGGTCGAAAACTTCATGCCAAATTGACATCACAATAGAGGAGAATTATGGTCGAATATAATTGGAATGAAAAGCATATCATCACTTTTGATAAAGATAATGTTGCTCTAGAAACCAAAGATTTACATGTTTTTTATGGGACAAAAGAGTCAATCAAAGGCGTGGATATGCAGTTTGAAAAAAATAAAATAACTGCTTTAATTGGTCCATCTGGTTCAGGAAAGTCAACCTTTTTAAGAAGTTTGAATCGAATGAATGATACCATTGACATTGCTCGAGTGACAGGAGAAATTTGGTATGAGGGCTTAGATGTGAATCGTCCTGATATCAACGTTTATGAGATGAGAAAACAAATTGGCATGGTTTTCCAACGCCCAAATCCCTTTGCTAAGTCTATTTATCGTAACATCACTTTCGCTCATGAGCGTGCAGGGGTCAAAGACAAGGCATTTTTAGATGAGTTGGTGGAAACGTCACTCAAACAAGCAGCTCTTTGGGAACAGGTTAAGGACGATCTCCACAAGTCAGCATTGGCACTTTCAGGTGGTCAACAACAACGCTTGTGTATTGCTAGAGCAATAGCAGTGAAGCCAGACATTCTTTTGATGGATGAGCCAGCTAGTGCTCTTGATCCGATTTCAACCATGCAGGTCGAAGAAACCATGATGGAGTTGAAAAAAGATTACACCATTATCATCGTCACTCACAACATGCAACAAGCAGCTCGTTCAAGTGATTATACTGCGTTTTTCTATAGTGGTGATTTGATTGAGTATGATCAAACCAAGAAAATTTTCCAAAATGCAAACTGTCAGTCAACCAATGACTATGTTTCTGGACGTTTTGGATAGAAGGGGGATAAGATGCAAGATCCAATTTTACATATCAGCGATATTTCCCTTTACTATGGGAAGAAAAAATCATTAAACAATATTTCCATGGATATTTTCCCAAATGAGATCACGGCTTTTATTGGTCCATCAGGATCAGGGAAATCAACACTTTTGCGTTCCATTAACCGAATGAATGACTTGATTCCAAGCGTTACCATTACTGGATCAATTATGTATAAGGGACATAACATTTACAGTCCACGGATGGATACGGTTGATTTGCGTAAGGAAATTGGCATGGTCTTTCAACAACCCAATCCGTTTCCAATGTCGATTTACGAAAACGTTGTTTATGGCTTACGTTTGAAAGGTGAAAATGACAAACAAAAGTTTGATCAAGTTGTAGAAACGTCACTCAAACAAGCGTCAATTTGGGACGAAGTTAAGGATCGCTTACACGATTCAGCCCTTGGCTTATCAGGTGGTCAGCAACAGCGGATTTGTATTGCTAGGGTACTAGCAACCAGTCCTAAAATTATCCTACTAGATGAACCGACATCTGCTCTTGATCCGATTTCCTCAAGTAAGGTTGAGGAAACCCTTTATGAATTGAAGTCAGATTATACACAGATTATTGTCACCCATAGTATGCAACAAGCCAGTCGAATTTCAGACAAGACAGCCTTCTTCTTGAATGGTGATTTGGTTGAATACGATGATACGAAGAAAATCTTCCTTAATCCAAGCAAGCAAGAGACAGAAGATTATATTACTGGTAAATTTGGTTAGAAAAAGGAGAATACTATGTTACGCACTCAGTTTGAAGAAGAACTAGAAAAATTACACAATCAATTTTATTCGATGGGAACAGAAGTACTTGCTCAAATCAATAAGACAGTTCGTGCTTTTGTGAGCCATGATGTTGATTTGGCCCAAGAAGTCATTGCAGAAGATGATGTGGTCAATGATTATGAGGTTAAATTGGAGAAAAAATCTCTTGAAATTATTGCCTTACAACAGCCTATTGCCCAGGACTTACGCAATGTTATTACAGTTTTGAAGGCTTCAAGTGATGTGGAGCGTATGGGTGATCATGCGGTTTCAGTTGCAAAAGCAACCTTGCGTATGCAAGAGGAAAGTAATTACTTGCCAGCTATTGAAGCAGAAATCAAGAAAATGGGACGTGCCGTTAAGGCCATGGTAGAAGATGCCCTAGATGCTTACGTCACAGGTGATGCAGATAAGGCTCGTGATGTCGCAAAAATTGATGCTGATATTGACAACTATTTCCGTAATATTCAAAGTCAAGCTATCGAAGAAATTCGTCAAAATCCAGACACTATTTTTGCTGGTAAAGAGTATTTCCAAGTCTTGCTGTATTTAGAGCGAATTGGTGATTATGCTAAAAACTTGTGTGAGTGGGTTGTTTATTTGAAAACTGGTAAGATTATTGAATTGTGATATAATAAAGACAAGTAAGGAAGTACGATGGTTACTTCCTTTCAGTCTATATAAAGAAGGAGAAAAAGATGGAAACCGTTGAGCATTTAGTCAAACGTTTTGTCCCTGAGCATTATGATATTTTCTTAGATATCAATCGAAAAGATAAAATCTTCTCGGGTCGAGTTGCGATTAAGGGACAGGCAATTAAAGAAACCATTGCATTTCATCAAAAAGATTTGAAGATTGAAACGGTTCTTGTATCAGGTAAAAAAGTGGAATTTGAAGTTAATCACGATTTGGAAGAACTTCGTTTCCAGGTGGAGCAAGTTGGTCAACAAGAGCTTGAACTTACTTTTTCAGGTCATATTACAGATGGTATGACAGGAATGTACCCATCTTATTATACAATCGATGGGATTAAAAAAGAGGTGCTTGCTACTCAATTTGAAAGCCATTTTGCAAGACAAGTTTTTCCATGTCTTGATGAGCCAGCGGCTAAGGCGACTTTTAGTTTATCAATTAAATTTGATCAAGGCCAAGGAGAAGTTGTTCTCTCCAATATGCCTGAAATTGATATAGAAAAACGTCAAGAAACAGGTATCTGGAGCTTTGAAACAACCCCACGCATGTCAACTTATCTACTAGCTTTTGCGATTGGTGAACTTCAAAGCAAGTTAACAACCACTAAGAGTGGTGTAGAAGTTGGCATTTTTGCCACCAAGGCACATAAATCCTCTTCGTTAAATTTTGCACTTGATTTTGCCAAGCGAATTTTGGAGTTTTATGAAGACTACTTTGGTGTTCCTTATCCATTGAAACAGTGTTATCATATTGCTTTGCCTGATTTTTCAGCAGGAGCAATGGAAAATTGGGGCTTGATTACTTATCGTGAAATTTATCTCTTGTCAGATGAGAATTCAACCTTGATGAGTCGTCAGCTTATTGCACTAGTGATTGCGCATGAAGTAGCTCATCAATGGTTTGGTAACCTTGTGACAATGACTTGGTGGGATGATTTATGGCTCAATGAAAGTTTTGCTATGATGATGGAAAATCTAGCTGTTGATAGGCTAGAACCTACTTGGCAAATTAGCAATGATTTTAAAATTAAAGAGATTCCCTCTGCTCTTAATCGTGATGCCATTGATGGTATCCAATCTGTTCATGTGGCTGTCAATCATCCAGATGAAATTCAAACGATTTTTGATGGTGCCATTGTTTATTCTAAGGGTAGCCGTCTAATGTTTATGCTTTATCATTGGTTGGGTGAAGAAGCCTTTGTTGCTGGTTTGCGAGATTACTTTGAGCAACATCAATATGGTAATACGGTTGGTCAAGATTTGTGGAATGCCTTATCTGGTCATTCGGACAAGGATGCAGCTAGCTTTATGGAGAGTTGGCTAGAACAGCCAGGTTTTCCAGTTGTTACAGCCAAGGTAGAAAATGATACCTTAATCCTTAGTCAAAACCAATTCTTTATTGGTCAACATGAAGCAAAAGGTCGTCTGTGGCATATACCACTCAATAGTAACTGGTCAGGTATTCCAGACACCTTGTCAAAAGCTGTTCTTAAAATTCCTAATTTTAGTCAGTTAGCAGCCAAAAACAAAGGTGCTTTTCGTCTTAACCTAGGTAATACGGCTCATTTCATTAGCTATTATGATGGGCAGTTGCAGACTGATTTGATGGCTGATTTAGCTGAGTTAGATCAGATGAGTAAATTGCAAATCATCCAAGAGTATCGTTTACTTGCCGCCAGTGGCTTGATTTCCTACACCCAATTGCTACCATTTTTGACTGTTTTTAGTCAGGAGAGCTCTTATCCTATGCTATCAGCCTTGCAAGGACTTGTCTATAGCTTAAGAAATATCATTGATGAAGGCTCCGAAGCGGAGCAAGCTCTCAAACAACTTGTTATTAAAAGTTTTCAAACTAGTTATGAGCAATTAGGTTTAGTGGCTCAAAAAGATGAAGATGACGCTATTGAAAAAAGCCGTCATATCATGTTGAGCATGTTATCATGGGCCAATCACGCGGAAGTTGCGACTCGTTTGCAAGAGGTTTTTAACCAATATACAGATAAATTGGATGAAATTCCAGCAGGGATTCGTCATGCTGTTTTGTCTAATCAATTAAGACGAGCTGAAAGTCAATCTCTTGTGGATCAATACTTAGAGCAGTATGTTCAAACAAGTGATGGTGTATTGCGTGTCGAATTACGAGCAGCTCTAGCCTTGACCCAATCAAAAGCTACTCTTGATCAGTTAGTGACATCTCTAAACAATAAAGATATCATCAAACCACAAGATTTATCGAGCTGGTATTTGGCGTTACTGCAGTCAAACTTTGCTCAAGAACGCTTATGGACATGGGCAAAAGAAAATTGGTACTGGTTGAAGAAAACCTTTGCTGGTGATATGAGTTATGCTGATTTTGTTAGTGTTGCTGCGGCTTGCTTTAAGTCAGAAGAACGCTTGGCAGAATTCAAAGCATTTTATGAACCAGAATTATCTGACTTGGCCCTAACTCGTGAGATTGAAATGGGTATGCGTGAAATTCAATCACGAATTGATCAAGTGTCTAAAAATAAACTCGAGTTAGAACAAGCTATTTTAGCTCACATAAAGGCCTAGTAGAAGGAGAGAGAGTTTGACTTCTGAACTCTCTCTTTAGTCTAGCTTAAGAAAAGTTTGTTAAACTTCTCATTAGAAGGAGATATCATGATTAAAATTTTATTAGTTGAAGATGATTTAAGTTTGTCCAATTCAGTTTTTGATTTTTTGGATGATTTTGCTGATGTCATGCAGGTTTTTGACGGTGATGAAGGTCTTTACGAGGCTGAAAGTGGTGTTTATGATTTGATTTTATTGGATCTTATGTTACCTGAAAAAGATGGCTTTCAAATGCTAAAAGAGTTAAGAGAAAAAGAGGTCTTGACACCAGTTATCATTATGACAGCCAAAGAAAGTCTAGATGATAAAACTAATGGTTTTGAGTTAGGAGCAGATGATTATATTACCAAACCTTTTTACTTAGAAGAGTTAAAAATGCGTATTCAGGCCTTGCTCAAACGTTCTGGAAAACTAACGGATAACAATCTGCATTATGGCGATCTTGAAGTGAATACCACGACCAATACGGTTTTAGTTGCTAATCAAGAGGTCGAACTATTAGGTAAGGAATTTGATTTGTTAATTTATTTTCTACAAAATCAAAACGTCATTTTACCAAAATCTCAGATTTTTGATCGGATATGGGGATTCGACAGTGATACCACCATTTCAGTGGTTGAAGTCTATGTTTCCAAAATTCGTAAAAAGCTAAAAGGAACTGATTTTGTGAATAATTTACAAACACTAAGGAGTGTGGGGTATATTTTAAAGAATGCTGAGTAGAATTAAAGGGTTATCCAAATCTGAAAATTTTCCCTTTTTTCTCCACTTTTTAGGTGTTTTTACAGGGATATTTTTGGTCATGACGGTCATTATCTTACAAGTCATGTCTTTTGGAATCTATACCACTGTTGATTCCAATCTCAGAACGGCACAAAAGGATATTTCGTCTTATGTGACCTTGGCCATGATAAAAAATAGTTTTAACGCCATTACTGACAATAATAAAACAACTGCTGACGATCAGTCTAAGTTAATCCCACCTAGCGAAGTGATTGCTAATACCGATGTTATTTTATATAGCTCTGATGGTAATATCTTAAATACACTTGATACCTTATCAGGTCTTGAATACGTCAAATTGGACAAGAAAAATTTAGATAGCATTGTCAAAGTGTCCCTAACCAATATTTTGGGAGAAACCCTTGAGTATAGGACTTTGACGGTGCCAGTGCAGAACGTGATTTATCCTGAAGTGGCCTATGCTATGATTGCCATTAACACCAATCAGTTAGAAGAAGCTAATAATCGCTATGCTAAAATGATTGTTATTGTCATGATAACTTTTTGGGTAGTGTCAGTGGGAGCCAGTGTTTACTTAGCCAAATGGAGTCGTCGTCCAATCTTGGCCAATTATGAAAAACAAAAAGCCTTTGTTGAAAATGCTAGTCATGAGTTACGTACGCCTTTAGCAGTTCTGCAAAATCGCTTAGAAACTCTATTTCGTAAGCCCAATTCAAGTATTATGGATAATACGGAAAATATCGCGTCAAGCCTAGATGAAGTTCGTAATATGAAATTGTTAACGACTAATTTACTTAATTTGGCTCGACGTGATGATGGCATAAAACCCGACTTAGAAACCTTATCATCAGACTTTTTTAATGACATTTTTACTAATTATCAAATGATAGCAGAAGAACAAGGTAAATTGTTTAAGGTAAATAATCAAGTCAAACACCAAGTTGTTTCAGATAGAATCTTATTAAAACAGTTGATGACGATTCTTTTTGACAATGCCATGAAATATACCGATAAAAATGATGAAATTGTTTTTGAAGTAAAATCAACAGATAAACATTTTTATTTGAGTGTGGCTGATCAAGGAATTGGGATTAGCTCTGAGGATAAAAAGCATATTTTTGATCGTTTTTATCGAGTCGATAAGGCTAGAACAAGGCAACAAGGCGGTTTTGGCTTAGGATTGGCTCTGGCTAAGCAAATTGTAGATTCGTTGAAAGGAACGATTACTGTTCAAGATAATGAGCCCAAAGGCACCATTTTTATCGTTAAATTCTAGTAAAAAAGTAACTGGTTTTTGTTTTCCAGTTACTTTTTTGTTAGAATAGGATTATGACAATTTTACAATTTTTGTTGGTGGCATTTTTTTGTGCCTTAGAAACCATTTTTTTCAATCAAGCCTTATTTAATGGAGAGTATTTGATTGCAGCCTTTTGGGGATTTTTGCTCTATCGTGATCTTAGACGGGTTTATTTTGTGACAAAATTAACGGAAAGCCTGTTCACATTTCCCAAGAAGAAAGACTAATGTGGTGACTGGAGAGACGTTTTTGGCTGTTATCAGTTAGTTGAACCACTAATTCTCCTTTTTGACTAATGTCAATCACAAGTCCTTCATAGCTTTTACCTTTGTCGGTAAAGCTTATTTTTTTATCCAAAACCAAGGATTTATCACGATAAACCCTAATTAAATCGCGTTTTGGTGTATTAAAGAAAATTTGCCAAATCTCACTGATGAGCTGGTTGCGACTAATGGGTGGTGTTTCTTGGAAAAGTGAATGAGCAATTTGGTTCAATTCAGAAGGAAATTCACTAATGAAAAAATTGATTCCGACTCCAATTAAGAGGTCAGTTACCACATCTTGTTCTGAGGATAAACTTTCGGTCAAGATACCTGCAATTTTTTTACCTTGGTAGTAGATGTCGTTGACCCATTTGATACCACAATCAATCCCAGTCAGACGCTGAATAGCCTTGACAATACTGGTTGCTGTCATCATAGTATAGACTGGTAAATCATCGTAGGAACAATTTGGTTTGAGGTGTAAAGTCATATAAATGCCACCTTGATTGGTATAAAAAGGACGACCAAAACGTCCAACAGCTTGTTCTTGTTGGGGAGCAAGGTAGAGAACTGGTAGCTGCTCTGCACTTTTCAGGTTTAGTTTGGCATCTAATTGGGTGGATTGGCTGTTGGAATTGACAGAGACCTGAAGCCCAGTAGCCTGACTAATTTCTTTGGCTGATAGATAATCCGTTTTCATATTCTAAGTATAATAAAAAATGACCGTAATAGGCAACTAAGAAAGCTAAATTTTGATAAAATATGTTAAAATAGTAGAGTTAATGAGTCCCGAAAAGGTAGTTGTCTAGATAGGTAGCTAGTACTTTGTAACTTTTTAACAAGATTTATTAAAAGGGGGACATTTTTATGTCAGAACGTAAACTATTCACTTCTGAATCAGTATCTGAGGGACATCCTGATAAGATTGCTGATCAAATTTCAGACGCTATCTTGGATGCGATTTTAGCAAAAGATCCAGATGCTCATGTAGCAGCCGAAACGGTTGTTTATACAGGATCTGTTCATGTTTTTGGTGAAGTTACGACATCAGCTTATGTTGATATCAATCGCATTGTTCGTGATACCATTGCAGAGATTGGCTACACCAAGACGGAGTATGGTTTTTCAGCTGAAACGGTTGGCGTGCATCCGTCATTGGTTGAACAATCTCCAGATATTGCCCAAGGTGTTAATGAAGCCTTAGAGGCTCGTCAAGGTCAAGAAGATGCCCTGGATCGAATTGGCGCAGGGGATCAAGGTTTGATGTTTGGCTTTGCCATTGATGAAACACCAGAATTCATGCCCTTACCGATTTCTCTTTCTCATCAATTGGTTAAAAAATTGGCTGATTTACGGAAGTCAGGTCAGTTGAGTTACCTAAGACCAGATGCCAAAAGTCAAGTAACGGTTGAGTATGATGAAAATGATCAACCAATCCGAGTAGATACTGTGGTGATTTCAACACAACATGATCCAGACGTCAGTCAAGACCAGATTGCCAAAGATGTCATTGATAAGGTCATTAGAGCAGTAATTCCAGCTCATTATTTAGACGATAAAACTAACTATTTGGTTAATCCAACAGGCCGATTTGTTATTGGAGGCCCTCAAGGAGATTCGGGCTTAACCGGTCGTAAGATTATTGTGGATACTTACGGTGGTTATGCTCGTCATGGTGGTGGTGCTTTTTCAGGCAAGGATGCAACAAAGGTTGACCGCTCTGCTTCTTACGCAGCTCGTTATATTGCAAAAAATATTGTTGCAGCAGGTTTGGCTAAAAAAGTAGAAGTTCAACTGGCCTATGCTATCGGTGTGGCAAAACCTGTTTCGATACGTTTAGACACTTTTGGAACTAGCCAAATGTCTGAAGAAAAACTGCAAGAAGCCGTACGTCAACTGTTTGATTTACGACCAGCAGGCATTATCAAGATGTTGGATTTGAAGCGTCCTATTTATCGTCAAACGGCTGCCTATGGTCACATGGGACGAACAGATATTGAGCTACCATGGGAGCGTTTAGATAAGGTTCAAGCTTTGCAGAATTATTTTCAGTAAATAAAACAAGGAGGTATAGAACCTCCTTTTATTTTGGATAAATCATTTGTAAAAATTAGTGAAATGTGATAAACTAGTAAAGTTGAATATAGTGTTAAGAAAGAATAGAACGTATGCGTAAGATTGTAATCAATGGTGGTAAACTTCTAAGTGGAGAAGTAGCGGTTTCTGGTGCCAAAAATAGTGTGGTGGCCTTAATTCCAGCTATTATTTTAGCAGATGATATTGTCACTTTGGATGGTGTGCCAGCCATTAGTGATGTTGACAGTTTAGTAGAAATTATTGAGATTATGGGCTGTGTGGTTAAACGTGATGGTGAAACCCTTGAAATTGACCCACGAGGTGTTAAAAATATCCCTCTACCTTATGGTAAAATCAACAGCTTGCGTGCCTCTTATTATTTTTATGGGAGTTTGTTAGGTCGTTTTGCAGAAGCCACAGTTGGCTTGCCAGGTGGTTGTGACTTGGGTCCTCGTCCGATTGATCTTCATTTGAAGGCTTTTGAAGCCATGGGAGCTAAGGTTTCTTATGAAGGTGAGTCTATGCGTTTGGCGACAGATGGTAGTCCACTTCAGGGAGCTCATATCTACATGGATACAGTGAGTGTTGGAGCAACCATCAATACCATGATTGCAGCAGCTAAGGCTCAGGGGAAGACTGTTATTGAAA
Source organism: Streptococcus sp. sy018 (assembly GCF_007859185.1). NCBI lineage: Bacteria > Bacillati > Bacillota > Bacilli > Lactobacillales > Streptococcaceae > Streptococcus > Streptococcus sp. sy018. Next base: position 448,844 of record NZ_VOHN01000001.1, on the reverse strand, counting down.
ATGCAGCGCGTGAACCTGAGATTATTGATGTGGCAACGTTGTTAAATAATATGGGGGCTAATATCCGTGGGGCAGGTACAGATGTCATAACCATTGAAGGTGTTAAACACCTACATGGCACACGTCATCAGGTTATTCCAGATCGCATTGAGGCAGGAACCTACATTGCTATGGCAGCAGCTATTGGTCAAGGTATTCGTGTCACAAATGTTTTATATGAACATTTGGAAAGTTTTATTGCTAAACTGGAAGAAATGGGTGTGCGAATGACCATTGATGAAGATAGTGTCTTTGTTGAAAAACAAGATAATCTCAAAGCAGTGTCAGTTAAGACATCGCCGTATCCAGGTTTTGCGACCGATTTGCAGCAACCAATCACTCCTTTACTTTTAACAACTCAAGGTCGTGGTAGCATTATTGATACGATTTATGAAAAACGAGTTAATCATGTGGCTGAGTTAGCACGTATGGGTGCAGATATTTCAGTTGTTGGTGGAAAAACAGTTTACAATGCCCCAAATCAACTAACGGGTGCAGCAGTTAAGGCAACGGATTTGCGAGCGGGTGCGGCATTGGTAACGGCTGGTTTGATGGCTCAAGGAAAAACAGAAATTACCAATATTGAATTTATTTTGCGAGGTTATTCTAATATTATTGAAAAATTGACAGCTCTAGGAGCAGATATTCAATTGGTTGAAGATTAAAAAACTAGGATGAATTATCCTAGTTTTTTATTTTGTCATAAAAAAGGTCAATGCCTCTTAACATCGACCTTTTTGGTTAGCGATTATCCTTAGGAATAAAGATACTTAGAATAATCACGGCACCAAGAATTGCTGGAAAGATTGGTCGTCCAGCAAGATATGGCCCCCAGTCGCCTAAAAGCCATTGACCTAGACTAGCACCAATTAAACCGACTATAATGCGAGTTAGACATCCGATACGATGGTTACGTTTGGTAATCAAACCAGCCAGTCCCCCAATAATAGTCCCAACAATAATTGCTTGAATCATAATATTCTTATCTTTCTAATCTTTGTGTTAGATAGCCCATTCGCCACCACGGAAGATTGGGACACGCTGACCGTCAGCTGTAATCCCATCAATATCCATCTTCTCAGAACCAATCATAAAGTCCACATGTGTTGTTGAACGGTTAAGACCAGCAGTTTTCAGCTCATCTTGGGTCATGTCAACTCCACCTTCAACACTGTGAGCATAGGCTGAACCGATGGCCAAATGATTTGAAGCATTTTCATCAAAAAGGGTATTAAAGAAAGTTAATCCAGAGAGAGAAATTGGCGTTTTATGTGGGACTAGGGCAACTTCCCCAAGAGAACGAGCTCCATCATTTTCTTCAATGAGGCGTTTAAGGGTTTCTTCACCTTTTTCTGCCTTGACATCAACAATTTGACCATCCTTGAAAGTGAAGGTCATGTTCTCAATGACGACTCCGGCATAACTCAATGGTTTGGTGCTAGTGACAACCCCATCAGCACGACGATAATCTGGAGCAGTAAAGATTTCTTCAGTTGGCATGTTGGCAATGAACTTTTCACCTTGAGCATTGAAACTACCCGCAGCTTCCCAAATGTGATTTTTTGGCATACCAAGGGTTAAATCTGTACCTGGTGCAAGATAGTGAAGGGCGTCAAACTGCATGTCATTAAGGATTTTTGCTTTTTCTGTTAATTTAGCTTCATGCTCATCCCAAGCCTTAACTGGGTCTGCTTCATAGATACGATTCATCTTAAAGATAGCATCCCAAAGGGCATCCACTTGTTCTTCACGAGTTTCCAGATTAGGAAAGACCATTGCAGCCCATTCAGGACTAGAAGCTGCAGCTAAGTTCCAGCTAATTTTATTAGCTTGAGTAGCAATTCGTTGTTTTTCAAGAGCGGTATTGATGGCTTTAGTGGCGGCTGCTAGACGTGTTGAATCTACACTAGCATAGGCACTTGGGTTATTTGATAGAACAACTAAACGACTAGCCTTTTTGTCTAAAAAGTAGTTAGATTTATCCACTAGGTATTGTGGGATAGTCGTCAAGCGTTCTTCATCGGCATGTAAATAACGTTCTCGAGTAATGGCTTCATCAGTAAAGTCAACAATGACCTCACTTGCTCCTTTGGCATAAGCTTCCTTTGTCAATAGACGAGCCAACTCGTATTGACGGACATCAATGGTTAAACAAAGGGTATGTCCTTTTTGAACATTGACTCCTTTTGCGATTAGTAATTTTGCATATTTTTCGAGTAATTGATCAAAATTTGCTAGTGTCATAAGCATCTCCTTTTATGTGATAGGCTTAATATAGCATAATTTGGTAGAAATCTCAATTAAGAAAGCGTTGGGTAAGGCTTGAAAAAAAGTGTCATTCATGATAGGATAGTTAAAGAGTAAATTAAGAAAAGGTGAGAAATTATGGCTTTTGGCGATAATGAAGTAAGAAAAAAAACGCTTTTTGAAAAAATCACATTGGTTGTCGTTGTTATCATGCTTTTGATTACAATTGGTGCTGCTGTATTGACAGCTATTAGTGCAATTTCAGCCTAGTTTATCTAGGCTTGTTTGAACAAAGGGTGACAAATTGACCAAGTGATGTTTTGTCCCTCTTTTTTTGTATAGGAGAAATAAATGAGTATGTTTTTAGATACTGCCAAAATCAGCGTTAAGGCAGGTCGTGGTGGTGATGGTATGGTGGCCTTTCGTCGTGAAAAATATGTCCCAAATGGTGGTCCTTGGGGTGGTGATGGTGGCCGTGGTGGCGATGTTATTTTCATCGTTGATGAGGGCTTACGCACCCTGATGGATTTTCGTTACAATCGGAAATTTAAGGCTAAATCTGGCGAAAAAGGCATGACTAAGGGCATGCACGGACGTGGGGCAGAAGACCTTTATGTTCGTGTGCCTCAAGGCACAACGGTACGTGATGCTCAAACTGGCAAAGTGATTACGGATTTGGTGGAACATGGTCAAGAATTTATCATTGCCAAAGGTGGTCGTGGTGGTCGTGGTAATATTCGTTTTGCAACCCCTCGCAATCCTGCTCCAGAAATTGCTGAAAATGGTGAACCAGGTGAAGAACGCGAACTGGCTCTTGAGTTGAAAATCCTAGCTGACGTTGGTTTAGTAGGGTTTCCGTCAGTTGGGAAATCAACCCTTTTAAGCGTGGTCACGGCAGCCAAACCTAAGATTGGGGCTTATCATTTTACAACCATTGTGCCTAATTTAGGAATGGTGAGAACCAAATCTGGCGATGGTTTTGCCATGGCTGATTTACCAGGTCTGATTGAAGGAGCCAGTCAAGGTGTCGGTCTTGGTACCCAGTTTCTTCGCCATATTGAACGAACTCGTGTTATTTTGCATGTCATCGATATGTCAGCAAGCGAGGGGCGTGACCCTTACGAAGATTACTTGGCCATCAATCATGAATTGGAAACTTATAACTTACGTTTGATGGAACGGCCACAGATTATCGTTGCCAACAAGATGGATATGCCAGAATCTGAAGAAAATTTAGCGATTTTTCGTGAAAAATTAGCTGCTACTTATGACGAGTTTGATGAACTACCACTGATTTTCCCGATTTCTAGTATTGCCCATCAAGGCTTGGATAATCTATTGGAAGCTACGGCAGAATTACTAAATCAAACTGATGAATTTCTGCTTTATGAAGAGGCTGATTTGGAAGAAGAAGTTTATTATGGCTTCAATGGTGAAGAAAAAGCCTTTGACATTTCTCGTGATGATGACGCCGCTTGGGTTCTATCTGGTGAGAAGTTAGAGAAACTTTTTGTCATGACCAATATGGAACGTGATGAGTCAATTATGAAATTTGCTCGTCAGTTGCGTGGTATGGGGGTTGATGAAGCCCTTCGTGAGCGTGGTGCTAAAGATGGCGACATTGTTCGTATTGGTAATTTTGAGTTTGAATTTGTGGATTAAAAAGGAGGATGATTATGGGTGATAAGCCAATATCTTTCAAGAATGAGGAAGGTCAATTTATCTCAGCAGCAGATATTTGGACGACTGAGAAACTAGAAGAACTGTTTAATACCCTTAATCCTAATCGCCAATTACGTTTGGCAAAAAATCATCAAGATAAAGAATAAATAAAGCACCTAGAATAGCTATTCTAGGTGCTTTATTATTATCAGATATGATAGTTAAGATAAGATTTAGATGATTTTTGTGCCATGAACGATAGGTGTCCCAATTTGTGAAGCTAAGCTATGACAGTTTTGAGCAGTGACGCCACCCCCAATCATGATTTCAATTCTATTATTGGCATAATCAACTAAAGATTTGAGATGATTAATATTATCAGTAATTGGCTGTCTAAGATTGGCTGAACCATGCACTAAGACACGAGTAAAGCCATAATCAATCAGTTGTTCTAAGGCTTGAAACTGCTCTGCTTTAGGAATAAGGTCAAAGGCCATGTGAAAAACCAGGGGCAATCTTTGAGTGCTTGGGAGCAAGGATTCAATGGCTAGGCAATCAAGTCGATTGTCTTGAGTTAGTAATCCCATGACTAAAGCGTCACTTCCTAACTTGATTGCTTTCAAAATATCAGTTCTCATCAGCTCTATCTCTTCTTGAGTATAGACAAAATTTCCCCCACGCGGTCGAATCATGGTGGCTAATGCAATCCCCTTGCTGTGTAGAATTTTAGCAGCATGTTCAATAGTTTGAGCAGAAGGCGTGACACCACCAATGGCTAAATGTTGGCACAACTCGACACGCGCTACTTGATGGGGGCTTAACTCCAAAAGATTTTCTACCGTTTCGGTACAAAGTTCCTTGATTAACATATTTTTTCCTTATTTAATTATCATCTTGGTTAGAAATAGAGGCTCCAGATGTCACATCAGACCATCCGACCAGTGCTTGTCCGCTATCATCTAAGTAGGCTTTTAGAAGTGGTGAAATATCTTGGGTGTATTGGAAGATGCCTCGTAGTTTTTTTTGGTCATCATAGAGGGCTTGATAAGTTTGAATCAACCGTTGGTTGAAACTATCTAGGGGAATTGGCAGATGAAGGCTATCCGTTTGGCTGGTCTTGATGTCTGATAAGATCCAAGATTCCAATTGCTCCACATCATCTGCAAAGAAAAAACTACCGTCAGGTTGCCCATTACTGTATAGCACCTGTCCTTTTTCATCAAAAATCGTTAGTCGTAGGGGCAGATAATGCAATAGCTCTTGCGTTTGCTTGTCAATAAATTGGCGAATTTGCCTTGCGATTTGCCAAGGGTGTTCAGCAGAATTTAGTATAAGCAAAGGCAGTTCAGTTTCAACTGTGCTTGTGCTGAAAATGGCTTGATGAGTGTTAGTTATGTTTTGCGTAAAGTCATCAAGACTAGAAATAGTCAGTTGTAACAAATCATCAAAATAAGTTTGAATGTCTTGCCAAAAGGCCAATGTTTGTTTGTCGCGATAAAGGGCGAGAGCGTTCAATCTTTTCATAATCTCATCTTACGTTTTTTTATCAAAAAAAGCAACTAAGTGCTATAATAAAGATAGGAGGTGTTAAGATGAGTAAAAGTCCTTGGCTTATTTTGGCTGAACATCAGATTATTGAAACACAACGACTGCGTTTGCGTCCACTTTCCCTAGCTGATGCAGAAGATTATCATGAATTTAATATGGATGACGATTTGTTAAAATATAGTTATATGGCCAGTCGCACCAAAGAAGAGAGTTTAGAAGAATTAGTCCTGTGGAATCTCAAAACTCCCTTGGGTCGTTATGGTATTGAACTGCTGAGTGAAGGTAAAATTATTGGTAATTCTAGCATTCGCTTGGACGACACAAGCACGAAAGCAGAGATTGGAATTACCTTAAATCGTCATTATCACCATCAAGGCTATGCTAGAGAAACGCTTGCTGCCCTAAGAGATTTGGCGGTAAGCATGCCGACGGTTAATTATTTGAAAGCAAGTTGTAACCAAGACAATCAGGCTAGTCGAGCTGTGCTAGAGGCCATTGGCATGAATTTGGAAGAAACTCTTGAGAACACGACCAGTCTTAGAGGTCATCAAATCACCACCTTAATTTATGGCTTAGATGTATCCAAAAACGCTTAGGTTTAGTCTAAGCGTTTTTGATGAGTTGATTTTTTCGATATTGGCTAGGTGTGACTTGATGATAGGCTTTGAATTGTCGATTAAAGTTGGAAAGGTTATTAAAGCCGACTTGCTGAGCAATCTCAAGAATCGAATCAGTCGTGTCAACTAAACGTTCACAAGCCTTATTAAGCCTAACCTGAATGATAAAATCAGTGCAGGTAGTTCCTGTATGCTCCTTGAAAAGAGCCATAAAATGCGTCTTGCTATAGCCCATCTGTTGGGCAAGCGTATCAATGCTCAAGGGAGTATGATAGTTGTGATTGATGTAGTCAATTAACTCACGAATTTTTTCATTTTTACGGTAAATGTCGTTACTTTGCTTACGCACGACATAGCGATAATAAAAGAGATAATAGATGAGTTCTTGTAATTTTGATTTGAGTAAAATCTCAAAATGTCGCTCTTTCTTCTCCACTAGCTGAAAAATTATAAACAAACAAGTTTTGATGTCTTGGTAGCCAGACATATCAGGCTTGATACAAGGTGTCAATTTATACTGGCTATTTTGTAAGGGTTGTAAATAGCGTAAGCTCACCAAATCAACCATGGAAGCCCCAAGCATATCAAGATGGCAATTAAAGACAGCCGTCAGATGTTCCTTTTGAGCCAATGGATGAATAGAGTGCATACCATTGGGACGGATTAGGATAATATCACCAGCTTGGCTATTGAAATAATCATAATCAATATGATAACGGGCAGTTCCCTCATGCACATAGTGGATTTCTAGTTCAGGATGCCAATGAAAAAGAATATCAGGACGTCCATTTTGGACATGGATTTGTTGAAATTGGTAAGGTAGTGGATTATTACTCATATTAGATGACCCTTTTTATTTTTTTTCTATTATAACAAAATCAGACAAAAGTATCAGTTTTTCGCAGGATAGTGTCGGAAAAATCTATGAAAATAGACTATATTATTAGTAAAAAGACATAGGAGGGTAAGAAATGACACAGTCAATTTTTCCAAAAAACTTTTTATGGGGTGGGGCAACAGCAGCCAATCAGCTTGAAGGAGCTTACAATCAAGATGGCAAGGGCTTGTCTGTACAAGATGTCACACCAAATGGAGGCGTGCCAGCTAATTCAGCAGATAAAAATCCTCGGATTACTGACTACCCAACGTCTGATAATCTCAAACTTGAGGGAATCGATTTTTATCATCGCTATAAAGAAGATATTGCACTCTTTGCTGAAATGGGTTTTAAGGTCTTTCGCATGTCTATTGCCTGGTCACGTATTTTTCCAAAAGGAGATGAATTAGAGCCAAACGAAGCTGGTTTAGCTTTTTATGATAAGGTTTTTGATGAATTGGCCAAATATGGTATTGAACCTTTGGTGACCTTATCACATTATGAAACGCCCTTATATCTAGCACGCACCTACAATGGTTGGGCTAGTCGTGAACTAATTACTTTTTATGAACGTTATGTGCGAACCGTCTTTATGCGCTATAAGGATAAGGTAAAATATTGGTTGACCTTTAATGAAATTAACTCTGTGCTTCACGCGCCATTTATGTCTGGTGGCATTGTGACGCCTGTGGAAAACCTGTCTAAACAAGATTTGTATCAAGCCGTTCATCATGAACTAGTAGCGTCAGCCCTTGCAACTAAGCTTGGTCATGAGATTAACCCTGAATTCAAAATTGGTTGTATGGTTCTAGCCATGCCGACCTATGCGATGACAGCCAATCCTTTGGATCAATTAGCTGTTCGTCAATTTGCTAATCATAATTATTTCTTTAGTGATGTTCATGCGCGTGGCAAGTACCCTAATTACATCAAACGCTATTTCAAAGAAAATGATATTAGCATTGAGTTTGCTGAAGGTGATGAAGAAATCCTACAACACACCGTTGACTTTATTTCCTTCTCTTACTACATGAGTGTGGCTCAGGCCCATAATCCAGAAGATTATAATACAGGTCGAGGTAATATCATGGGTGGCGTTACCAATCCTTATTTATCAGCATCTGAATGGGGCTGGCAGATTGATCCGATAGGCTTACGTCTGGTCTTAAATGATTTTTATGATCGCTATCAGTTGCCACTTTTTATTGTAGAAAATGGACTTGGGGCCAAGGATGTTTTGGTTGATGGAGCTGACGGGCCAACGGTTGAGGATGACTATCGTATTGATTATTTACAACAACATCTTATTCAAGTTGGAGAAGCTCTACAAGATGGGGTTGATGTGTTGGGCTATACCACTTGGGGCCCAATTGATTTAGTGTCAGCATCGACTGCTGAATTAAGTAAACGTTATGGTTTTATCTATGTCGATCGTCATGATGATGGTAGTGGTAGCCTAGCACGTTATAAGAAAAAATCATTCTATTGGTATAAAACTGTCATTGCCAGCAATGGAGCTAGTTTGTACCAAGATTAGTCACCAATCAATAGATTTCTTCAAAACTATAAAACGGGTATTTTGTTTAATAGTGTTTGATATTGTATAATAGAGAAGTAACATGATGTCATGTTAATGATTTTATTAAGGAGAGGAAAACTTATGTTAGAAACAGGAAATCAAGCTTTAAACGATTATATCATGCAACGTTTTCAAGGCTTTATACAAGACAATCAGAAAGAGAAAAAAGGCGGCATTGTTTTTGCAGGAGATTCGATTACCGAATTTTTCCCTTTAAAAAAATATTTAGGGCGTGACCATCATTTGATTAACCGAGGCATTGCTGGAACAGATACGGTTTGGTTACAAGAACATTTAGCAGAGCAGGTTTTAGCTGTAGAGCCTAGTAAGGTTTTCTTGTCTATTGGTACTAATGATATTGGACGCGAGTATCCAAAACAAGAGACGATTGAACGTTTCAGTCAAATCATTAGTCAAATTAAATCTAATAACCCCTTTGTTCAGATTTATCTACTTTCTATCTTCCCTGTCAATGAGTCTGTAGACTATCAAGAAAAAGTTAAGATTAGAACTAATCAAGCTATTCAATCTTTAAATCAAGACTTATCTCAATTACCAGGTGTTGAATTTATTGACTTGTACCCATTATTATTGGATAAGGATGGGCAGTTAGCAGCTAATCTGACAACAGATGGGCTTCATCTGACTATGCCAGCCTATGAGATCATTTCTAAAAAACTAGCTCTGTATTTATAAACCAATTGATTTTTTGATATCAAAAGATAATTTAATCTTTTATCAATTATAAGGAGTAATGAGATGACAATTTATCCAGAATTTCCTAAAAATTTCCTTTGGGGTGGTGCTACGGCTGCTAACCAGTGTGAAGGAGCTTATGATGTTGATGGTCGTGGCTTAGCTAATGTTGATGTTGTGCCAATCGGTAAAGACCGTTTCCCCATCATAGCAGGTCAAAAGAAGATGTTCGACTTTGAAGACAGCTATTTCTATCCTGCAAAAGAATCTATCGATTTTTATCATCGCTACAAGGAGGATATTGCCTTATTTGCTGAAATGGGTTTCAAAACCTATCGCATGTCAATAGCTTGGTCACGCATTTTTCCAAAAGGTGACGAATTAGAACCAAATGAAGCAGGTCTTGACTTCTACGAAAAAGTGTTCAAGGAATGTCATCGGTATGGGATTGAACCCTTGGTCACCATTACTCACTTTGACTGTCCAATGCACCTGATTAAAGAATATGGTGGCTGGCGTAATCGTCAGTTAATCACGTTTTACGAACGCTTGTGTCGTACTCTTTTCACACGTTATAAAGGACTGGTCAAATACTGGTTGACTTTTAATGAAATCAATATGATTTTACATGCGCCATTTATGGGGGCGGGTCTTTACTTTGAAGATGGTGAAAATCAAGAACAAGTCAAATACCAAGCAGCCCATCATGAATTGGTAGCATCAGCCTTAGCGACTAAGATTGCTCATGAAATTGAACCAGAAAATAAAGTTGGTTGTATGTTAGCGGCAGGTCAATATTATCCCAATACACCCCATCCAGATGATGTGTGGGAGAGTTTGAAATTAGATAGAGAAAACTACTTTTTTATTGATGTTCAAGCGCGTGGTGAGTACCCAAATTATGCCAAAAAAGAGTGGGAACAAAAAGGGATTGACATCAATATTGAACCCAAAGACTTGCTACTTTTGAAAGAGAACACGGTTGATTTTATTTCTTTCTCTTATTATTCTAGTCGAGTAGCTTCAGCAGATCCAGCAGTCAAGGAAAAAACGGCTGGTAATATCTTTGCCTCAATCAAAAATCCTTATCTCACAGAGTCAGAGTGGGGGTGGCAAATTGATCCACTTGGTCTAAGGATTACCCTTAATACCATATGGGATCGTTATCAAAAACCGATGTTTATCGTTGAAAATGGTCTGGGAGCAGTAGATACACCAGATGAAACAGGCTATGTGGCAGATGATTACCGTATTGACTACCTGCGTGAGCATATTAAGGCGATGAATGATGCCATTAACCAAGACGGTGTGGAACTCTGGGGCTACACGACTTGGGGTTGTATCGATCTCGTATCTGCCGGTACTGGTGAAATGAAAAAACGCTATGGTTTTATCTATGTTGATCGTGATAATGAAGGAAATGGTAGCCTAAAACGTTCCAAGAAAAAATCGTTTGATTGGTACAAACAAGTTATCGCAACTAACGGCAGTATGTTATAATAATGATAAAGGTGGAGAATACCTCTCACCTTTATTTTTGCTATTTTATTAGAGAGAAGTTTAGGATAAAAAATGACATTTAATCGTTCACGTTTTCTTTTTATTATTATTAGTTTTGCAAGTTGCTATGCAATAATGACTTACTGGTCTGTGGGAGCCTCTTTGATCAATACCCTAAAAAATGCATTGATGCCTTTTATAACAGGTGCAGGTATTGCCTACGTGATTAACATTGTTATGAGTGGCTATGAAAAACTGTTAACTAAGCTGTTTAAAAAATCTTTTAAGGGGTTACGAGCGCTTAGTTTATTGCTCGCCTATTTAACATTTATTTGGGCCTTTGTTTTTATTTTTTCAATTGTTTTACCAGATTTGATTAGTAGTCTAAAACGACTTTTAGCCATTAAACCATCTGATATTCAAAATATTTTGATGGAAGTTCAACAAAATGATAAGGTAACGAAACTTTTAGATTATTTAGGTGGCGAAGTTGTCATTAGTCAACAAATTTCTAGTTATAGTCAACAAATCTCTAATCAATTTTTAGGCCTACTATCAAACTTACTGTCATCTGTGACAAAGTTTGCTTCAGGTTTGATGTCTTTGTTTGTGAGCCTTATCTTTTCTATTTATGTTTTATCAAGTAAGGAAAGTCTAGCGAGACAGGTAAATCTTTTGCTTGATACTTATTTAGGTCGCTTTGCTAAAAGTTTTCATTATGTTCGAGAAATTCTACATAAACGTTTTCGTGGTTTCTTTGTAAGCCAAACCCTTGAAGCAATGATTTTAGGTACTTTAACTACTATTGGTATGTGGATTTTCAAATTACCTTATGCTCCAACTATAGGTATTGTGATTGCTTTTACAGCGATTATTCCAGTTGTAGGTGCTTATATCGGGGTCACAGTCGGAACGATTTTAATTTTAACCCAATCAGTGAATCAAGCGATTTTCTTTCTTATCTTTGTGATTATTTTGCAACAGTTTGAAGGCAATCTAATTTACCCTCGAGTTGTAGGTGGCTCTATAGGTTTACCAGGAATGTGGGTTCTATTATCCATTACTGTAGGTGGAGCCTTGGGTGGTATTCTAGGTATGCTTTTAGCAGTACCTCTAGCTGCAACCTTTTATCAGTTAATCAAAGATCAGGTGGTTAACATTCAAGCTAGAAAAAATAGATGATATTTTTAAAAAGCGAGCGTCCAAAAAAGGAAGCTCGCTTTTTCTTACGAATAATAAGATAGGAGGTAGATAAGTGATGTATGAGATTAAGTTGAGAAAAGATGTTTTTTTGCCCCGTGAGCGTCTATTAAACGACGGAGCAGCTCAACTAAGTAATCAAGAACTATTGGCTATTTTATTACGTACAGGTACAAAACAATCATCGGTTATTGAGATAGCTACAAAAATAATCAATAATCTTAATAATTTAGCTGAATTCAAAGAATTATCTATTCAAGAATTGCAGCAAGTGTCAGGAATTGGGCAAGTTAAGGCGATTGAATTGAAGGCAATGATTGAGTTAGGTAAGCGTATCACTCAAGCAGAATACTTAAAAGAACATCAGATTTTAAGCAGTGAGCGTATTGCTAAAAAAATGATGTTGGAATTTGGCGATAAAAAACAAGAGCACCTAGTGGCACTCTATTTAGATACACAAAATCGTGTGATTCAGCAAAAAGTCGTTTTTATAGGAGGAGTGAGACGCTCGATTGCAGAATCAAGAGAAATTCTTCACTATGCTTGTCGAACAATGGCGACCTCCCTTATTATCGTTCATAATCATCCGTCAGGTGTTCCACAACCAAGTGAGAGTGATATTAGTTTTACAGAAAAACTTCATCGTTCCTGTCAAGATTTGGGAATTATTCTACTCGATCACATTATTGTTGGGCAACGTCGTTACTACAGTTTTCGTGAAAAGGACCGAATACTTACAAACGGTTAACAACATAATCAAAAAGGGCTAAGTCTTCTGGGCGACTTTTATGAAGCAATTCTGGATGCCATTGAACTCCCAAAAAATTACAATCAGTCGCAAGAACTGCTTCAATGGTACCATCCTTAGGATCACGAGCAATGACTTTTAGATTTGGTGCTAATTCTTTAATACTTTGATGGTGAAAAGAATTGATACTAGCTGTTTTTCCATAGATCTCTGCTAGAATACTATCTGAATCGACTTGCATATCTTGAGAAAGGTAGTCAGAAGGATGATCTTGCCAATGATTTTCAATCGTTTGATTCAAGTTGCCTCCAAGAGCAACATTCATCAACTGAGTTCCTCGGCAAACTGAAAAAATTGGTTTTTTTTGAGCTAAGGCTTCCTTAATCAAGGCTAATTCAAATTCGTCACGTTCTCGTAAAAAATCGCAATCATCTGTTTGAATGGTCTCTCCATAAAATTCTGGAAGAACATTTTGACCGCCAGTTAAGATAAGTTTATCAATTAGATTGATATAAGTGGCAGCATATTCTGGTTTACTAATGGGTAGAATAAGAGGGAGGCCGCCAACTCTTTTCACCCCCTCAACAAATCCAGTTGCCGTATAAGAAATATTGACACCGTCAGGGGTCATTTGATCTAGTGTCGTGCGTTGATTACCAGTGATTCCAATAATAGGTTGCTTATTGTTTATTGTCATTGTCATCTTGATTCATAAAGTAAAGAAGAGTCTGTAATTCACTTGTCAAATCGACATATTGAACAAAGACATCTTTAGGGAGGTTAAGGTTTATTGGTGAAAAACTTAAAATGCCTTTTATTCCAGCTTCAACTAAGAGATCAGCAACTTCCTGAGCTTTAACACTAGGAACAGTTAGAATGGCTGTATGACTGGCTAAATGCTCAAGTTTTTCCTTAATACTAGCAATATCATAAATAGGGATATTATCAGGGGTAGTCTGACCAATCAATTCATGTTCAGCAGTGTCAAAGGCTGCAACAATTTGCATCTTATTGCGTTCATGAAAACGGTAATGAAGAAGGGCTCGTCCGAGGTTTCCAACGCCAATTAGGACAACATTGGTGATAGAGTGGTCGTTGAGAATATCAGCAAAGAAGTTCATTAGTTTTTTGACGTCATAGCCAAAGCCACGTCGCCCTAATTCTCCAAAATAAGAAAAATCACGACGAACGGTTGCCGAATCAATGCCAATAGCATCAGCAATTTGACGAGAGTTAACTTTTTCAATATTTTCTGCATTAAGTCGTTTGAAGATACGATAGTAAAGAGATAAACGACGAGCAGTAGCATTTGGGATGCTTTTATCAATAGTCATAAATGTCATACGCTTTCTTTGAAATGTAATTTAGTTTAGATTCTATTTTAATGAAAGTTTGTGAATTTTTCAATAAAATAGCTTTGAGTTTAATAAAAAGCGCCGAAACGCTCTTTTAGACTGTGAATTTATCAAAAATCCCACGTTCTACCAAGCTATTCATGAGAAAGTAGAACTTATCTTGAAAAATTTTATGTTGTTCTGACTTGAAAATATTAACAGAACGAAGACCAGATTGATCTGTAATAGTCAATTTGAAACCTGTTAATTCTTTGTTGACGATGATTTTTAGTGGGAAACCTTGATTAGAATTGGGGATTTCTTCTAACAATCGAGTCAGTTCGTAGTGACCAATTTTATTTTCAAAAAAAGTGGTGTCACGCAGGGTGTATTTTTTTATTTTAGGGCTGATTGCATAACGGTATTGACAATCAGGTAGATGAATTTCTTGTTTAAATGCCATACTAATGTTTTATCACTTTCTTTAAGATTTGAGCTAAAGCAAGGACTTCAGCAAGGGTATTATATTCAGAGAAACTAATTCTAATCACTTCTTTGAGACGTGGAGAAGTCTTGCCGTAATAACTAGCTAAGACATGGCTTGGTTCGATATTACCAGTGGTACAGGCTGAACCTGCTGAAAGCGAGAAACCAGCCAAGTCGAGTTGAGTTAATAAGAGAGCATTATTCGTTTCTGGAAAACCTAAGCTAAGGACGTAAGGAAGGCTATTTGCCCCTTGATTAAGATAATAATTAACACCTAGTTGATCTAGTTGTTTCAAGAAACTAGCTTTCAATCCATAGATTTGTGCTAAGTTTTCCTTTTCTTTTGCTAAACAGTCCAATAAAGCAGTGGTCATACCTGCAATGCCTATTAGATTTTCGGTGCTTGCACGTCTATTGTTTTCTTGTTGTCCACCATGTAAAAGTGGAGTTAGTTTAAGGGTATTGTGATAGAGAAAACCACACCCTTTAGGCCCGTGAAATTTATGAGCTGACGCAGACAATAAATCAATATGTAGCTCCTGAGGATGAACGGATAATTTACCGATCACTTGAATGGCATCAACATGAAAAACTGCTTGATGTTCTGTTAAAAGTGTGCCAATCTCCTCTATTGGATAAACATCACCTGTTTCATTATTGGCATACATGATGCTGACCAAGATGGTGTCTGGTCGCAAGGCTTCTTTTACTTGTTGAGCAGAGATGGTTTGATTGATAGGTTCTAGGTAAGTGACTTCAAAACCACATGTTTCTAAATAGCTCATGGTATGTAAGACGGAGTGATGTTCAACACTTGTTGTAATTAAGTGTTTTCCCTTATCTTGATTGGCCAAGGCATAGCCTTTGATCGCCAAGTTATTGCTTTCTGTTCCACCAGATGTAAAAATTAGTTGATTATCCTTAACTGCTAAAGCTTGAGCTAGTTCTTGACGGCATTGGCGAAGGAGTTGATTGGCTTTACGTCCATCTTGATGAAGACTAGATGGATTTCCAAAAACCTGGCTCATCACCTGTGTCATCCGTTCAATCACTTTCGGTGTTAAATGACTGGTTGCCGCATTATCAAAATAGACCATGATTAAGCATCCTTTTCATCAACACGGTAAGAGAAGAGTGGACTGAGTGGTTGTCGTTCTTGAATGCGAATAATCGCTTCTCCGATTAACTGGCTGGCTGAAATATAAACCAACTGTTCAGGTTTTGGATGTTGACTCTTAATGGAATCTGTAGCAATAATTTCTTTGATTGGGGCAGCATTTAAGACATCTGCGGTTGTTTTGGTTAGGTGGGCATGACTAACAGCCGCATAAATTGCAGTTGCACCACCAGCTTCTACAATTTTAGCAGCTTCAGCTAAGGTTTTTCCGGTATTCAAGATGTCATCAATTAGAATCGCCTGTTTACCAGCCACATCTCCAATGATGTAGCCTTCTTCACGATTGGCATCATCCTTGGCATAATCGATAATCGCGATTGGGGCATCAAGATATTCTGCTAGACTGCGAGCACGTTTAATACCTGAATTTTTTGGACTAACAACAACGACTTCATCAGCTGGGAAATGTTGATTGATGTAACGTTTTGCAAAAAGAGGGGTAGTTAATAAATTATCTACGGGAATATCAAAGAAACCTTGAACTTGAACAGTGTGCAAATCTAGAGTAAGGATACGATTAACCCCCGCCTTAACTAGCATATTCGCAACTAGTTTAGCTGTAATTGGTTCACGGGAAGAAGCAATGCGATCTTGACGAGCATAACCAAAATAAGGAATAACAACGTTTATAGTATTAGCACTGGCTCTTAGGCAGGCGTCAATCATAATCAGTAATTCCCACAAGTTATCATTAACGGGAAAGCTTGTTGATTGAATAATATATATGTCAGCTCCTCGAACGCTTTCTTCAATGTTAACCATAATTTCACCATCAGCAAATTGACGTGAAGAGACCTTGCTCAAGGGAATACCGGCAGCACTGGCAATTTTTTCTGCCACTTCCATATTAGAGGAAAGTGAGAAAAGTTTGACGGTTTTTGTAAAATGATTGTGATCAGACATCAATAAAAGGCTCCTTTTATAAAAAACTTCATTTTATTTTATCAAAAATGGCAAAAGATTTCAGTAAGTAACTATTTTAATTTTTAGGGAGTGTGCTTGCAAAACGAGCAAGTTTACTTTTGGCAAATTTATAGTTGATATTATATTTTTTCAAAAAAGCTTGAAAATCAGCTTCTCCTTTACTAGCATCGTTAACTTCTAACTCTAATTCATAGTCTTTGATTTGGGCATAGCGATTGCTGTCTAAGGCAATCAACCCAATGTCAATCTGACTTTCACGGCGAATGGTTGTTAGGTTACCGAGTAGATTAAGTTTACTTAAATCAATTCCCGCATCCAAAATAGGTTGAGTGACTGTATTGATTGGAAAATGTCCTGTACGAATGAGTTCTTTAGCTTTTTCTAAGCTTAATTCAGCATTAAATTCTAAATTCCCAACGTCTTGGGGAATTTTAAGTGTTAGTTCAGCAGACTGACTAAAGGTTCTAATTCTAAGTGATAGTCGATGTTTTTTAAGTTGAAAATCAGCGGTATCAAAATAATAGTTGGTCTGGGTGATTTGAGGCACATGGCTAAATAATAAATCAAGTCGTTTAAATTCATCCTTGGTTAACAAGGTTTTGTATTCAATTTCGAGATGTTTCATAGGTTTCCTTTCTTTTGGTTTATTAATCTAATCATATTTTATCTTAAAGTTAAGAAAATATCATGTTTTTACTAGATAATGAGCAATTTGATGACGAAAAGGAAAATATAAGGAAAAAATTTAGACAGAAAGTATGGTATAATGGTAGAAGTAGTTTGTTCGATAAAAGACGTTCTGATGCTTAAAGGAGGTATTGATGTAATGGAAATGAAAGACTGGGAAGCCTTTTTAGACCCCTATATTCAGACAGTCGGAGAGTTAAAGATTAAATTAAGAGGCATTCGCAAACAATTCCGTAAACAAAATCAGCATTCTCCAATTGAATTTGTTACAGGTCGTGTCAAATCAGTTGAGAGCATTAAGGAAAAAATGGTTAGGCGAAATGTTCCATTAGAACGAATTCGAGAAGATATCGAAGACATTGCAGGGTTGCGGATCATGGTTCAGTTTGTGGATGATATTGATGAAGTTTTGACCTTGTTACGACAACGTGGTGACATGAAAGTTGTGATTGAGCGTGATTATATCAATCATAAAAAAGAAAGTGGTTATCGTTCTTACCATGTGATTGTTGAATATCCTGTTGATACCATTACTGGTCCCAAGACAGTCTTAGCAGAAATTCAAATTAGGACTCTAGCCATGAACTTTTGGGCAACCATTGAGCATTCGCTTAATTACAAGTATGGCGGGGATATTCCTAGTGAATTACAAAAACGTTTGAAAAGAACGGCAGATATTTCATTAAAATTGGACGAGGAAATGCGTAAAATTAGGGATGAGATTAAAGAAGCGCAATTGTTATTTGATCCCATTCATAAACGTGTTAATGATGGTGTAGGAAATAGTGATGACACAGATGAATTTTACCGATAAGGTTATTAAAGTAGCTATTATTTCAAATGGCAATTACCAGAGCCGAGGGATAGCTCATAAATTATTTAATATTTTACGTGATGATCAGGACTTTTATTTGACTAAGCGTCATCCAGACGTTGTTATCTCTATTGGTGGCGATGGTATGCTATTGTCTGCCTTTCACATGTACGAACGGTCATTGGACAATATTCGATTTGTTGGAATTCATACAGGCCATTTAGGATTTTATACGGATTATAGAGATTTTGAAGTCAATAAACTGTTAGATGATTTGCGTTCAGATCGAGGTGAAAAAATCTCTTATCCCATTTTACGCGTTAAAACGACGTTATCAGATGGTCGTGTGTTGACCTCACGTGCCTTAAATGAAGCGACCATCAAGCGTATGGAAAAGACCATGGTTGCCGATGTTTTGGTCAATCAAATAAAATTTGAGAGCTTTCGTGGTGATGGTCTATCCGTATCGACTCCAACGGGTAGTACAGCCTATAATAAGTCACTTGGAGGAGCTGTTTTACATCCCACTATCGAAGCATTACAATTAACAGAAATTGCTAGCTTAAACAATCGTGTCTTTCGTACCTTAGGCAGTCCTTTAATCGTTCCTAAAGGAGAAAAAATAGAAATTATTCCCAAACGTTTAGGAACGTATGTTATCGCTGTAGATAACAAAACTTATAAGCATAGGGATGTTGTTAAGATTGAGTTTGAGTTAGATCAGAAAAAAATTCATTTTGTTGGTTCTGACAGTCACATCAGTTTCTGGGAGCGTGTTCGAGATGCTTTTATCGGAGAGTTAGAAGATGAAGTTTGATTTTATTGCCCATCGTCCCTGTCAAGTTAAGAGTTTACTGAAGGAGCATGATGTTTCAAAGGCTCTTTTAGCTAAAGTTAAGTTTAAGGGGGGCAATATTTGGGTTAATGATGTGGAACAAAATGCCACCTATGTTTTAGCTGTTGGAGATAAGGTAACCATTGAGGTTCCAAATGAAGAAGATTTAGCGGGTAGTTTACAACCTGTGGCGCGTGATTTGGCGATTGTTTATGAAGATGAACATTTTTTACTTCTCAATAAGCCCCATGGTGTAGCCAGTATTCCAAGTGTGCTTCATTCTAATACAATGGCTAATTTCGTTAAATATTATTATGTAGCTAATGATTATCCTAATCGTCAGGTTCATATTGTCACACGATTGGATAAGGATACCAGTGGTTTAATGCTTTTTGCTAAACATGGTTATGCTCATGCTCGTTTGGATAAACAATTACAAGCTAAAACAATTGAAAAACGTTATTATGCCTTAATTTCAGGCTCAGGAGAGTTGGCCAGTCAAGGTGATATTATTGCGCCAATAGCTAGACCAGAAGATAGCATTATCACACGTTGTGTGCATCCAGATGGCAAGTATGCTCATACTAGTTATCAGGTTGTTGAAGATTTTGGTGAGGTCAAGTTGGTAGATATTAAACTACATACAGGACGCACGCATCAAATTAGGGTACATTTCGCACATATTGGTTTCCCGCTACTAGGAGATGATCTTTATGGTGGCCGCATGGACTTGGGGCTAACTAGACAAGCCTTGCATTGTCATCAACTAAGTTTTGTCAATCCTTTTACCAAGGAAAAACAAATACACACGAGTGACTTGACAGATGATATGGAAAATTTTATGATAAAATGGAAAACGAAAGGATAAAGAGTGATTATGGCATCATTATTTGAAACATTAAAAGAAAAAATTGTCGGCAAAAATATTAAGATTGTTTTTCCAGAAGGTAATGATTTGCGAGTGGTTACGGCAGCTGGACGCTTAAAAGCTGAAGGTTTGTTAGAACCGATTGTTTTGGGAAATACAAGTGACGTTGAAAAATTATTGGCTGAGGCTGGTTATGAGCAGTCAAACGTCACAATCATTGATCCAGAAAACTATGATCAATTAGCAGTGATGAAAGAAATGTTTCTTGACTTGCGTAAGGGGAAGGTCGAGCCAGAACAAGCTGACCAATTATTGAAAGATGTTAATTATTTTGGTGTGATGTTGGTTCAAATGGGCTTGGCAGCTGGTATGGTAAGTGGTGCGATTCATTCTACAGCAGATACTGTACGACCAGCCTTACAAATCATCAAGACAAAACCAGGGGTTTCAAGAACATCAGGAATTTTCATCATGAATCGTGATAGCACGAATGAACGTTTGGTTTTTGGTGATTGTGCGATTAACATTGAACCAAATGCGCAAGAATTGGCGGAAATTGCAGTTAATACAGCGGAAACAGCTAAAATTTTTGCTATTGATCCTTATGTGGCGATGTTAAGTTTTTCAACGATGGGGTCAGGGAAATCACCTAATGTTGATAAGGTAGTTGAAGCAACACGTTTGGCTAAAGAAATGGCACCTAACCTAAAATTAGATGGGGAATTACAGTTTGATGCAGCTTATGTAGCAGCCACTGCCAAAATTAAGGCACCAGATAGTCAAGTGGCAGGACAGGCAAATACCTTTATCTTCCCAGACCTTCAGTCAGGTAATATAGGTTATAAGATTGCTGAACGTTTGGGCTCATTTGAGGCAATCGGACCAATTTTACAAGGTTTGAATAAACCAGTTAATGACTTATCTCGTGGATCAAATGCCGAAGATATTTATAAATTAGGTATCATCACAGCAGCACAGGCTTTAGATAATTAAGCTAACAAAAAACTGGATGAGTTTATCCAGTTTTTTTCAATAAGGAGAAAAATGAAAACGATTTTAGTAACAGGGGCATCAGCTGGTTTTGGACGAGCCATTTGTCAAGAATTGGTTCAATCAGGTTATCGCGTTATTGGAGCCGCTCGACGACAAGAAAAATTAGAAGATCTAAAAAAAGAATTAGGTGAATCTTTTTATCCCTTATCATTAGATCTTACTAATAAAGCAGAAGTTGATAAGGCATTGGCTCAATTACCTGAAAATTGGTCAATGATAGATGTCTTGATCAATAATGCAGGTTTGGCATTAGGATTGGATAAAGCACAAGAGGCAGACTTCAATGATTGGGAAACCATGATTATGACGAATGTTTTAGGGTTGTCATTCATCACTAATCAACTCTTACCTAAACTTGTCCTTAAACGCGGTCAAATTATCAATATTGGTTCAATTGCGGGTACTTATCCTTACCCTGGTGGTAATGTTTACGGTGCAACCAAGGCATTTGTTAAACAATTTAGTCTTAATCTACGTGCAGATTTAGCAGGAACAGGCGTTCGAGTGACCAATTTGGAGCCAGGTCTTTGTGGTGGCACAGAATTTTCTTTTGTTCGTTTTAAAGGAGATAAGGAACGAGCTGAAAAATTATACGAAGGAACAAATAGCATTCAACCCGAAGATATTGCTAAGACGATTATTTGGTTGATTCAACAACCTCAGCACATCAATATCAATCGTCTGGAAATGATGCCAACCTCACAAAGTTTCGGAGCCTTACCAGTTCATATTCAAGAAGATAAGTGATAAGGTTTAATCATTTTAAGGAGAAAGTCTGCCATTTGGCTAGGGCTTTCTTTTTTTCCTTGTGAAATCCATGTTTGACAAACAGTGAAATAAGCACTCGAAAGATAGACGATACAATAATGATTTTCATGTGTTTCAAATCTATCTAAAAATTTAGAGCCTTGTATTTTTAAATCTTCCCGTACAAGTTCCTGAAATTTATAGCGCAAGAAATCATGAATTTCTTTACTTCCATTTGGTAGTAACAGAGTAGAAAATAAGGTTTCTTGATTTAGAATGTCAAAAATTTGGCAAATATTTTCATGTCGATTAGTAGTAAATTGAGCAAAAACAAGTTCTAGTTTTTGAAAAACACGTTGTTGACAGCAATCGATAATGTCATATTTATCTTTATAGTAATTATAAAAACTAGCCCGACTGATTTGGGCTTCTTTAGCGATTTGGCTGCTGGTAATTTTTGTTAAGGTTTGAGTCATCAATAGCAAACTTAGTGCATTTTCGATTTTTTTCTGACTCCGTTGTACTGAATTAATCATTTTATGCTCCTTTAATTAGACAGTTTTTGTTTTTTTGTCTAAAACTAATTGCTTTGTTCTTGTTTAATTCATAGATGCTTGTTATTCTATTATAGCACATCAACTATTTAACCTAAAAGGAGTATTTTTTATGTCAATTATAGCTAATTTTTTTGTTGTCTTAGTAG
The DNA here is from genome assembly GCF_007859185.1 of Streptococcus sp. sy018. NCBI lineage: Bacteria > Bacillati > Bacillota > Bacilli > Lactobacillales > Streptococcaceae > Streptococcus > Streptococcus sp. sy018. The sequence continues at coordinate 426,503 of NZ_VOHN01000001.1, read as the reverse complement.
CCCTAGAGTGTTTTTATATCATGTATTTAGAAACCGTGATAACCAGTTCTGCCAAAACCGCTAAAGTTTTTGGCATGTCACAGGAGGAATTGAAACAAAAATCACTCAATACCCTATTCAAAAACCAAGGTATCTATAACGGACTATTAGGTGTTGGCCTACTATATGGTTTGTTGTTTAATGTCAGTTTTGTTCCAGCTATTTTAATTTACATTATTTTGGTTGCTAGCTACGGTGCTTTGACTAGCAGTCCTAAAATTATTTTAACTCAAGGTGGCCCAGCGATTTTAGCGCTTATTTTGACTATTTTTGCTTAATTTTTAACCATTAAAAGCCTATGTATGAATAGGCTTTTTTGTTTCTTAAAATGGTCAAGTGATTCATTTGAATATGAAAAAACAGTCCGATGGACTGTCTTTTAGTTTGCTAATTTTGTAGCAAGACGTGCTTTGTCACGACTTGCTTTGTTTTTATGAATCAAGCCTTTTGACTCAGCTTTATCAATAACTGAACTTGCAGTACGGTAAAGTTCTTCAGTTGGGTTAGCTTCGAATGCTTTGATTGCAGTACGCATAGCTGATTTTTGTGCTGAGTTTTTAGCGTTTTGTTTTACGTTAAGTTCAGCACGTTTGATAGCTGATTTGATATTTGCCAATGTTTTCACCTCCATTTATACTAACTATCTTATTATAGCTGAAAATAATGTACTTGACAAGCAGAAATCATCATTTTCTATAAAATTATCACTGAGAATATTATTTTTTGAGAAAAATTTGTTTAATTTCATGATTATTTGATTTGTATAAAATCAGTTCAGCACGTTGCTTGGTTGGTTCGATAAATTCTTTAAGATTGATGAGATTGATAGATTGCCAAACATTTTTTGAGAAGGCTAAGGCTTCTTGACGAGGCATCTGTGTAAATTGATAATAATAGTTAGTTGGTTTGGTTACTGCTAAATCTAATAATGTTTCAAAACGTTCTAAGTACCAACGTTCAATAGCTTGACGATCAGCGTCGATATAAATTGAAAAATCAAAATAATCACTAATGTATAGATTTTGATTTTCTTGAGTTTGTAAAACATTGATACCTTCGATGATTAAAATATCAGGCACATCAATTTCTTCTTGATGATTGGGGACAATATCATAAATATCATGTGAATAAATAGGGATTGTTGTTTTTTGGTTATTTTTTATCTCATTAAGGAAATGAATTAGACGCTTCATATCATAGGATTCAGGGAATCCTTTGCGCTGGAGTAGATGTTTCTTTTTTAAAATAGCGTTCGGATAGAGAAAGCCATCAGTAGTTACCATGTTGACTGTACTTTTGGGAAAGGTTCGTTTTAATAGAAGGGTTAATAGACGACTCGTTGTTGATTTGCCAACGGCAACACTACCAGAAATGCCGATGATAAAAGGTCTATTGGGAGTACGCTGTTGTAAAAAGATATTTTTCGAAAAATGAAGATCATCAAAATTTTTCTTATAAATTTGAATTAAACTAACCAAAGGAAGGTAGATGTCTTTAACATCTGCAATGCTAATTTTATCATTAAGACTTTTGATACGTTCTAATTCATCAGTTGTTAGGGGAATATGGTCAGTAGGGGATAGTAATTGCCGCCAACTCTGACGTGAAATTGTAAAAAAATTACTTAAATCCATAGTTGAGAGAATTCCTTAAATAAAAATCGTATATTTGGTTTGTCTAGGCTTACAAACACTAATATTATAGCATAAATGAAAAGAAAACGCTTGATTGCCGAATGTTATCTCTTTGTAAGCGTCATTAAACTAACGAAAAAATGATTTAAAGCTTGTCAAAATCTTAAGATTATGTTAAGATAATTTTGTAAGAAAAATACAAGAGTGTATTGATAAATATGACAAATATGTATTATACAGAAAATCCAAATAGTCAACACGACATTCAAAAACTAGAAGTTGACTTATTAGGACAAAAATTTCATTTTTTAACAGACTCGGGTGTTTTTTCCAAGCGTATGGTTGATTATGGAAGTCAAGTGCTTCTATCTACTTTAACTTTTTCGCCAGGAGAAAGTGTCTTGGATGTAGGATGTGGTTACGGACCGTTAGGAATTAGTTTGGCTAAAGCTTATCAAGTGAAGTCAACAATGGTGGATATTAATTTACGAGCTCTAGATTTAGCAAAGCAAAATGCTCAGTTAAACCAAGTTCAGCCTAATATTTTTCAATCAAATCTTTATACGGAGGTAACCGGTAACTTTGATCATATCATCAGTAACCCTCCTATTCGGGCAGGAAAAGTAGTCGTCCATACTATTTTATCAGAGGCGATTCATTATCTGAACAAGGGTGGAGATTTAACCATTGTAATTCAAAAGAAACAAGGTGCTCCTAGTGCAAAGCAGAAAATGGAAGAAGTTTTTGGTAATTGTGACATTATTAAAAAAGATAAGGGCTATTATATACTTAGAAGTGTGAAATGATGAGAGCAGTAGATTTAATTCAAAAAAAACGTGATGGCAAAGAATTGAGTACAGAAGAAATCAACTGGTTGATTTCAAATTATGCTCAAGGACAAGTGCCAGATTATCAGATGTCAGCTATGGCAATGGCGATTTACTTCCAAGGGATGTCAGTTAATGAGATTCGAGATTTGACTATGAGCATGGTCAAAACAGGACAAGAGATTGATTTGTCTTCTATTGGTGGTATTAAAACAGATAAACACTCGACAGGAGGTGTCGGTGATAAAGTGACCTTGATTTTGGCACCTTTAGTTGCTAGTTTTGGTGTTCCTGTCGCTAAAATGAGTGGACGTGGTTTAGGCCATACTGGTGGTACTCTTGATAAGTTGGAATCAATCAAAGGTTATCAAATCGATCGGACACAAGAAGAATTTATTCAACAAGTTAAAGAAATTGGTGTTTCGGTTATTGGACAGTCGGATCAACTGGTTAAAGCGGATAAGTTGCTTTATGCTTTGCGTGATGTGACAGCGACAGTTGACATTATTCCACTGATTGCTAGTTCAGTTATGAGTAAAAAGATTGCGGCAGGAGCAGATAGCATTTTGCTAGATGTGACAGTTGGTGATGGTGCCTTCATGAAAAATCTTGATGATGCTGAAACCTTATCTCGAACTATGGTTGCCCTTGGTAATGAAGTCGGTCGCAAGACAGTTGCAGCAATAACTAACATGAGTCAGCCTTTGGGGCGTGCTGTAGGTAATCGCTTAGAAGTGTTAGAGGCACTAGAGATTATGCAAGGTAAGGGTCGTGAAGATGTGACAGAGTTTATCTGTGAATTGGCTCAAGTTATGTTAGAGTTGGCCGGACGTAAGGAAGAATTATCAACCATCAAAGAACATCTCATCAATGGTCAAGCTTTGAAAAAATTTGAAGAGATGGTGGCTTATCAAGGTGGAGATTTGGAAGATTTGTATCGTCCATCGCAAGCTCAATACATTACTGAAGTCAAAGCTGAAAAAGATGGCTACATCACTGCTTTGCCAGCCTTGGAATTTGGCTTGATTGCTATGCGTTTGGGGGCGGGTAGAGCTGTCAAAACTGATGCTCTAGATTATGAGACAGGTTTAGTTTTTGATAAAAAAGTAGGAGAATTTGTTGCTAAAGGTGATGTGATTCTTAAAGTTTACTCAAATCAAGAATTAGACTCAACAGTTTTAGCAGAGTGTCAAGCTAATATTGCAATTGGTGATGTTCAAGAAAAACCAAAAGAAATTTTGAAAATTATTTCTTAGGAAAGAGGCTAAAAGTAATTATGCAACTAAATAAATATATTGATCACACGCTACTCAAACAAGATAGCACACGTGAACAAATCGATCAACTAATCGCTGAAGCAAAAGAATATGATTTCGCAAGTGTCTGTGTAAATCCAACTTGGATTTCTTATTGTGCTAAAGCATTGAAAGAGACAGATGTTAAAGTTTGTACAGTTGTAGGTTTTCCTTTAGGTGCAACATTATCAGATGTTAAGGCATTTGAAACAGCTGCAAGTATTAAAGCTGGAGCTGATGAGATTGACATGGTAATTAACATTGGTGCGTTGAAGTCGGGAGACCTAGAATTAGTAGAATCAGATATTAGAGCTGTTGTTGAAGCTAGTCAAGATAAATTAGTTAAAGTCATTATTGAAACATGTCTTTTAACTGAAGAAGAAAAAGTTTTAGCTTGTCAACTAGCAGTTAAAGCTGGAGCTGATTTTGTTAAGACGTCAACGGGTTTTTCAACTAATGGTGCGACGGTAGCCGATGTAAAATTGATGCGTGAAACAGTCGGATTAGAAGTCGGTGTTAAAGCAGCAGGAGGTGCCCGGTCACTTGCCGATGCCCAAGCTTTTATTGAAGCAGGAGCGACGCGTATAGGTACTTCTTCAGGTGTGGCAATTATCAAAGGAGAAAGCGTTAATGGTGGATACTAAGTTAATAGATTTAGCTCAAAAAGCCAGCGAGAAAGCTTATGTACCTTATTCAAAATTCCCAGTTGGAGCAGCTGTTAAAACAGCTGATGGAGAATTTTTCTTAGGTTGTAATGTGGAAAACGTCAGTTATGGTTTAACCAATTGTGGTGAACGGACAGCTATATTTAAAGCAGTTTCTGAAGGTTATACAAAATTGACAGAAATCGCAGTATATGGTGAAACGGAAGAACCTATATCACCTTGTGGAGCTTGTCGTCAAGTGATGGTTGAATTTTTTGAACCGACTAGCAAGGTGACATTGATAGCAAAAAATGGTAAGACGGTCGAGATGATGGTCAAGGATTTAATTCCATATTCTTTCACAGATTTTAACTAATCTGTTTCTTATGTACCGTAGCTTTAAGTTACAAAAAAATATTTAGGAGGGTTCAGTCACATGAACAAAAAACTTATTGGTGTTGGTTTGGCTTCAGTAGCCGTATTGGGATTAGCGGCTTGTTCAAATCGTAAGGCGGCGTCATCTAGTGAAGCAGCAACGGATTTGAAAGTTGCAATGGTTACGGATACTGGTGGAGTTGACGATAAATCATTTAACCAGTCAGCTTGGGAAGGTTTGCAAGCTTGGGGTAAAGAGAATGGTCTATCAAAAGATAATGGCTATACTTACTTCCAATCATCAGGTGAATCAGAATTTACAACTAACTTGAGTAGTGCAGTAGATAGTGGTTATCAGTTAGTTTTCGGTGTAGGATTTGCTCTCTATGATGCAGTAGATAAAGTTGCTGGTGATAATCCAGATACTAACTTTGCGATCATTGACTCTGTTATTGAAGGTAAAGATAACGTAGCGAGTGTTGTTTTTGCAGATAATGAAGCGGCATATTTGGCAGGGGTTGCAGCAGCTAAAGCAACGAAAACTAAACAAGTTGGCTTCATCGGTGGTATGGAAGGTGAAGTTATCACTCGTTTCGAAAAAGGTTTTGAAGCGGGTGTGAAATCTGTAGATTCATCTATTAAAATTTCAGTAGAATATGCTGGTTCATTTGGTGATGCGGCTAAAGGTAAAACAATCGCAGCTGCTCAATATGCAGCTGGTGCAGATGTTATCTATCAAGCAGCAGGAGGAACTGGTGCAGGCGTATTTAGTGAAGCTAAATCAATCAACGAAACTAAAAACGAAGATGAAAAAGTTTGGGTTATCGGTGTTGACCGAGATCAATCTGAAGAAGGTAAATACACTTCTAAAGATGGTAAGGAATCAAACTTTGTTCTAGCATCATCTATTAAAGAAGTTGGTAATGCTTTACAATCAATCACAAACGAGACAAAAGATGGTAAATTCCCAGGTGGTAAAACAACTGTTTATGGTCTTAAAGATGGTGGTGTGAATATTGCTACAACTAATCTTGATGATGAGGCTAAAAAAGCAGTGGAAGATGCTAAAGCTAAAATTATTTCTGGTGAAATCACTGTTCCAGAAAAATAATGATGCATAAAGCGACCATTGTCGGTCGCTTTTTAAGAGACTGAGGTATTTATACCTCAGTAAAGCTTAGCAATTTTGCTAAGTTTTACTGACTGATAGATATTATGTTGAAAGGAAGATTCCTATGACTGAAAATGTCATTGAAATGAGAGAAATCACAAAAAAATTTGGTGATTTTGTAGCTAATGATCACATTAACCTAACGGTTAAAAAAGGTGAGATTCATGCTCTTCTTGGTGAAAATGGAGCAGGAAAATCAACTTTGATGAATATGCTCGCAGGCTTACTTGAACCAACGAGTGGAGAAATTGCGATTAAAGGTGAGGTGGTTAAAATTGATTCCCCCTCTAAATCTAACAGTTTAGGGATCGGAATGGTGCATCAGCACTTTATGCTAGTTGAAGCTTTTACCGTTGCTGAAAATATCATTCTTGGTAATGAAACGGTCAAAAATGGTGTTTTAGATTTGAAGAAAGCTACTAAAGAGATTAAGGAACTTTCTGAAAAATATGGCTTGGCTGTGGATCCTTCAGCTAAGGTCGAAGACATTACGGTAGGTGCTCAACAACGTGTTGAAATTTTGAAAACTCTTTATCGTGGAGCAGATTTGTTGATTTTTGATGAGCCAACAGCCGTTTTGACCCCATCTGAAATTCAAGAATTGATGGTAATCATGCGTAATTTGGTTAAAGAAGGTAAATCTATTATCCTAATCACACATAAATTAGACGAGATTCGAGCAGTTGCTAATCGTGTTACTGTAATTCGTCGTGGTAAGAGTATTCAAACGGTTAATGTTGCTGGAGCAACTGCTGAAGATTTGGCTGAAATGATGGTTGGACGTTCTGTTTCTTTCAAAACGGCTAAAAAAGCTGCTGAACCAAAAGACGTTGTGTTATCAATTAAAGATTTAGTTGTCAATGAAAATAGGGGAATTCCAGCCGTTAAAAATCTATCATTAGATGTGAGAGCTGGTGAAATTATTGGTATTGCTGGAATTGATGGCAATGGTCAGAGTGAATTGATTCAAGCAATCACAGGATTACGCAAGGCGAAATCAGGCAGCATTAAAATCAAAGGACAAGAAATAACAAAAATGACAGCTCGTCAAATTACAGAGCTGAGTGTTGGTCATGTTCCTGAGGACCGTCATCGTGATGGTTTGGTACTTCCTATGACTTTGGCTGAAAATATCGCGCTTCAAACTTATTATAAAGAACCTTTAAGTAAAAAAGGTATCTTAGATTATAAGAAAATCAATGAGTATGCGAAAAAATTGATGGCAGAGTTTGATGTTCGTGGAGCTAATGAACTAGTACCTGCCAAAGGTTTTTCAGGTGGTAATCAGCAAAAGGCTATTATTGCCCGTGAAGTTGATCGTAACCCAGACTTACTAATTGTTAGTCAACCAACTCGTGGTTTGGATGTGGGAGCGATTGAGTATATTCGTAAACGTTTGATTGCTGAACGTGATAAAGGCAAGGCAGTTCTTGTTGTGAGTTTTGAATTAGATGAAATTTTAGATGTTTCAGATCGTATTGCTGTAATTCATGACGGCCATATTAAAGGCATTGTAAAACCAGAAGAAACTAATAAACAAGAGTTAGGTATCTTGATGGCAGGCGGTGCTATTGACAAGGAGGTTAGTCATGTCTAAGAAAAATCAACAAATTATTGTTCCTTTAATTTCAGTTCTACTAGGCCTGTTGCTAGGTGCAGTAGTCATGCTTATTTTTGGATATGACCCACTTTGGGGTTATGAAGGTCTTTTCCAAGTGGCTTTTGGTAGCTTGAAAAATATTGGAGAAATTTTCCGTGCGATGGGGCCACTAATTTTAATTGGTTTAGGCTTCTCAGTAGCTAGCCGTGCTGGATTCTTCAACGTTGGATTACCAGGACAAGCCTTAGCTGGTTGGATAGCTGCGGGCTGGTTTGCTTTGGAAAATCCCGATATGTCTCGTCCATTGTTAATTCTCATTACTGTTATTATTGCGATGCTTGCTGGAGGACTTGCTGGTGCGATTCCTGGTATTCTTCGTGCTTATTTAGGAACTAGTGAAGTTATTGTAACTATTATGATGAATTACATCATTCTTTACGGTGGTAATGCCATTATTCAAAATGCTTTTTCTAAAGATTTAATGCGTAGTGTTGACTCTAGTATTCAAGTTAGTAGCAATGCTTCTTATCAAACAGAATGGCTATCAGCAATGACTAGTAATTCTCGAATGAATATCGGTATTTTCTTTGCCTTGATTGCAATTGTTGTTATTTGGTTCTTACTGAACAAAACAATTTTAGGTTTTGAAATTCGTTCAGTTGGTCTGAATTCACATGCCAGTGAATATGCAGGTATGTCAGCTAAAAAAACCATTATCTTATCTATGGTTATCTCAGGTGCCTTAGCAGGTCTTGGTGGGGTTGTTGAAGGACTAGGAACGTTTGAAAATGTCTTTGTTCAAAACAGCTCACTTGCTATTGGTTTTGAAGGGATGGCTGTTAGTTTGTTAGCAGCGAATTCTCCAATTGGTATTTTCTTTGCTGCCTTGCTTTTTGCCATTTTGAGTGTTGGTAAGACAGGGATGACTGTGGCTGGTATTCCACCAGAATTGGTAAGTATTGTAACAGCTTCAATTATCTTCTTCGTTGCATCACATTATTTAATTGAACGATTTATGGCTTCACGAAAAGCTGGAAAAGGAGGAAAATAGGATGCCATCATTAAGTTTAGTAACAATTTTATCGCTCTTAGTATCCTCTATGTTAATCTATGCTGCGCCTTTAATTTTTACTAGTATTGGCGGGGTTTTCTCAGAACGTTCTGGAACGGTTAATGTCGGTCTTGAAGGGATCATGGTTGTTGGAGCCTTTTCTGGAATTGTTTTCAATTTAGAATTTGCTGATAGTTTTGGAAAAATGACTCCTTGGGTAGCTATGTTGGTAGCAGGTTTGGTTGGGTTAGTTTTTTCTCTTATCCATGCCTTAGCGACTATCAATTTTAGAGCCGACCATACTGTAAGTGGTACAGTACTCAATCTTTTAGCACCTGCTCTAGCGATTTTCTTAACTAAGGCTCTTTATTCTAAAGGGCAAACAGATAATATCCAACAATCTTTTGGAAAATTCACTTTCCCAGTTCTGTCAGATATTCCTGTTCTAGGTGAAATTTTCTTTACAAATACGAGTATCTTAGGTTATTTAGCGATTGCTTTCTCATTCGCTGCATGGTATGTTCTATATAAGACACGTTTTGGTTTACGTTTGCGTTCAGTTGGTGAGCACCCACAAGCAGCAGACACTTTGGGAATCAATGTTTACAAAATGCGTTATTTTGGTATTATGATTTCAGGTTTCCTTGGTGGTGTTGGAGGAGCACTCTATGCGCAATCTATCTCAGTAAACTTTGCCATTACAACAATCTTAGGTCCAGGTTTCATTTCCTTAGCGGCGATGATCTTCGGTAAGTGGAATCCAGTCGGTGCTATGTTGGCTAGTCTATTCTTTGGTTTATCACAAAGTTTAGCGGTTATTGGTAGTCAATTACCACTCTTGTCAAAAATTCCAACAGTTTACCTTCAGATTGCACCTTATCTTTTGACTATTGTGGTTTTAGCAGCTTTCTTTGGACAATCTGTCGCACCTAAAGCTGATGGAGTGAACTACATTAAATCAAAATAAAAAATCGGTTATGCCGATTTTTTATTTTTTAAATAAATAACGTAAAATCTAGTCAAATTAGTGGAAAGCGTTTTTAAAAAATGGTATAATAAAAGAGTAAGAAAAAATGAAAGTAGAGATTTTAAAATGAGTAAAATTGTTGTTGTTGGTGCAAACCACGCGGGTACAGCTTGTATTAAAACAATGTTGTCAAATTATGGTAGTGAAAACGAAATTGTTGTTTTTGATCAAAACTCTAACATTTCTTTCCTAGGTTGCGGAATGGCGCTTTGGATTGGTGAACAAATTGCTGGACCGGAAGGTCTGTTCTATTCTGATAAAGAACAATTGGAAAGTATGGGAGCTAAGGTTTACATGAACTCTCCTGTTGAGTCTATCGACTATGACAAAAAAGAAGTTCATGCAGTTCTAGAAGATGGAACAAAACATGTTGAAACTTATGACAAATTGATCTTTGCAACAGGTTCACAACCAATTCTTCCTCCAATCAAAGGTGCTGAAATCAAAGAAGGTTCTCGTGAATTTGAAGCTACACTTAAGAACTTGCAATTTGTTAAATTGTATCAAAATTCAGCAGACGTTATTGAAAAACTAAAAGATGCTGATATTAAACGTGTTGCTGTTGTTGGTGCAGGTTATATTGGTGTTGAGTTAGCAGAAGCTTTCCAACGTAAAGGCAAAGAAGTCATCTTGATTGACGTTGTTGATACATGTCTTGCCGGTTATTATGACAAAGATTTGACTGATATGATGGCTAAGAATCTTGAAGATAATGGCATCCAACTGGCTTTCGGTCAAACGGTTAAAGAAATCGCTGGTGATGGTAAAGTTGAAAAAATCATTACTGATAAAGCTGAGTACGATGTTGACATGGTTGTTTTGGCTGTTGGCTTCCGTCCTAATACAGCTCTTGCTGGTGATAAAGTTGAATTGTTCCGTAATGGTGCATTCCTTGTTAATAAGAAACAAGAAACAAGTGTTAAAGATGTTTATGCAATTGGTGATTGTGCAACAATCTATGACAATGCAACTAAAGACACTAGCTATATCGCTCTTGCATCAAATGCCGTTCGTACAGGTATCGTAGCAGCACATAACGCTTGTGGTACAGATCTTGAAGGAATTGGTGTTCAAGGGTCAAATGGTATTTCAATCTATGGCTTGCACATGGTATCAACTGGTTTGACACTTGAAAAAGCAAATCGTCTTGGTTTTGATGCTGAGGTCACTGAGTTTACTGATAATCAAAAACCAGAGTTTATGGAACATGGTAACTTCCCAGTAACGCTAAAAATCGTTTACGATAAAGAATCACGTCGTATCCTTGGTGCTCAAATGGTAGCTCGTGAAGATATGTCTATGGGTATTCATATGTTCTCACTTGCTATCCAAGAAGGTGTAACGATCGAGAAATTGGCACTAACAGATATTTTCTTCTTGCCACATTTCAATAAGCCATACAACTACATCACAATGGCTGCTCTTAATGCAAAATAATTTAATAAATCTCAGCCAAAGAGCTGAGATTTTTTCTTGTTTAATGACTAATAAAAAACATCCTTAATCATTAAGGATGTTTTTTATTAAATTAGTTTTTACTAGCAGATGCAAATTCTTCTTTCGCAAATGCTTCATCAATAATATCTTTTAATTGTTTAGCAGAAGCTTGCATTTTTTGAAGTTCAGAATCGTTTAATGGAATATTGACTGGGTGAACAACACCGTGTGCACCTACAATAGCTGGTTGACCGATATAAACATCTTCAACACCTTCGTATTGTCCATCTTGATAAACTGAAATTGGAAGAACAGCTGATTCATCGTCAAGAATAGCTTTTGTAATACGAGCAAGAGCCACAGCAATACCATAGTAAGTTGCTCCTTTTTTGTTGATGATTGAATAAGCGGCATCACGCACAGAAATAAAGAGATCAATCAAACCTTGCTCATCAACGTCTTGGTTATCTTTTAACCATTGTTCTAATTTAACACCGGCAACGTTAGCATGTGACCAAACTGCAAATTCTGAATCACCATGTTCTCCCATGATATAAGCATGGACTGAACGTGCGTCAACACCGATTTTTTCAGCCAAGGCCTGACGGAAACGAGCAGAATCAAGTGAAGTTCCTGAACCGAGAACACGTTCTTTCGGGAAACCTGAGAACTTCCAAGTCGAGTAAGTTAAGATGTCAACTGGGTTAGCTGCAACAAGGAAAATTCCATTGAAACCTGACTCAACAATTGCATTAACAACTTCTTTGTTGATGCGAAGGTTTTTTTCTACCAAATCCAAACGAGTTTCACCTGGTTTTTGTGGAGCACCTGCTGTCAAAACAACTAAATCAGCGTCATGACAGTCAGAATAATCAGCAGCATAAATCTTTTTAGGTGATGTGAAAGCAAGCGCATGGCTCAAATCTTCAGCGTCACCTTGAGTTTTTTCTTTGAAAATATCAATAATTCCAAGTTCTTGTGCAATACCTTGAGTAACCAAGGTGAAGGCATAAGATGAACCAACGGCACCATCGCCGACAAGGATAACTTTTTTGTGTTGTTTAGTTGTCATATTCTAAACATCTCCCTTTATATTTTATTGGATTTCTCCATACGAACCTTATTCTATCACTTTTTGTGAAAAATGTCATTAAGAAAATGAAAAATCCTTGATGAGAACGCTTACAGACCGAGAGTTTTAGCTTTTTATGGTATAATAAGAAGGTGAGTTTCGTGAGAAAAGAGGCAGAAAATGCAAGATAAAAATTTAGTAAATGTCAATTTAACAAGTGAAATGAAAACAAGTTTTATTGACTATGCCATGAGTGTAATTGTGGCTCGTGCCTTGCCTGATGTTCGTGATGGCCTTAAGCCCGTTCATCGTCGAATTCTATATGGGATGAATGAACTAGGGGTGACACCAGATAAGCCTCATAAGAAATCGGCTCGTATTACAGGTGATGTCATGGGTAAATACCATCCTCATGGTGATTCATCTATTTATGAAGCCATGGCTCGTATGGCTCAGTGGTGGAATTACCGACATATGTTGGTTGATGGTCATGGAAATTTTGGTTCAATGGATGGTGATCGTCCAGCGGCTCAGCGTTATACTGAGGCAAGAATGAGCAAGATTGCTTTAGAAATGCTGCGTGACATTAACAAAAATACGGTTGACTTTGCAGATAACTATGATGGTAGCGAGCGAGAACCTTTAGTTTTACCTGCTCGTTTCCCTAATCTTTTGGTTAATGGGGCAACAGGAATTGCAGTTGGTATGGCAACCAATATCCCACCACACAATTTAGGAGAAACAATCGAGGCGGTCAAAATGGTGTTGGATAAGCCAGAATCAACAACCCGGGATTTGATGACGGTTTTACCTGGTCCTGATTTTCCGACTGGCGCTTTGGTTATGGGTAAGTCAGGCATTCATAAGGCTTATGAAACAGGTAAGGGGTCTATTGTTTTACGAGCTAAGACAGAGATTGAAGAGATGTCCAATGGTCGTGAACGGATTGTCGTGACAGAGTTTCCTTACATGGTCAACAAGGTTAAAGTTCATGAGCATATTGTTCGCTTAGCTCAAGAAAAACGTATTGAGGGAATTACGGCAGTTCGTGACGAATCTAATCGTGAAGGCGTTCGTTTAGTTATTGAAGTCCGACGTGATGCGTCAGCGAGTGTTATCTTAAATAACCTTTTCAAGTTAACCAGCCTGCAAACAAACTTTGGTTTCAATATGCTGGCCATTGAACATGGTATTCCTAAAATTCTTTCCTTGCGTCAAATTTTAGATAATTATATTGCCCATCAAAAAGAGGTTATTACACGTCGAACACAATTTGATAAGACCAAGGCAGAGCAACGAGCACATATTTTAGAAGGTTTGTTGATTGCTTTAGACCATTTGGATGAAGTGATTACAATTATCCGAAATAGTGAAACTGACGCCCTAGCTCAAGCTCAGTTAATTAAGCGATTTAATTTATCGGAACGTCAAAGTCAAGCCATTTTGGACATGCGTTTGCGTCGTTTGACTGGCTTGGAACGAGATAAAATTCAGTCAGAATATCAGGATTTATTAGCTTTAATTGCTGATTTAGCTGATATTTTAGCCAAACCAGAACGTGTTATTGCCATTATCAAAGAAGAACTTGAAGAAATCAAGCGTAAGTATGCTGATGAACGTCGTACAGAATTGATGGTGGGTGAAGTTCTATCAATTGAAGATGAAGATTTGATTGAAGAAACAGATGTTTTGATTACCTTGTCTAATAAGGGATATATCAAGCGTTTACCACAAGATGAGTTCCGTAGTCAGAAACGTGGGGGACGTGGTGTTCAAGGAACAGGAGTGAATGATGATGATTTTGTTCGTGATCTAATCTCAACCAGTACCCATGACGTTATGCTCTTTTTTACAAATAAAGGACGTGTCTATCGTCTGAAAGGCTATGAAATCCCTGAATATGGTCGTACTGCCAAGGGGCTTCCAGTGGTTAATCTGCTCAAACTAGAGGAGAATGAGACCATCCAAACGATTATGAACTTGAAGAGTGATGATTTTGCGAATAAGTTTCTTTTCTTCACGACCCAACAAGGCCTTGTGAAGCGCTCAAGCTTATCAGCTTTTAGTAATATTCGTCAAAATGGTTTGATTGCCTTGAATTTGAAAGAGAACGATGAACTGATTAACGTTTTGTTGACAGAAGGCCAAGATAATGTTATTATTGGGACTAAATTTGGTTATTCTGTCCGTTTTGATGAAACAAAAGTGAGAAGTATGGGACGTAGTGCGTCTGGAGTCAAGGGATTGAGTTTACGAGAGGGTGATTGTGTTGTCGGTGCCGCCCGTATTAACGACAGCCAAGAAGTGTTGATTATTACAGAAAATGGTTTTGGTAAACGAACATCAGCTAGTGAATATCCAACTAAAGGCCGTGGCGGTAAAGGAATTAAAACCGTTAACATTACCGAACGCAATGGTCATTTGGCAGGTCTTGTCACGATTACAGGGAATGAAGATGTTATGGTCATGACAACGACTGGTGTGATGATTAGAACCAATGTTCAAAATATCTCTCAAACGGGTCGTTCAACGCAAGGCGTCAAGGTTATGCGGTTGGATCAAACAGCCAAAATTGTCACTTTTACCTTGGTTGAGGCAGAAGAAGCCGTAGAAATAAGTGAAGAATAGAGGGAAATATGGCAAAGAAATCAAGAAAAATTAGTAAATGGTTGCGTCCATTACTATTGAGCCTTATGCTAATTGTTGGATTGGCTCTGGTCTTTAACAAATCCATCCGTAATAGCTTAATCGCAGTCAATACCAATAAATACCAAGTTTCTAAGGTAACTAAGGAAAAAATTGAAGAAAACAAACAGTCAGAAGGGAACTTTGATTTTTCAACGGTAAAATCTATTAGTACCGAATCTGTACTGGCTGCTCAAATGGAGGCTCAAGAATTACCAGTTATTGGTGGTATTTCTATCCCAGAATTGAATATTAACTTGCCAATTTTTAAGGGCTTAGATAATACTGCTCTGACTTATGGAGCTGGTACCATGAAAGAGGAGCAGGTTATGGGCGCAGAAAATAACTATGCCTTGGCCAGTCATAATGTCTTTGGTTTGACAGGAGCTTCCGAAATGCTCTTTTCACCATTAGAGCGTGCTCAATTGGGAATGAAAATCTATCTCACTGATAAGGATAAGATTTATACCTATGTGATTTCTGATATTACAGAAGTAACACCTGAGCATGTTGAAGTTATTGATGATACACCAGGTGTTAAGAATCTCACCTTGGTCACTTGTTCAAATCCTGAAGCAACTGGACGAATTATTGTTCATGCTACTTATGAAGGAGAAGTTGATTTCAGTCAGGCTTCTCAAGAGATTCAAGATTCCTTTACAAAATCTTACAATCAAATTAGCTTATAAATTCAATAAAAGACTGGATAAATCCAGTCTTTTATTTTGACTTATGATATAATAAAGAAAAATTGGAGAATAAGAATGAAATTAGATGTGATTCATCATGTGGCAATCATTGTTTCTGACTATGACAAGTCACGAGATTTTTATGTAAACAAGTTAGGTTTTGAGATTATCCGAGAAAATCATCGTCCTCATAAGCAAGACTATAAACTTGATTTGAAATGTGGGACGATTGAGTTGGAGATTTTTGGTAATAAGCTATCAGATTCCTCTTATCAAGCTCCACCAAAAAGATTAGATTATCCAGAAGCTACTGGGTTAAGGCATTTATGCTTTAAAGTAGCAGATGTTGAACAGACTAAGAAAGAACTGGAATCTATGGGCATTTTTGTTGAACCAGTTCGCTATGATGATTATACTAATGAAAAATTAACCTTTTTCTTTGATCCAGATGGCTTACCTCTAGAATTACATGAGTGATTATTAAGAAAAAGATAAGTTTATTGTGTTATTGTAGTGTTATTTAGAAAGATTAAGGAGAATAATGATGAAATGGCATAAAATTTTGATGGCTAGTGCAGTGATTTTTACAACTAGCATGGCAACCAGTAATGTTCAAGCAAATAGTCAAGTCCAAACGGTTATTGATGAAACTTATGTGCAACCTGACTATGTCTTGGGGTATTCTTTAACTGAAGAACAAAAGGCGACAACGCTGAATTTGTTGGGTTACAATAGTCAAGACCAGCAACTTAAAACCATGACAACCAGTGCTTTTGCTCAAATCATGAATGTTGCTGATGATCCAAGTTTGCAGTTGTATTCTTCGGTGAAAATTCAAAAATTAGGTTCATCAGGCACACTGAAAGTCAATATCGTGACACCAGAAAATATTACCAAGGTAACAGAAAACATGTATCGTAATGCAGCCGTTACTTTGGGGATTGAAAAGGCAGAAATTACAGTGGCTTCTCCTATAGCCGTAACGGGAGAAAGTGCTTTAGCGGGTATTTATTATTCTTTGGAGCAAAATGGTGCTGAAATTGCGACAGAAAATAAAGAACTGGCTCAAGAAGAATTGAGTACTTTGGCTAATATTGCTGCTGAAAATCAAGATAAAGAGAATTTTGATGCTGATAAATTAAATGTGGCTTTGACAGATATTAAACAGGCTGTTGCAGATGGTGGTTCTAATTTAACCAAACAAGATATTGAAGAGATTGTTAACAATACTTTAACTAATTATGGCTTGAATACAAGTATGACCAGTAATCAAATTACTTTAATTGTCAATTTTGCACTTAATCTATCAAAAAGTGGCGTGATTACAGATGCAGCTTTCAAATCAACCTTATCATCTTTGAAAGATAGTATTGTGGCTGAGGCAGGTTCGCTGTTTGACCAGGTGAATTTGAATTTTGATGCCAATGCTAGTATTGAAGAAAGTAAAAATTTCTTGGCTAATATTTGGCAACAAATCATTACCTTTTTCAGAAACTTAATCAACTAATAAAAAAGTTCTAGACCAAGCGTCTAGAACTTTTTTGATAAGATTTTAGGCGATTTGAAAGATACAGTTGATTGTCTTTATCAATGATAATGCCTTCTAACTGTTGGTGTTGATTGATATAATTCAGTGCCGTAGCAATAGGTAAACCAAATAAGCGAGTACTCCAAATATCTGCTTCAAATGATTGAGGACTAATAATGGTTAGGCTTGCCATGTCACTATCTATGGGAAAACCTGTTTGCTTATCAAGAAGATGATGATATGATTTGTCACCATCCTTAAACTGCCTTTCATAGATACCAGATGTGACGATAGATAGATTTTTTATAGGTAGGGTCAATAAATGTTGACCACGATCTGCCTTGGGGTCTTGTATCCCAATGAACCAAAATCCACTAGGGTGATTGGGATTAGGTCCGTGAGCCAAAACATTACCACCCAAATTAAGCATGGCAGAAGTGACTTGTTCTTTTTTTAAAAATGCCATCAATTGATCAGCAATGTATCCCTTGGCAATAGCTCCTAAATCTAGTGACATATTAGGACGGTTCAAAGAGATAGTTGAGGTGTTTGAATCAAGCAATATATCACTGGCTTGGCTATTAAGTAGTGCTTTTTTAATACTGTCATGGGTTGGGAGATGGGCATCTGAAAAACCAATTCGCCAAACATTGACCAAGGGACCGATGGCGATATTTAACTGGCTCTGGGGTGCCAGACTGTGTTGCTTTCCAATAGTAATCAAGTCAAACAAGTCAGGAGCGATAGTAAGTGGGCTCTGATAGGCTTTATTATGAATTGTTGTTAGCTCAGAATGCTTATCATAAGGACTAAACCGTTGGGCATAGTAACGTAATTGTCGGCAAGTTTCTTTCAGTACTTCATCACTATATTTACCAGTAATCATTACGTCAATTTGTGTTCCCATAAGAGATAAACGAGTTTTAGCGAGTGTCATACATTTTAGTGTATCATAAAATGCATTTCTGTGATAAGCATTTTTTTATTTTATCCTTGCTGACTTATCCCAAAAAGCAGAAAATATGATAAAATAAAAGGAACTATGTTTTAGAATAGGAATGAAAATGGCACAGCTATATTACAAATATGGAACCATGAATTCAGGTAAGACCATTGAGATTTTGAAGGTGGCTCATAATTATGAAGAACAAGGCAAGCCTGTTGTTATTATGACGAGTAGTTTGGATACACGAGATGATTTTGGAATTGTTTCCAGTCGGATTGGTATGCGTCGTGAGGCCCTGCCGATTGCTGATGATACTGATATTTATAGCTATATTGAAAATTTAGCAATCAAGCCTTATTGTGTCTTGATTGATGAGGCTCAATTTTTAGGCAAACACCATGTTTATCAATTGGCTCGTGTGGTAGATGAGTTGGATGTACCAGTTATGGCTTTTGGTTTGAAAAATGATTTTCAAAACCGTTTATTTGAAGGGTCAGAACAGTTGTTATTGTTGGCAGACAAAATTGAAGAAATAAAAACCATTTGCCATTTTTGCAGTAAAAAAGCGACGATGGTACTACGAACTGAAGATGGCAAACCAGTCTATGTTGGTAATCAAATTCAAATTGGTGGCAATGAAAGCTACACATCTGTTTGCCGCAAACATTATTTTAATCCAGAACCATTAACTATTTAAATTACAAAGGAGAAACGGATGAATATTTATGATCAATTACAAGCAGTGGAAGACCGTTATGAAGAGTTAGGCGAGCTACTGAGTGATCCACAAGTGGTATCGGATACTAAGCGATTTATGGAATTATCTCGTGAAGAGGCAAATACTCGTGATACCGTGACGGCTTATCGTGAATATAAACAAGTGATTCAAAATATTGCTGATGCAGAAGAGATGATTAAAGATGCTGGTGGCGATGCAGAATTGGAAGAAATGGCCAAAGATGAGTTGAAAACAGCAAAAGCAGAAAAAGAAGATTATGAAGAAAAGTTAAAAATCTTGCTACTGCCAAAAGATCCTAATGATGATAAAAACATCATCTTGGAAATTCGTGGTGCAGCAGGTGGTGATGAGGCGGCTCTTTTTGCTGGTGATCTCTTAGCCATGTATCAAAAATATGCTGAAAGTCAAGGCTGGCGTTTTGAAGTCATGGAAGCCTCAACAAATGGTGTCGGTGGCTTAAAAGAAGTTGTAGCTATGGTATCAGGGCAGTCTGTTTACTCAAAACTCAAATATGAATCAGGTGCCCATCGTGTTCAGCGAGTACCTGTAACAGAAAGTCAAGGACGTGTCCACACATCAACGGCGACAGTTTTAGTGATGCCAGAAGTAGAAGAAGTTGAATATGATATTGACCCTAAAGATCTTCGCGTGGATATTTACCATGCTTCTGGTGCAGGCGGTCAGAACGTCAACAAGGTAGCAACAGCAGTACGTATTGTTCACTTGCCAACTAATATCAAAGTTGAAATGCAGGAAGAGC
Source organism: Streptococcus sp. sy018 (assembly GCF_007859185.1). Lineage (NCBI taxonomy): Bacteria > Bacillati > Bacillota > Bacilli > Lactobacillales > Streptococcaceae > Streptococcus > Streptococcus sp. sy018. The sequence goes on along the minus strand of NZ_VOHN01000001.1, from coordinate 406,984 downwards.
GAACGCAGCAAAAAAATCGTGAAAAGGCGATGAAGATTATCCGAGCTCGTGTTGCAGATCATTTCGCTCAGATTGCTCAAGACGAACAAGATGCCGAGCGTAAATCAACTATTGGTACAGGTGATCGCTCAGAACGTATTCGAACTTATAACTTCCCACAAAACCGTGTGACAGACCATCGTATTGGTTTGACGTTACAAAAATTAGATACTGTATTGGGTGGTAAGATGGATGAAGTAGTGGATGCTTTGGTTCTTTATGATCAAACTCAAAAATTGGAAAAATTAGCTAACTAATGAATTATGCAAGCTTACTAAATCATTATGGTGATCAGTTAGAGCTGGTTGGTGAAGAAAGAGAAGCTCTGAATTTCGTTTTTAGAGAAATGAAAGCTTGGTCTTACACTGAGTTTGTTCTTAAATTGTCCCAAGAAGTTGAACTTGAAGATGCTTCTATCATAAAAGAAATTTTTGAACAACTTTATAGGCACTATCCAGCTCAATATATTTTAGGAAAAAGTCAGTTTTATGGACTAGACTTGATGGTGGATGAACGTGTTTTGATTCCACGGCCAGAAACAGAAGAATTGGTGGATTTGATTTTGGCTGAGAATTCTGCTGCTATTTTAGACGTTTTAGATGTTGGAACAGGCAGTGGAGCTATTGCTTTGAGCTTGGCTAAGACTAGAGCTGATTGGCAGGTGACTGCTAGTGATATTTCACAAGACGCTCTTGATCTGGCACAAACGAATGCTCAAAAAAATAACTTAGAGCTTACTTTTGTTCAATCTGATTTACTGACAAATATTGAAAGTAAGTTTGATATTATTGTTTCTAATCCCCCTTATATTGCTTATGAAGATGAAAATGAAGTAGGAATAAATGTTTTAATGTCTGAACCTCACCTTGCTCTCTTTGCTGAAGAATCGGGATTAGCTCTTTATCGACGATTAGCTGAAACCAGTATTGCTTTTCTTAAACCACAAGGTAAGATTTATTTAGAAATTGGTTACAAACAAGGACAGGCTATCAAAGATCTGTTTGCCTTACATTTTCCAAATAAAAGAATTCGTGTTTTAAAAGATCGATTTGGTCAAGATAGAATGGTGGTGATTGATCATGAGTCTAGAACAATTGGTGGCTAAATTAAAACAAGGAGAAGCGCTCGTTTTACCAACAGAGACAGTCTATGGTCTTTTTGCCAATGCCATGAATGAAACAGCAGTCAATCATGTGTACCGTTTGAAAAAACGACCAAGAGATAAGGCCTTAAACCTTAATGTTAGTAGCTTAGAGGATATTTTAGCTTATTCTAAAAACCAACCTGCTTACCTAAAAAAGCTCTATCAGGCTTTTTTGCCAGGCCCATTAACGCTAATTTTGTCTAGTAACGATGCGGTGCCAACATGGATTAACTCAGGACTAGATACGGTTGGTTTTCGACTGCCTAGTCACCCAATCACACGAGAAATCATTCAACAAGTGGGACAACCTTTGATTGGGCCATCTGCGAATTTGTCTGGTCAAGTCAGTGGTCGAGTATTTGAACAAATTATTAAGGATTTTTCTAATCAAGTGACTGGTATAGCTGATGATGCTGCAATTTTGGGAGTGGATTCGACAATTTTAGACTTGTCTAGGCCACAGGCTCGTATTTTAAGACAGGGCAGTATTACCAAGCAACAACTACTTGAGAAAGTACCAGAACTTGTTTTTGAAGAAGATAGTTTATCAGGCTATCATGAGATGGATTCATCAATCTAATTTGTGATTACAAGAGTGAACAGCTCAATAGACAATTTTTTAGAATTTAGGAGAAAAAGATGATTTTTGATAAGGAAAATTACCGAGATTTTGATCCAGAACTTTGGCAAGCTATTGATCAAGAAGGACTTCGCCAACAAGATAATATTGAGCTAATTGCCTCGGAAAATGTGGTGTCAAAAGCAGTTATGGCAGCTCAGGGTTCTCTATTGACGAATAAATATGCTGAAGGCTACCCTGCCAAACGTTATTATGGTGGCACAGACGTGGTGGATGTGGTGGAAAATTTAGCTATCGAACGTGCCAAGGAACTTTTTGGTGCTAATTTTGCTAATGTACAGCCTCATTCGGGTAGTCAAGCCAATGCAGCAGCCTATATGGCTTTGCTTGAACCAGGTGATACGGTTTTGGGAATGGATTTATCAGCTGGGGGGCATTTAACTCATGGTTCTCAGGTTAATTTTTCAGGTAAGACTTATCATTTTGTTGCTTATGGTGTTGATAAAAAGACCGAACAATTGGACTATGAGGAAATCTTGTCCTTGGCTAAAGCACATCAACCTAAAGTGATTGTTGCTGGAGCATCTGCCTATTCTCGTACGATTGATTTTTCTAAATTCCGTGAGATTGCAGATCAGGTTGGGGCAAAGCTCATGGTCGATATGGCTCATATCGCAGGTTTAGTTGCGGCTGGTTTACATCCAAATCCTGTTCCTTATGCTGATGTGGTAACTTCAACTACTCATAAGACCCTGCGTGGACCTCGTGGTGGTTTAATTTTGACTAATGATGACGAACTAGCTAAAAAACTCAACTCCGCTATCTTTCCATGTTTGCAGGGTGGGCCATTGGAGCATGTCATCGCAGCTAAGGCAGTAGCTTTCAAGGAAGCCTTAGATCCAGCATTTAAGGATTATATGAAGGCAGTTTTGGCTAATAGTCAAGCCATGACTCAAGTTTTTGAAAAAGACTCTGATTTTCGTTTGATTTCTGGTGGCAGTGACAACCATCTTTTCTTGGTTGATGTGACGAAAGTAGTGGAGAATGGAAAAATTGCTCAGCACATTCTAGAAAGTGTTAATATTACCTTAAATAAAAATAGTATTCCATTTGAAACCTTATCACCGTTCAAAACGTCTGGTATTCGTATTGGTACTCCGGCCATTACCAGTCGTGGTATGGGGATTGTAGAAAGTCAGACAATCGCCCATTTGATGATTAAGGCTTTGAAAGAAGCTGATAATGAAAACACTTTGTTTGAAATTCGCCGTGACATTAAACGATTGACTGATAAATTCCCTTTATATGACTAAGATAGACGATTTTTACTTAAAAAAGATTATTATTCATCAATTTAGCCCTGCGGATACTGATTTGCTCTTATCTGATAGGGAAATTGTTTTAACGCCTAAACTAGATGATTATTTTAGAAAAAAACTTGCCAAGGTTTTTTCTGATGAAGCCAAACGAGGTCAGTTTTCAACTGACAGCCCCTTTCTTTCTCATTTATCTGATGATTTTCTGTTGACTTCCATTAAGATTAGTCAGATATGGAAAGAAGAATTTGTCATTAGTGAAGATCAAAAGGTCAACGACTTAATCTTTATTCAATTTGATCGTGAAGGCCAAGCTTATTTTGCCTTTTTACGTCTGGCACTTCGTGAACAATTAGCACATATTGGTCAAGAAGATCGACCAATAAAACTTAGTCAAAATAATCTACCTAGTCCTAGTCAAACGCCAGATGAAGCTCTAGTTATTAACTTGGATAATTTAACTTATTATCTGATTGAAAAACGTGTCAAGCATAATGGTTCATTTGCCAATTATTTTTCTGAAAACCTGTTACAAACAACTCCACAAGAGTCCGTTAAAAAATCAATCAAGGTGCTAGAACAAGCAGCACAAAAGGTAGCCAACCAATTTCACCAAGATGATTTTACTTTTCAATCTAAGATGAAATCAAGCATTTATGACCAATTAGAAGAAAAAGCAGAATTATCACCAGAAGACTTGGCTAATCAATTGTTTGATGATAATTTGACAGCTCGCTTAACTTTTGTTGATCAAGTTAAGGAAAAAATTCCAGAGCCAATTAAACTAGCGGATATTGATCATTCACGTCAGATTAAGAAATTGGAAAATCAAAAATTATCCTTATCTAATGGCATTGAGTTAATTGTGCCCAATAAGGTTTACCAAGATGCAGAAGTAGTGGAATTTATCCAAAATGATAATGGAACCTACTCAATTCTAATTAAAAATATTGAGGATATTAGTAATAAATGAAAAAATGGCTTGGCCGATTTATCTCCTTTTTTATATTGCTTGCGATTTCGATAGCTTTTTGGTTAATTTATCAAGATAGTCAGCGAGTATTGTCTTATAGACCTTTGGTTAAACAAGTGTTGAACACGCGTCAGAGTAACCTAAGTGAAGAACTAATTTTAGCTATGATTTACACGGAAAGTAAGGGAAAAGGACAAGACATCTTACAAGCTAGTGAGAGTTTGACTGGTCAAGTCGGTCAGATTAGTAGCTCTAAATCTAGTTTGGAAGTTGGTATTGACTTATTTGAGCAAAATGTAAGTTTAGCGACTAAGAAAAAGACAGATAGTTGGACAGCTGTTCAGGCTTATAATATGGGTACAACTTATATTGATTATGTAGCTGAAAATGGTGGAAAAAGTAACATAAATTTAGCAAGAAGATTTTCACGAGATGTTGTTGCTCCTAGTTTAGGCAATACTAATGGCGCAACCTATACTTACTATCATCCTTTGGCTATCATGTATGGTCAGCCTAGTCTGTATCAAGATGGTGGCAATAGTTATTATGCTGAACAGGTTAAACTTAATCGTTTTATTTTGAAAATCATGTCGTGGCTAATCAAAAACTAGAAGAGTTGAAAACTCTTCTAGTTTTTTTATTTGATAAAATCATTGATTTCTTGTTCAATATTAGCGATTTTTTCTTCAGCTTGAGCAAGACTCTCACCCACCGTAGCAATATAGAATTTAATCTTTGGTTCTGTTCCAGATGGACGAACTGCAAACCAAGAATCGTCAGCTAGAGTGTATTTGAGAACATCACTTGGTGGCGTTGTAAGTTTTGTTACTGAGCCATCTTCATAAATGGCTGTTTGTTGATCAAAATCTTCAAATAAACGAATAGCCGTTTGATTGAACTGACTTGGTGCTTGTTCACGGAATTTAGTCATAATGGATTTGATTTGAGCCGAACCGTCAACACCAGATAATTCAATTGAAATTGTTTTTTCAGCAAAGTAACCATATTCTTGATAAATTTGTTCAATACCATCAGCTAAGGTCAAGCCTTTTGAACGATAGTAGGCAGCAATCTCAGCAACGAGTAGAACAGCTTGGATCGCATCTTTATCACGAACGAAAGGTTTAATGAGATAGCCAAAACTCTCTTCAAAACCAAACATGTAGGTATGATTATGTTTCTCCTCAAATTCTTGAATTTTTTCAGCAATAAATTTGAAACCAGTCAAAACATTGAACATGGTTGCCCCATAGCTTTGAGCAATCTTAGTTACCAAATCTGTTGACACAATTGATTTTGCCAAGGCAGCATTTTCAGGTAGAGTACCTGCTTGCTTATGGGCTTCTAAGATATATTTGGCAATGATGGCTCCAATTTGGTTTCCAGAAAGGTTTTTATAAGAGCCATCAGCTTGACGAATTTCAACGCCTAGACGATCTGCATCAGGATCAGTTGCTACTAATACATCAGCATTGACTTGACGACCTAATTCTTCAGCTAGGGTAAAGGCTGCTTGACTTTCTGGATTTGGTGATTTAACTGTTGAAAAATCTGGATCTGGCATGGCTTGTTCAGATACGATTTCAATGGATTCAAAGCCAGCTTGTGCCAATGCACGACGAGTCAACATCTCCCCTGTTCCATGCAGTGGGGTATAGACAATTTTCATGTCTTTACCATATTGTTCAATGAGATTTTTGTTAATGTTAACCGATTTGACTTCCTTGAGGTATTCAGCGTCAATGGCTTCACCAAGTATGTCAATCAGTCCTTGAGCTTTGGATGTTTCAAAATCAGCGATTTCAATGGTAAATGGATCGTCAATAGAACGGATAAAATCAGTTAAGGCCGCTGCATCTGTTGGTGGCATTTGTCCCCCATCTTCACCATAAACCTTGTAACCATTAAAAGCCGCAGGGTTATGACTAGCTGTAATCATGATACCCGCAAAGGTTTTTAGGTGACGAACTGCAAAAGATAATTCGGGTGTTGGACGTAGGCTTTCAAAAACATAAGATTTGATACCATGTTGAGCCAAAACACGTGCTGAATCTTGAGCAAATTCTGGTGAGAAGTGGCGTGAATCATAAGCAATGGCAACACCACGTTCTTTAGCTTCTTGCCCCTTGCTCTCAATCAATTTTGCCAATCCCTCAGTCGCTTGACGAACAACATAAGTATTGATACGATTAGTTCCAGCTCCGATATAGCCACGCATACCAGCCGTTCCAAATTCTAGGTTGGTATAAAAGGCATCTTCTTTGGTTTTTTCATCCATAGCTAAGAGTTCTTCTCTAAGATAGCTTGGTAGGTTGGTCACAGTTAACCATTTGTCGTATTGTTCTTGATAAGACATGGATTTCTCCTCTATTTTATATTGTAAATCGCTTTCATTATATCACATTTAAGCAAAAAAATCATGAATTTAGTCATGATTTTTTGATTTATTTGAATTTTATTAGGCGAGGAACGATAGTAGCTGTGAAAAAACTAGCGAGTAACATTTCAGCCAAAGAATTGGTTGTTAAGATACTTGCCAAGAGAAGTTTGACATCACCATTATAACGTTCTGCAAAAAAGAGAAATATCCCAGATAGAACAAAAACGGTATTGGTCAATGAGCCAAGAGCACCAGCTAAGATTAGTCCAACTTTATTTTTCATTAGACAATAGACTAAATAAGGACTAAGGCCGATAAGGAATCTAGGAATAATGGCAATGAGTACAGAATAAAGATTGCCACCTTCGACAAAAGGAGAAAAGAGATAGCTAGCAGGAGAAATAGCGAGACTATTTGTGATTAAGCTAAGTAAGCCCATGAGACCGCCAAGTAAGACTCCTGTACGCCAACCATAAGCAATAGAGGCAATGATGACTGGAATATGAACCAAAGTTGGCTTAATAGGTAGTGGCAAAATACTAAAAACAGTCGTGGTTAAATACTGGATAACAAGCATCAATCCAAAGAAAATAGCAATTCTAGCAATTTGAGATGATTTTTTTTTATTCACTAAGTGTATCTTCAACTTTCTGTAAAATAATGTCAAGGTCAGCTAAAGCTCCCTGACCAATCTCTCCACAGGCTAATAAACTATGGCGTGGAGTGATTTCCTTATAACCAATTTCTTGTAGGATTTTAAGATTTTTTTGGGTAAGGGGATGGCAATACATCTTGGTATTCATGGCTGGAGCAATTAGTTTAGGAGTATCTGCTGGTAAGGCCAAGGCAGTCGCTGTCAACATATTACCAGACAGACCTTGAGCCAGTTGTGCAATCGTGTTGGCGGTTGCTGGAGCGATTAAGAAAAGATCTGCCTCCTTACCAAGATCAATATGATTGATTCGATTAGCCAATTTTTCTTCCATGATATCCAAATGAACAGGTTGTTTGGATAGGACTTGTAGAGTTAAGGGAGTGATAAACTGAGTGGCTGCTTTGGTCATGATGACATGAACCTCATAACCTTTCTTGGTTAGTTGACTGACTAAATCAGCCCCCTTATAAGCTGAAATACTGCCACTTAAAGCGAGAACAATGGTTTTAGCCATTTTGTTTCACCACTCTTTCGTAAATTGCTTGAGCAATCTCTTGTTTAGAATGAACTTCTTGATAACCAGTTTTATCTAGCAAGTAGGCCTTGTGCTGATCACCTGTAATCTGACTAAGATCATTAGCCACAATCAATTCTGCTTGATTGATTTTCAGACTTTTTTGGGCTATTTGGAGTAACTCTTCTTGAGAAACATTGACCAAGAGCTTAAAACCAATCAGACGAATGGTAGGATTCCACTCTTTGACTTTCTTGATGAGCTTTGGTGTTTTTTTCAAAAAAAGAACTTGGTAGTCAGCAGCAGAAGAAATCTTATCTTGAGTATTTTTCTTGCTTAGTAATCGAGCGACATCCGTATTTTGTTTTAGCTCGTCAAGGTCAGTCATATAAATAGGGCTATAATCAGACACTGCCATACTATGAATTAAGACCTCATGTTTAGCAACCTGTTCTTGTAAACAAACTTGCAAATCAGCGACTGTTTTCACTTCAATTAGTTGTAAGTTAGAATGAGGTTGGGGGCGATGACTATTTGGGCTAGTGATTAAGGTTACCTCATGATCATGGTCTAGAAAGGTTTGGGCAATGAGTTGTCCTAAACGACCAGTTGCATGATTAGTGAGGCTGCGCACTTGATCAATAGGTTCGCTAGTGCCACCAGATGTTATCAAAATTTTCATATTCCATATTATACAAGAAAAAGCGAGTTTCGTAAATGTAAAACATAGAAAGCAAGATATTATCTAGGCATTTAACTGAGGATATGATAAAATGACAATATTAAATTGAAGGAAAAGGATGGGTTAGACATGAAAACAGATATTGAGATTGCACAAGAAAGTCGTCTAAAGCCTATTAGCCAAATTGCTCATCAAATAGGCTTAACGGAAGCGGATTTAGAACTTTATGGATCTTATAAGGCCAAATTATCTTTTGATAAAATCAAGACTTTGGAACATCAAGCCTTGGGTAAATTGATTTTGGTGACTGCTATCAATCCAACACCAGCAGGGGAAGGCAAATCAACGGTGACCATTGGCTTGGCAGATGCCTTAAACCATCAAGGTCATCAAGCTATGATTGCCCTTCGTGAGCCGTCTTTGGGGCCTGTTATGGGCGTAAAAGGTGGTGCAGCAGGTGGAGGCTATGCACAGGTCTTGCCTATGGAGGACATCAATCTTCATTTTACTGGAGATATGCACGCTATTACAACTGCTAATAATGCCTTGTCTGCCTTGATTGACAATCATCTTCATCAAGGCAATTCCTTGAATATTGATCCTAGACGGATTATTTGGAAACGTGTTCTGGATTTGAATGATCGAGCTTTGCGTCAAGTGACTGTTGGCTTGGGTGGGCATTTGAATGGTATTCCTAGAGAAGATGGTTTTGACATTACGGTTGCTAGTGAAATGATGGCGATTCTTTGTTTAGCGACGGATTTGGCGGATTTGAAAAAGCGTTTGGGTCAGATTCTTATTGCTTATCGTTATGATCAGACCCCTGTATATGTTAAGGATTTAGCTGTTGAAGGTGCCTTGACTCTAATTTTGAAAGATGCGCTTAAACCCAATTTGGTTCAGACAATTTATGGCACACCAGCTCTTGTTCACGGAGGCCCTTTTGCCAATATTGCTCATGGTTGTAATTCCGTTTTAGCAACTAAAACAGCCTTACAACTGGCAGACTACACGGTTACTGAAGCTGGTTTTGGGGCGGATTTAGGAGCTGAAAAATTTCTTGATATTAAAGTCCCCAATCTTCCCAAGGCACCAGATGTTATTGTCATTGTAGCAACGATTAGAGCCTTAAAAATGCATGGTGGTTTGAATAAATCTGACTTGACTAAGGAAGACCTAATTGCTCTTGAAAAAGGATGTGCCAATTTGGAACGTCATATTAAAAACATGCAGTCTTACGGTATTCCAGTAGTGGTCGCCATCAATCAATTTGTTTCAGATACTCAAGCTGAACTAGTTTGTTTGAAAACATTTTGTCAAAAACAAGGTGTCGCAGTTGCCTTAACTAAAGTTTGGGAACAAGGTGCTAAGGGTGGTGTTGAACTAGCTGATCTGGTTGTTCAAACGATAGAACAAGAAAGTAGTTCTTACCAAGCAATTTATCAAGCAGAAGATAGTTTGACTGAAAAAGCTAGAAAAATTGTAACCAAAATTTATGGTGGTCGTTCGGTACAGTTTTCAGCTAAGGCTCAAAAACAACTGGTTCAGTTTGAAACAGATGGTTTAAGTCATCTCCCACTTTGCATGGCAAAAACCCAGTATAGTTTTTCAGACAATCCCCAACTTCTAGGAGCACCAGTTGATTTTGACATCACTATTCGTGAGTTTGTTCCTAAAACAGGTGCAGGATTTATTGTTGCCTTGACTGGTGACGTTTTAACCATGCCAGGTTTACCCAAAGAACCAGCCGCCTTAAACATGGATGTCACAGTTGATGGTAAAGCACTTGGATTATTTTAAGTGACAGTTTAGACAAAACAATATATAATAAAGAAGAATAGAAGTAGAAAAATATCGGGAACTACGCACCCTCAGGGTATCTGAAAAGTGGGGAAATCCCGTCCCACCTATTCCTAAGCACTTAGAATACTAAGTGCTTTTTTATCTATCCAAATTGTGCTGAAGATATTGTATCATTGATTGAAATGTAATGTCGTTTGGAGCAAGGATGATAAGTAAGGTACAACTTATTGGTTAATGGAAAGATGTCCTGGATATTCTGGTAGAAAAATTGAAAAGAGAATGCTATTGAGTTGTACATGCGTTATTGTGATTGTTTTAATAGGCATGATATTATTAGTTACTCTATTTTTGGATTATTTTAATTTTTGCCAGCCTCTTCTTTCAAAAAATTACTCAATTATGATAAAATATGATGAAGCATAAAAGATGGAAAGGATTAGAATGAGCACCAAGAAAAATCAAAAAAACAAGAACAAACTAAAGACTAGGTATTTATTAGATAAGGGACGACGTAGTTTATTAAGAGGAATTTTTAGTCGAACAACGGTGATTGCCATTCTCTTAATTATTCAAGTTCTTTTTCTTATGGCAACATTTTCTTGGTTTAATCAATATCAAGCTTATTTCCGAGCCTTAGAAATTGTCTTAGGTTTGGCAGCTATTTTATACTTAATCAATAGTGAGATGGATGCCCTTTCTCGTCTGACTTGGTCGTTATTGATTATGTTGACGCCACTTTTAGGCGTTTTATTCCTGATTTATACCAAAGTTGATTGGGGTTATCGTGGTTTAAAAACTCGATTGGCTGAATTAACGACCATGAGTCAGCCTTATTTATCTGATAATATTAAAGTAACCAATCAATTAAAAAAAGAAAAATCGACTACCTATAATCTTGTCAAGTATTTTCAACGAACTCGAGATGGTTTTCCAGTCTATCAAGGGACTAAAGTGACTTATTTCCCTAGTGGTGAAGCTAAATTTGCTGAACTCAAACGTCAGCTCTTGCAGGCTAAAAAGTATATCTTTTTAGAATACTTTATTATTGATGAAGGTCTGATGTGGGGGGAAATCTTAGCGATTTTGGAAAAAAAAGCTAGCGAAGGAGTAGAGGTCAGAGTGATGTATGATGGCATGATTGAGTTTTCAACGCTATCATTTGATTATACAAAACGTTTGGAGACCTTGGGAATCAAGGCTAAGGCCTTTCTAGGTATCTCTCCTTTTATTTCGACCTATTATAATTATCGTGATCATCGAAAAATTGTTGTGATTGATGGTAAGGTTGCGTTCACAGGCGGTGTCAATCTAGCCGATGAATACATTAACCATATTGAACGTTTTGGTCATTGGAAAGACAGTGCCATCATGTTAGAAGGTAAAGCTGTTGATACTTTTACAGTTTTATTCTTGCAAATGTGGTCAATCACAGATAGTAATCCTGATTTTTCTGCTTATCTGCCTAGGCATCAAGAAGCAAGTAAAAAAGAAGATGGCTATGTGATTCCGTATGGTGATTCCCCTCTTGACTCTGATAAGATAGGGGAAAATGTCTATATTGACCTGCTTAATCATGCTCGTGACTATGTTTATATCATGACCCCTTATTTAATCTTAAATAGTGAGCTTGAGCATGCCATTAAGTTTGCCGCTGAACGTGGTGTAGATGTTCGTTTGATTTTACCTGGTATTCCTGATAAGCAAGTACCTTATGCCTTGGCTAAGACTTATTATAAAACCTTGTTAAAATCTGGTGTTAAAATCTATGAATACACCCCTGGTTTTGTTCATGCTAAAGTGTTTGTTAGTGATCATATTAAAGCTGTTGTTGGAACTATTAACCTAGATTATCGTAGTTTGTACCACCATTTTGAGTGTGCAACCTATCTTTATAAAGTCCCAGCAATCAAGCAAATTGAACAAGACGTTCAGCAAACCTTAAGTCACTGTCGTCAAGTCAGCTTAGAAAACTTAAAAGAAGAACCGTTAGCAACAAAACTAACTGGTTATGTCGTTAAAACTATTGCACCTTTACTTTAAATATGATATGATAAATAACATGCGATGAGTCGATACATGATTTAGTTAATAAATCATTATTGAGCATGGGACGTCATAAGGCAGGAGCCGACGTTGATAGGTTGTGTGAACCTTCCTATCACATCATGATTTGATGCCCTATCCCCTCTATATCAGAGGGGATTTTTTTATTTTTCTTCATGGGGGACTTGTTACTTGCAAATGAGTTAATAGACAACGAGACTTATTTCAAAAGTATCTAGTAATATTTATAAGGAGAAGTTGGCTAGTATTGTTCAGAGTGAGTTTTTTCCATAACGTCTTTCCGAAAAACTATAATTTTCTTGAAAGATGATAAAGTATATGTTATACTAGCTATATAAATATGGAGGATATCTTATGCGTCGTGAACTACTACTCGAAAAAATTGATGACTTGAAACAGATGATGCCTTGGTATGTTTTGGAGTACTATCAGTCAAAATTGGCAATTCCTTATAGCTTGACAACCCTCTATGAATATTTGAAAGAATACCGACGTTTTTTTGCTTGGATTTTAGATTCTGGTTTAAGTCAGGTAGCGACCATTTCTGATATTCCTTTAGAGATTTTGGAGCATTTGACTAAAAAAGATATGGAGGCTTTCATCCTTTATTTGCGTGAACGTCCTTTATTAAATGCCAATACCCACAAAAATGGTCTATCTCAAACGACAATCAACCGTAGCTTATCAGCCTTATCTAGCTTGTACAAGTATTTGACCGAAGAGGTTGAAAATCAAAATGGTGAACCTTATTTTTATCGCAATGTCATGAAGAAAGTTTCAACAAAGAAAAAAAAAGAAACCTTAGCAGCTAGGGCTGAACAAATTAAACAAAAATTATTTTTAGGGGATGAAACCACGGCGTTTTTGGACTATGTTGACCACACTTACGCTACCAAGTTATCCCCACGAGCCCTCTCCTCCTTTCAAAAAAACAAGGAACGTGACCTAGCAATTTTAGCACTACTGCTTGCTTCAGGTGTTCGTCTGTCTGAAGCTGTTAATCTTGATTTGCGGGACCTTAACATGAATCTAATGATTATTGATGTGATTAGAAAAGGTGGGAAACGTGATTCTGTTAATATTGCTGCTTTTGCTAAGCCTTACTTGGAAAATTACCTAGCGATTCGCCAAGTACGTTATAAGGCTGATAAAACTGACTTAGCTCTCTTTTTATCAGAATATGCAGGCAAGGTGAACCGCATGGATGCTTCAAGCATTGAAAAAATGGTGGCTAAATACTCTGCTGACTTTAAGGTTCGTGTTACCCCACATAAATTGCGTCACACGCTAGCTACCCGACTGTATGATGCGACAAAATCTCAAGTTTTGGTTAGTCATCAATTAGGTCATGCCAATACTCAAGTCACAGATCTTTATACTCATATTGTTGATGATGAGCAAAAAAATGCCTTGGACAACTTGTAAACATAATAAAATTTATGTAAAATAACTATCTACTGCTTAGGACGGATTTTCTTAAAAGTGGGGCACAAGAAAAGACAAAAAGACTGATATTTTGTATAATCAAGGCATAGAAAGAGGAGAATGAGATGAAAAAAACAGGAAATTTAACAAAAACCTCAGGTAAATTATTGGGAAATGTTAGTAAGGTTTTTGGGCTCTTAGATACGGTTGATATTGTGAGCAAGGTGACTGATAGTACCATTCCCTTAATTGATAAAGCCTTAGATCGTCATCATGAACATCGTCGTAGCCTAGTTCGTTTGGATAATCTAGTTCACATGGATCTCTTTGAAGCCAAGGCGCACTTAGAACAACAAGGTTTTATTGTAAGTACTATTTTAGCCAAACCTAGTAAAAAATATCAACAAGCAAAAATCAATGAAGTGGTTGAGATGTCGCCCAAATCTGGTAAATTACCAATTGGGTCTTTAGTTAAACTATACTATTTGGATCACAGTCTTATGAATCAAATCAAGGAAATGATTAGTTTACCAGATTTAGTTGGTTTACCCATTAGTCAAGCTCAGGACATTCTTGACGAACTAGGTTTAAAGCCTGTTCCACTTCTATTGCCAGCCAGTAAGGAATATGCTAAATATCAGCCTAATCAAGTCATTAACATGTCACCCAAACCAAACTTGGTTAAAAATCAAATCAAAAAAGGAAGCTTGGTTAAACTGAATTATTTAAATGAAGAGAATTTACTAGCCAGTCAAGCATTGGCACAAGCTTGGGCAGAAAAACAGGCAAACCGTCAGGAAAAAGTATTAAAGACTCTTAAACAAACAGGGAAAATCTTTAAGTAGTCTAATTTTGAAGATAATAAAAAGGAGTTGTTCATACAACTCCTTTTAAATTTGTTTAATAAGTTAAATAAGCGTCTAGGTCAGTCAAGGCACGTTTGGCAATGGCTTCATAACGTTCTTTTTTATCGCGGATGCGTGGGCCATCTAATTCTTTGATGATGCCAAAGTTAACATTCATGGGTTGGAAATGTTTGCTTTCTGTATGAGTGATGTAATAAGGCAAGCTACCGATAGCCGTTGTTCGTGGAAAGACAACTTCTGCTTCTGATTTGAATAGACGAGCCGCGTTGATTCCTGCAACTAAGCCACTTGCAGCAGATTCGACATAACCTTCAACCCCTGTCATTTGTCCAGCAAAAAAGAGATTATCTTGACGTTTTGAACGGAATGTCTGAGTTAAGAGATTTGGTGAATCCATGTAAGAATTGCGATGCATCACACCATAACGAACAAAATCTGCATTTTCTAATCCAGGAATCATTGAAAAGACTCGTTTTTGCTCTCCCCATTTCAGATGGGTTTGGAATCCAACAATATTATAAAGGCTACCTGCAGCATTATCTTGACGTAGTTGGACAACAGCATAAGGCGTTTTATAGTCTCCGTCACGTTTGCCAGTATAGTCTTCTGGGTATTCCAAACCAACAGGTTTCATTGGGCCATAAAGCATGGTTTTAATGCCACGCTTTGCCATAACCTCAATTGGCATACAACCTTCAAAATATTTCTCTTTTTCAAAGGAATTAAGTGGTGCCTCTTCAGCATTAACCAAGGCCTCATGGAAAGCCATAAATTCTTCCTTAGTCATCGGACAATTTAGATAGGCTGCTTCTCCTTTATCATAGCGAGATTTCAAATAAACCTTGTTCATATCAATGCTTGATTTATCAATGATTGGAGCTGCTGCGTCATAAAAATAAAAACCAGTGCCACCATTTAAGGCATGAATTTTTTCAGCTAAACGATCACTAGTTAAAGGCCCTGTGGCAATAACGGTAATGGCATCGGTTGGTAAATCTGTAATTTCCTCACGCATTACCTCAATTAAAGGATGTTGATGAAGCTCTTCAGTAACCATTTGTGAAAACTGATCACGATCAACTGCTAAAGCTCCACCAGCCGGGACACGATGAGTTTCTGCTGCTTTCAAAATAAGAGAATCTAACCGTCTCATCTCTTCTTTTAAAAGACCAACAGCATTGGTTAAGGCATCTCCTCGTAAAGAATTTGAGCAGACTAATTCGGCAAACTGATCAGTCTTATGCTGAGGTGTTGCTTTAACCCCACGCATTTCATAGAGTTTGACTGGAATACCACGTTTAGCAATTTGATAAGCTGCTTCACTACCAGCAAGACCAGCTCCAATAACATTAATATAAGTTGCAGTCACAATTTTTCCTCCTAGTTTTTACTTGGCTTATTATAGCAAAATTGAGGATAAAAGACCATTACTTTGTAGTTTTTTGCTAAGAGTTTACCTAAAAAACTTGTAAGCGATTAAATTTTTAGATATAATGACATTATCTTACTTTTGAAAGGACTTATTATGAAAAAACGACATTTTTTGGCAATTTTGGGAGCAACTGCATTACTAGCAGCATGCTCTAGCCAAAGCTCAAGCAACCAGTCAACAACTTCGACTGCTTCAGAGAGTAAAACGACTTGGCAACTTATCCAAGAAAAAGGAGAGTTGACAGTAGCAACGCCTATGACTTACCAGCCAACTTCTTATTATAATGATAAAAAAGAATTAGTTGGTTATGAAGTTGATCTGATGAAAGAGATTGCTCAACGTCTAAAAGTCAAGGTTAAATTTGTTGAAACTGGCTTTGATCAAGCATTCTCAGCTGTTGACAGTGGGCGTGTTGATGTATCACTTAACAACCTTGATATCACACCAGATCGTCTAGAAAAATATAATATCAGCGAAGCCTATAAATACAGTGTTAGTGGCATGATTGTTCGTGCGGATGACTCTTCTGGTATTTCAGCTAAAGATTTAAGCGACTGGAAAGGTAAGAAAGCAGCGGGTGCTGCTGGAACAAACTTCATGAAGATTGCTAAAAAACAAGGGGCAGAGCTAGTGACTTATGACAACGTTGCTGGTGATGTTTATCTCAACGATGTGGCTAATGGTCGTACGGATTTTATTCCAAACGATTACATTTCTCAAAAGTTATTTGTTGAAGCTATGAAAAAAGAGAACCCGGATCTAAATGTTAAGGTTAGTGATGTTCTCTATAATCCAAGTCAACAAGGGATTGTGATGAGTAATAAAGATGACAGCCTAGTTGATGAAATTGATCGTGTCTTGCATGATATGAAAGCAGATGGTAGCCTTAAAAAACTAGCTGAACAGTATTATGGCGAAGATGTTAGCAAGCCTTACGAATCAGATCAAGAAATTCCAACCATTGACATCAGTGATGTTGATAGTGCAGAGTAAAAAATAGAGCCTAGAATGGCTCTATTTTTTATTTATTAACATAAATAAAATTATGTAACATTAAAATAGGGGATAAGACCTATTTTATTTTTGCTTCTTGATAGTCGCAGTTTTCCGTATTACTACAAATAATTTGCTTACCACCACGGATTTTCTTTTCGATTAGATAAGATTGGCATTTAGGACAAGAACGGTCAATCGGACTATCCCAAGATGTAAACTTACACTCTGGAAAATGATCGCAACCATAGAAAATACGATTTTTCTTACTCTTTCGCTCGATAACCTGTCCTTTTTGACAAGTTGGACAAGTTACACCAATCTCCTTGGTAATAGCTTTGGTATTTCGACAGTCAGGGAAATTACTACAAGCATAGAATTTACCGTAGCGACCGAGTTTGATGACCATGTCATGTCCACAATTATCACAACTAAAGCCAGCAGGTTCATCCTTAATTTGAATTTTTTCGATTTCTTCTTCTGCCTTAGAAAGCTCCTTAGCAAAAGGATGATAGAATTGATCAATGACTTTTTGCCACTGAGCTTCTCCTAGCTCTACCTTGTCTAATTTTCCTTCCATATCGGCAGTGAATGCCACATTAACAATATCTGGGAAAAACTCGACAATCAGGTTATTAACAATCTCACCTAATTCAGTCGGTTCAAAACGCTTGGCTACTAACTTAACGTAATAACGTCTTTGAATGGTTTCCAGAGTCGGTGCATAGGTCGAAGGACGACCAACCCCATTTTCTTCCAAGGTTTTAATCAAGGTTGCTTCTGAGTAGCGAGCTGGGGGTTGAGTAAAGTGTTGTTCAGGATTAAGTGATAATTTATGAACAACTTCTCCTTCTTCCATCTCAGGTAACATCTTATTTTTATCTGAATCATTGTAAACGGCTAAATAGCCGTCAAATTTAATTTGACTACCATTAGCAGTAAAGATAACTTGATTTTGAGTTAAAGTGACTTTAACCGTATCAAAGATAGCCGCTGTCATTTGACTAGCTACAAAACGATTCCAAATTAATGTATAAAGTTTTAATTGATCTTTATCAAGGTATTTTGCGATTGATTCTGGCGTTTGATAAACATTTGATGGACGAATGGCTTCGTGGGCATCTTGAGCACCAGAAGTGTTTTTAGTTGGGTTAGTATTTTTACTATAATGTTTACCAAATTTTTCAGTAATAAATTTAGCAGCGTCAGCTTTAGCCAATGGACTGATACGAGTAGAGTCTGTACGCATATAGGTAATCAGACCTTGTTGGCCACTACTTCCAAGGTTAATTCCTTCATAAAGTTGTTGAGCAACCATCATGGTTTTACGTGTTCGGAAGTTGATTTTGTTAGCGGCATCTTGTTGCAATGAAGAGGTTGTATAAGGAAGAGGAGCATGACGTCGTCTTTCTTTCTTTTCAACCTTTTCGACTAAAAATTCATCAGAAGTCAGACGTGCTAAAACTAGCTTAACATCTTCATTTGTTGCTAATTTGAACTTTTTCCCATCTAGACCATAAAAATTAGCCTTGAATTTCTTAGTTCCTTTTTTGAAAATCCCATCAATAGACCAGTATTCTTCAGGTTTGAATTGTCGGATTTCTGCTTCGCGATCGATAATGAGTTTCAGAGCAACGGATTGAACTCGGCCGGCTGAAAGTCCTTTTTTAACTTTCTTCCATAATAAAGGCGAAATCGAATAACCAACAATACGGTCAAGCACGCGGCGAGCCTGTTGAGCATCGACTAGATCCATATCAATCTCTCTGGGAGCAACAAAGGCATTTTTGACGGCATCTTTGGTAATTTCATTGAAAACCACTCGGTTTTTATCGGATTTATCTAGCTCTAAAATATGGGCCAAATGCCAAGAAATCGCTTCTCCTTCACGATCCGGGTCACTTGCCAAATAGACTTGTTTGGCATTTTTAGCTTCTTTTTTTAGAGAATTGATGAGTGGTCCTTTACCACGGATATTGATATATTCTGGTTCATAATTATTATCAAAATCAATCGACATGGTTGATTTTTTCAAATCACGAATATGGCCAACACTAGCTACAACTTTATATTGACGGCCAAGATATTTTTCAATGGTTTTTGCCTTGGCTGGTGATTCGACAATAACTAAATTTTTTTTAGGTGTGGTCTTTTTACGACCGGTGCTTTTCTTTTTTGTTGCAAGGGTACTTGCCATAGAGTATGATTACACTTTCTTTGAAAATTAAAACTTATAGTATAATATACCACTTTTATTAAACTGTCAAGACTTACCCTAATATAGAAGAAGTCTGTTAAAAAGTGTGGACTACTATTGAATATAAAAGTGCAATCAATCGGTTTTCTTTATTGAAATCAATTACCTTTTCGCTACCAGCTATAGTGATGTTCCTACTTGTAGTTCTGCTAAAATATCGCTAGCTGAGGTGGTACACTTGGCCCCTTCTTGTATGAGATGATGGCAACCGTCTGAATAGCCACTTAAAACATCACCTGGAACAGCAAAGACTTCTCGCCCTTCTTCCAAGGCACGTTCGCAAGTGATTAGACTACCAGAACGTTTCTTGGCTTCTACCACTACTAAACCTCTTGCTAGTCCTGCAATAATGCGATTTCTTTCAGGGAAATGATGGCGTAAAGGTTGGGTATTAACGGGATATTCAGATAAAATCAAATGATTTTTGCCAATATAATCCTGTAGGCTGCGATTTTCCTTTGGATAATAGACATCAAGTCCTGTTCCGATGACTGCAATGGTTGCCCCGCCATTTTTCAAACAAGCTAGATGAGCTGCAGTATCAATACCACGCGCTAAACCACTCACAATAACAAACTGATTGGCAAGTTCACTGACCAGCTTTTTGACAATTTGAGTGCCTGATTTTGAACAGTTTCTAGCACCGACCATAGCTAATTTAGGTTTCTGTAACAGCTCTAAGTTGCCTTGATAAAAGAGTAAGACAGGTGGATTGTAGATTTCTTGCAATTCATCTGGATACTCCTTGTCTAAAATAGAGATACAAGGAAATTGATTAAATTCCTGGCGAAGTGTCTTACTATCTAATTTTTTATAAGTTTCGATGAATTGAATGGGATGTTTGCATTTAGACACAACTGCTATGTCACGCAAGGCTAGAGATGATTTAACATTTTTTTGATAAGTTAAGATGTTGAGAAGATTTAGATTGGTTAGTCCAGCTTTTTTAAATTTATACAGTTCAAAATTATTCATGTCTGACCTCCTTATTTTTCTATTCGTAAGAAGCTAATATAAAAAAGACTTTCTAAAACAATTCTTAGAAAGTCTTTTTTGTTTATTTTAGCCTACTTTTAATTGGTTCAAAGCTATAACGATGAATAGGACTGATACCATGTTGGGAGAGGGCTTTTAGATGGTCAGGTGTTCCATATCCGGCATTTGTTTCAAAATGGTAATTTGGATAAAGCTCCGCATAGCTTGCCATAATTTGATCACGAGTGACCTTAGCCACAATAGATGCTGCGGCAATTGACAAGGAGTTAGCATCTCCTTTAATAATAGCTTTTTGTGGTAAATCAACAGGCAATTCCATGGCATCAATCAAAAGGGCATCAGGTTGAGAAACCGAATTAAGTGCATCGAGCATCGCTAGTTTAGTCGCTTCATAAATATTGATTTGATCAATGACCTGATGATCTCGAATACCAAGACCTACTGAGATAGCCTTGTCCATAATTTCTTGATAGAGAGCTTGATGTTTCTTTTTAGCAATCTTTTTGCTATCATTTAAGCCTGTAATATTGCAGTCCTTGGGTAAAATAACACAGGCAGCAACTACAGGACCAGCTAGTGGGCCACGTCCCACTTCGTCAATCCCAGCAACTAGCTCATAGCCTTTAACCCAATAAGATTTTTCATAGCTAAGCATGGCCTCTAAACGTTCTAGTTCTTTGATTTCTTTGATAATAGCTTTTTTACGTTGACTGATAGCAGCTTGGACTCCCTTACGTTCATCTGCTTCAAATTTTTTCCAACGTTTATCAGTCAATGATGTGATTTTTTTAAGTTCTTCTTTAATTTCTTTAATTGTCATCCTTATTAAAATCTCCAATTCTATCTAGGGTATAATAGCCTAGTTTTCCATCTCGAACATCTTTGATAAATAATTGGTAAAAGCGATCGTAATCATCTCGAAAGCCTAACTTTCGCGTTAAATCCATAATAATTTCAGGAGCTTCTGTTTCTAAATTGACTTGCTTAAAGCGTTGAATCAGTCGTTCTGGATAATGCTCTTTAAAATAATTAAGACCAAAAATGGTGACCTCATCTAGAGGTAGCAAATTATCTTTTATTGCTCCTGTTAACGCTAATTTTAAACCAACCAGTTGATCCTCAAACTTCGGCCACAAAATACCAGGTGTGTCTAAAATTTCTAATTCCTTGTTTGATTTTAACCATTGTTGCCCCTTGGTTACACCAGGTTTATTGCCCACAACAGCAATCTTTTTACCGGCTAAGCGATTCATCAAGGTTGATTTTCCTGCATTGGGAATACCAATAATCATGGTTCTAAGCGTTTCTTTTTTGATGCCACGTTCTTGCAACTTATGCAATTTATCAGCCATTAAACTTTTGGCAGCTTCTGTAACTTTTTTAACTGTGGCTTGTTCTTTGGAGTTAATGGCTAAAGTGGTAATTCCTTGTTTTTCAAAATAGTGTCGCCATTCTTTTGTCTGTGCTTTATCTGCCAAATCAGCCTTATTTAAAATTAAGAGTTTAGGCTTATCTCCAACAATCTTAGTCAACATAGGATTTTGACTAGACAAGGGTAGGCGAGCATCTACTAGAATCGTCACAAAATCTACAAATTTTAGATTTTCTTGAACCTGTCGTCTAGCCTTGGACATGTGACCAGGAAACCACTGAATTGTTGCCATAACATTTTTCCTTTCATAACAATAAATAATAATTGAGATAAGTAGGATAAAAATACTTTAATTGTTATACTATTATATCATAAATATCAGATTTTTTAATATTAAGACATAAAAAACTCCCAGTTTTTATGGGAGTTTTAGTATATTATTGCCCTAGTAAGAATAAAATGTAATTGATTACTGATCCGATTACAAAAAGACCGTTATTCAATCCATGGACGACCATAGCATCCTTGATATTTCTTCGACGAGCATAGGCGAGGTAGAAAATAACTCCCAAAGCAAAATAAATAATGAATTCAATGAGGTTAAATGCCCAAAGATGTGGTAATGAAAATAGCGTTGAGCTAACGATTAAAGGGAGTATTATTTGGTTGTCACGGAAGAAATACCGACTGAGGAATCCACGATAAGCTAATTCTTCTAAAATTGGAGCAAAAAGTCCAATAGCTAGATGAAACCCAATAAAATAAAGTGGGAATGTTTCCTTCAATTGTTGGGCTGTGGCCATAATAGCAGCATCATTTGCTGTTATATCATTGCCATTGAGATAGGCATTAAGAAGGCTGCCCAAAATAGCAATTATTCGAGTGGCTAGAAAAAATAGCAAAGCAATTCCAAAATCTTTCCATCCAAAACGTAATTGTTTGACGTGTTCAGATTCCTTAGTGGAATAGTTTTTCCAGACGAATTTAATGATAAAAGTTGCAACGAATAAATACGCCAAGCCAGTTACCCATTGAAGTGGAATTGATAGCTCATTTTGTGCTGCAATTAAAATAAAAGGTGTGCTATTTAAGACCAAAATAAGCAAGAATAATCCAAATTGCTTGGCTAGTTTTTTCATAAAATTCATTGTTTGAGTGACCTTTCTATTTGTGATGAACGGTATGGCGTCTAGTCTTTGACACCTTTGTTATGCTATTATACCACATTATAATTGGGAAAAATATGATATAATGAGAGCAAAATGAGAAAAGGAGACTATTATGAAAGCTATGCTTAAACGTCAAGAAGTTGATACTCAATTAACTTGGGATACCAGTCTTATCTTTGAAACAGATGCAGATTATCAACAAGCACTAAAAGATTATGCTCAAGTAGTTGGTGAGTTTGAAAACAACTATAAAGGAAAGCTAAATCAAGCAGATGCTATTGTTGCGGCTTTGACAGACTTTGAAAACTTATCAATATTGCGTGACCAACTGAGCCATTATGCTTTTCTTCCCTTAGAAGTGGATCGGATGAATACTGAATCAGCAAGTCTGTCTAATGAATTTGATTTGTTAATGGAAGACACCCTGCCTCGTTTAGCCTTTTTAGATATTGAGCTAGGGGCTTTGGAAACAACTTTTTTAGAAGAGTTAATCTCCAAACAACCACAATGGAAGGCTTACTTTCAACAGTTGATTGATTTTAAACCACATCAACTTCCCTCGCTTCAAGAAGAACTATTAGCAAGTCTATCTACTGTTTGGCAACAGCCCTATAATGCTTACAATACGACCAAGTTTGAAGATTTGACTTTTGAGTCATTTGAAGTTAATGGGCAAACCTATGAAAACAGCTATGTTTATTTTGAAAATGACTATGAACTCAGTCATGATCAAGAAATTCGTCGTCAGTCAGCTAAAAGCTTCTATCGCACCTTAAAGAACTATCAGAATACCGCTGCCACAAGTTTACTTGCTCAGATGAAAAATGAACAAATTCAAGCCAAGTTGCGTGGTTTTGACTCTACGATTGATTATTTGTTATTCCAACAACAGGTATCACGAGAGTTGTTTGACCGTCAGATAGATGTTATCATGAAAGAGCTAGCCCCTCACATGCGACGCTATGTTAAGCTAGTTGCTAAGGCCCATGGTTTGAAAGAAATTACCCATGCCGATTTGAAAATCAGTATGCCGTCAAGTTTCAATCAACGCATTACTCCAGAAGAATCTAAAGCATTCTTGTTAGATTGTCTAAGTATTTTGGGTTCAGATTATCAAAAAATGATTGAGCAAGCATTTGATGAACGCTGGATTGACTTTGCACAAAATGAAGGCAAATCAACAGGTGGCTTTTGTGCGACACTTTATAATGGGCCGTCTTATATTTTGCTGTCTTGGACTGGTTTGATGAATGAGGTTTTGGTA
The DNA here is from genome assembly GCF_007859185.1 of Streptococcus sp. sy018. Lineage (NCBI taxonomy): Bacteria > Bacillati > Bacillota > Bacilli > Lactobacillales > Streptococcaceae > Streptococcus > Streptococcus sp. sy018. The sequence continues at coordinate 383,060 of NZ_VOHN01000001.1, read as the reverse complement.
TTGGCTCATGAACTGGGGCATGCAGGTCATTTCCAACTGGCTAAAAAGCAGAGCATTCTCAGTTATGAGCCGTCACTCTACTTTATTGAAGCCCCATCAACTGCCAATGAGGTGCTAACTTGTAATAGCCTACTGAAGAAAAATCAAGATCCTGATTTCCAAATTTACCTGATTAGTGAATTGATTAGTCGAACTTATTTTCATAATATGGTGACTCATCTGCTTGAGGCAGCCTTTCAACGAGAAGTCTATACCCGTTTGGATAATAATGAGTATCTAAATGGTGACATACTTTGTCAAATCAAATTGGATGTGATAAAGCAATTTTGGGGAGAGGACTTTGCTATTGGTGATGAGGCAGGCTTAATTTGGATGCGTCAGCCACACTATTACATTGGTCTTTATCCTTATACTTACTCAGCAGGTTTGACGATTGGAACAGCCATGGCTAAACAACTGGAAGAAAATCCTGAACAAGTTGTTGCCAAATGGCTAGATACCCTGTCTTTAGGTGCGAGCCTATCAGCTCAAGAGTTGGCACAACATGCAGGAGTTGATGTCACAACTGACCAACCACTTCTAGAAACCATTGCTTATGTGGCTTCTTTGGTTGACCAATTAGAAAATCTACTTGCCTAATCAATAAAAAAAGATTGAGATAGTTTATCTCAATCTTTTTAATTAGCGAATTTGTTCAAAAGTAAGATGAACAATAATCTTATCACCATAGCCATTACGCTCCAAATCACGTTGTAAACGATAAGAAATATAATGTTCAGCGATATTGATATATCCTGCTTCCATCAAACGATTTTCAACCAATGATTGGACCATACTGATGGTCGGACGCTCCACCTGTGCATCTTCTAAGTCAATCACAACTTTTTTAGTCACTTGTGCTAAATCTTTTGCCAATTTATCATCAATCACATAGACGGTTTTAGCTGCTTTTAAAATTGCTTGGTAGATTTTGTCTGGATTAAACTCTACAATTTGTCCATCACGTTTTGTAATTTGCATGTTATTGTCCTCCTTTTATTTCTTTTGTAGTTTATTAGTCTGATTATACCATGTTTTTACTTATAATCAAAGAATTTGTCGAAGGAAAACTAGTCTGCTATCGAAGCAAGCAATATGTTACATAAATTTATTTACGTCACAAATAAAACTCCAGCAATGCTAGAGTTTTTGATTATTTTCGTTTCTTCTTAGCTTTTTTGAGTTTGTTAACTTGGCGTTTCATGGCTTGTTTCATTAGGAAGTTACCTGCCTTACCTTTAAGACCACCACCAAGAAGTTGGCTCATGTCCATATCACCTAAGCCAGATAAGTTTGGCATACCACCTTGTCCCATCATACTTTCAAGAGCTGACAAGTCCATCCCATCCATATTAGGCATGTTTTTTGGCAAATTATTAGGGTTAATTCCCATTTGCTTCATCATCTTGTTCATATCACCAGACATCATCCCTTGCATCATGCCCTTGGCTTGATTGAAATCTTTGATGAATTTATTGACTTCGACAAAACTGTTTCCTGAACCAGCAGCAATCCGACGACGGCGACTTGGGGTTAAGAGTTCAGGATTTTCTCGTTCGGCTGGCGTCATTGATGACACGATAGCTCGTTTACGGGCAATATCTTTTTCATCTACTTTGATGTTGGCAAGGGCAGGATTATTGGCCATTCCAGGTAACATTTTAAGCAAATCTTCCATTGGCCCCATATTTTGCACTTGATCTAATTGTTCAATGAAATCATTGAAATCAAAGGTATTTTCTCGCATTTTTTCAGCTAGTTCCAATGATTTTTTCTCATCATATTCTTGACTGGCTTTTTCGATAAGGGTTAAAAGGTCACCCATTCCCAAAATACGACTGGCCATACGGTCAGGGTGGAAGGTTTCGATGTCTGTAATCTTCTCTCCAGTCCCTGTAAACTTAATCGGCTTACCAGTAATTTCACGAATAGATAGGGCTGCACCACCACGAGTATCCCCGTCAATCTTGGTTAGCACTACCCCTGTAATATCTAGTTGTTGGTTGAATTCAAAAGCAACATTGGCAGCCTCTTGACCAATCATGCTATCGACCACCAGCAAGATTTCATTTGGTTGAGCAAGAGCCTTGACATCTCGCAATTCTTCCATGAGCTTTTCATCAATTTGCAATCGTCCTGCCGTATCAATGATGACATAATCATGGCGTTTTTCTTTGGCAAGGGTCAAGCCTTGGGCAACAATCTCAACAGCTGACACTTCGGTTCCCAAATCAAATACAGGAACATTGATTTGCTGACCTAAAGTTTTTAATTGATCAATGGCGGCTGGACGGTAAATATCCGCTGCAATCATCATCGGTCGAGCATTTTTTTCTTTAATCAGTTTATTGGCTAGTTTAGCAGCAAAGGTAGTCTTACCTGCCCCTTGTAGCCCGACCATCATGATAATGGTTGGAATTTTATCTGAGACAGTTAATTCTGCTGTTTCAGCTCCCAAGATGGTGGTCAATTCTTCATTGACAATTTTAACAATTTGTTGGGACGCATCAAGTGTTTCAATAATCTCATGGCCCACGGCACGTTCACGCACACGTTTGATAAACGATTTAACGACTGGTAGGGCAACGTCTGCTTCAAGAAGGGCAAGACGAATTTCCTTGGTCACTTCTTGGACGTCTTTTTCGGATAATTTACCTTTACGGCGTAAGTTTTTGAAAACACCTTGTAGGCGTTGGGTTAGATTGTCAAATGCCACGTTTTTCTCCTAATCTCTATTATCAATTTGACTCAAGGTCATAATTTGTTCTTTTAAATACGAATCGTCTGGGTATTTGGCTAACAAATCATCAAAAATCTGACTACGGACGATATAATCCGAATACATGTGCAATTTCATCTCATAGTCTTCTAAAATCTTTTCAGTTCGCTTGATATTATCATACACTGCCTGCCTACTGACCTGAAACTCTTCAGCAATCTCAGTTAAACTGTAATCATCAGCATAGTATAGCTCGATATAGTTCATCTGCTTATCTGTTAATAAGGCAGCGTAAAATTCAAATAAAGCGTTCATTCGATTGGTTTTTTCAATTTCCATAAGCCTTATTTTACCATATTTATCAAGATAATTAAACTCCTATCGTGACTTGGATCAATGGTTTTCAAGATAAAATTCAAAACGCTCGCCAACATATTGGCTACGGACATATTCAAAACAAATGCCGTCGTCCAAGTAAGAGGTTTGAATGAGGCTTAAAATAGCAGACTGTGGTTGAATATTTAGATAATGTGCCATCTCTTTGGAAGCCAATTTGGCTGAAATGGTTTGTTTACTTTTACCAATAACAAAACCTGCTTCCGTTAATGACTGGAAAAAGTGTTCACTAATGGCCTTTTTATCTAATTTTTTAGCAATTTTTTCTGGAATACTGGCAACTTCAAAAACTACAGGCAAGTCATCTGCGTAACGAACACGTTCCATGCGAATGATGTGGGAATTTGGTGGGATGTTAAGGTGTTTTATTTCCTGCTCATTGGGAAGAATACGTTGGTAAGACACCAAATGTGTCGAGGGCGTTTTTCCTTGAGATTTGATGATTTCTGTAAAACTGGTGGTTCCCCTCATGCGCTCTTGTACACGTTGGTTGGCAACATAGGTACCACTGCCGACACGTCTTTCAACAATTCCTTCTTCGACCAAGACGCTAATGGCTTGTCTTAAAGTCATGCGGCTAACAGCAAAACGACTGGCTAAGTCACGTTCACTAGGTAGGCGGCTACCAATTTTCCAAGTTCCTTGATCAATTTCTGATTTTAATTCATCACGAATTTTAATATAGGCTGGTAACATTTGGCTCAAACTCCTTTACTTTCCACTTCTTATTATAGCATGTTATGGTTTGATTTAGAAAAGAGATGAAAGAAAAGCAAAAAAAAGAGCTTTTTAATTGAATGAAATATGTTACAATGAGATAAGACATTTCGTCAAATGATGTAAATAAGAAAGGTTAACCATGACTGAATTTTCTCAATCAGCAGAGCTACAAAAAATTATCGTTTTGGACTATGGTAGTCAATACAACCAGCTCATTACTCGACGTATCCGTGAATTTGGGGTGTTTTCTGAACTCATGAGCCATAAGATTTCAGCTCAGGAAGTTAAGGAGCTAAACCCTATCGGTATCGTCTTGTCTGGGGGGCCAAACTCTGTCTATGCAGATGGTTCGTTTAGTATTGATCCAGATATTTTGGAGCTCGGCATTCCAATTTTAGGTATTTGTTACGGTATGCAGTTAATTACGCATACGCTTGGTGGCCAGGTACTTCCTGCTGGTGATGCGGGAAATCGTGAATATGGTCAATCAACCCTTAGTCAAGATCAAAGCTCTCAGCTCTTTACTGATACACCGGCTGAACAATTAGTCTTGATGAGTCATGGTGATGCCGTGACCGAAATTCCAGATGGTTTTGTCCGTACTGGTCAATCTGTTGACTGTCCTTATGCTGCAATGGAAAATCCTGACAAGAAAATCTATGGTATCCAGTTCCATCCAGAAGTCCGTCATTCTGTTTATGGCAATGATCTTCTCCGCAATTTTGCGATAAATATCTGTGGTGCGCGTGGTGACTGGTCTATGGATAATTTTATTGATATGGAAATTGAAAAAATTCGCCAAACTGTTGGTGATAAAAAAGTTCTGCTTGGATTATCTGGCGGTGTGGATTCGTCTGTTGTTGGGGTACTACTTCAACGTGCCATTGGAGACCAACTGACCTGTATCTTTGTCGATCATGGGTTATTACGAAAAGGCGAAGCCGACCAAGTCATGAACATGCTAGGCGGTAAATTTGGCCTAAATATCATCAAGGCTGACGCAGCTAAACGCTTCTTAGACAAGCTGGCAGGTGTTTCTGATCCAGAACAAAAACGTAAAATCATTGGTAACGAATTTGTCTATGTCTTTGATGATGAAGCAAGCAAGTTAGATGATGTTGCCTTTTTGGCTCAAGGAACCCTTTACACTGATATTATCGAATCAGGTACTGAAACTGCCCAAACCATTAAATCTCACCATAATGTCGGTGGTCTGCCTGAAGACATGCAATTCAAGCTGATTGAACCCTTAAATACCCTTTTCAAAGATGAAGTAAGAGCTTTAGGAACGGCCCTAGGCATGCCAGATGAAATTGTTTGGCGACAACCCTTCCCAGGTCCAGGATTAGCCATTCGTGTTATGGGAGAAATCACCGAAGAAAAATTGGCGACTGTTCGTGAATCTGATGCCATTTTACGTGAAGAAATTGCCGCAGCTGGTCTAGATCGTGATATTTGGCAATACTTCACTGTCAATACAGGCGTGCGCTCAGTCGGTGTTATGGGAGATGGTCGCACCTATGACTATACTCTAGCTATCCGTGCAATTACTTCTGTTGATGGGATGACTGCTGACTTTGCTAAGATTCCTTGGGAAGTGCTGCAAAAAATCTCCGTTCGTATCGTCAATGAAGTTGACCACGTTAACCGTATCGTCTATGACATCACCAGTAAACCTCCAGCAACAGTTGAGTGGGAATAATATCACATTAGAAAAGCCATTGAAATCTAAATTTCAATGGCTTTTTGATTGTCTATTATTATCTCTCTAAAATCACTACCATGATTTTTTTATGATTGCATTTAGACTAAATGTTTTGTTTTTAATCAACGTTTTTTAGATTTTAAAAAATAATAAGCAATAAATAAAACTGCCAAAATCATTAATCTTATTATTAAAGATATATTTAGTTTTCCGTCCCATATAGGAAGAGGAAGAAAAATCGTTGCAATACTATACCACAATAAAATCGAATTGATATTATTCTCTGTTTTTGTTTGGGTAATATCTTTAAGAGAACTAATTTGCTCATTGAGAATGTTATTATATTTTTCAATATATAAGTTATTTTGTAGATAGTAATATAAATCAACAGCCTGTTCTTGTGCACTTACTTCTGGTAACAAAAATTGATTTTTAAAAGTTACAAAAGCTTCTTGTAATTTTAAAATAGATCGGGACTTACTAGAGACCTTTTCACCTGCTTTTTGAGAATATTGAAGTAAACCGACACGTTGTGACAAGGTTATTAAAAGAAGATCTAGGTATTCTGAATTAAAATAATCAATTAAAAAGGAAGGAGTGTTATCCGAGCCAGATAAGTAAAGAAAGGAATGTTGTGTCACTAAATATAAAGAATGATAATCAGACCAACGAGAATATATGGTTTGAGTTAAGGTACTTCTTAGTAATTTTTCACTTTGACAAGTTGGACTGCCTGGATTATCAATAAAAGCTAGATTATACAATGTTTTTAGTTGATCTTTTTCTAATTCTTTTGAATTGCCAGTTTGTTCAATCAGTGGACCTAATTCTTTAGATTCATAAAAGGTATGAACAAACATACGATCGTCAATGATAATATCTAACCAGGTTTGAGCATTTGATATTTTCTTTTCTGGAAAAATTCTATCTTCAGGTAATTGTGTAAAATCTTGTAGAATTTGTAAGGGAGCAGACATGATTTTATAGGTATCTAAGTTTCCAGAATGTTGTGGAAGACTTGTTTTGTCTGTCAATAATTCCAAATCATTGGGAGCTTCAAGAAAATCATAACGCCCGATATCTGAGGTTTGAAAAGGATTATAAATGCGACGACCATATTGATTGATTCGTTGACATTGTTCAATCTCAGCATACTGAGTATTTTTAGCTGAAATGATAAGAAAAGCCGCGTCGAGCTTTGGATGGTGACGTATCAAGAGATAATCCAAATCTAAATCAAAATACTGCAGGTGATTTGAGTCATCATAATAAGAAATACGATAAGTTTGGTAGTTTTCTGGATTTTTATAGACATAATTTTTTACCAGCTCACGGTTATCAATCACAATTTCTAATGATTCTTTATTAAAATAACGCTGATAGGCATAGGCAATAGTGGAATTTTTGATATAAGGCAGCTCTTCAACAGCTCGAACTTCTTGCCAATGCTTGTTGTTAATGTTAAATTTTCCTTTAATGACAAAAGGTAGTATAAAGTGATGATGACTATATATAATACTCATGTTAGCTTGAACTCCTTTATAAAATATTACTCTGATGTTTTATTTTACCAATTTCCTCCTTATTTGTATAACGTGGAGACTCTAAATGATAGATAATAATCGAATCAAGATGATAATCGATAACTGTTGCCAGTTCCCTTTTTAATTGTCGGTAGTTACTGGGAGTTAAACGCCCTTCAAAGACTGATTTTTGAACATGCATTAAATACTTACGGCAGATTTTCATCACCTTGCTCACTCGTTTTTGTCCAATATCATAAACTAAAATGATAAACATCAAAACTCTCCTTTCATCAGAAGAAAAGTCTAGGATTTCCTAGACTTTTTATTTATTCCTTATAGGTAAGGTAATACTGTTATAAAGAAAATAAAAACCCCAAAAAAATAGTAGGTTTAAAGTCTCAATTCCTTATAGGTAAGGTAATACAATAAAATTGATTTTCAAAGTCATATCAAAAAAAGTTGACGTTACTGTCTCAATTCCTTATAGGTAAGGTAATACTTTTAATATAGGAGGAAACAAAATGAATAACATGACTAATAATAAAGTCTCAATTCCTTATAGGTAAGGTAATACGGTTGTGATGTTTATGACAGTGATAAGGTATCGTTAGGTTGGTTTGTGTCTCAATTCCTTATAGGTAAGGTAATACTATCTCATTGAAAATGATTATTGAAAATCCAATGGAAGTTGTCAAGTCTCAATTCCTTATAGGTAAGGTAATACAAAAAAATATCTTTAAGGGCGCAGCTGCTGCCCTATTGTCAATGTCTCAATTCCTTATAGGTAAGGTAATACATGGCGCTTATGGAGAACAAACAAGCAAAAGTCAAAGAACAGTCTGTGTCTCAATTCCTTATAGGTAAGGTAATACAATGATAAGTAAACATCCAAACGATAACTAAAATAAGGTGTCCCTAGAGTCTCAATTCCTTATAGGTAAGGTAATACTTGAGGATATTTTCAAAGATGCTGACTTTGATAAGGTCTCAATTCCTTATAGGTAAGGTAATACTATTGTTAATATATCAAAAAAAAATAAAAAAATCCCGATACTAGGTCTCAATTCCTTATAGGTAAGGTAATACTATTGGAAGAAAAAGTTTTCAGAGTTGCAGACGCTAGAAAGTAGCGGTCTCAATTCCTTATAGGTAAGGTAATACAAAAATGAAATTAAATGGGAATACGTTGTTGACTTTGAGTGAGTGTCTCAATTCCTTATAGGTAAGGTAATACCTGGTATTTATGATAAGGGTTTAGTCATGCTGTTGATAAATGTCTCAATTCCTTATAGGTAAGGTAATACAACAGTATTATTACGGTTGTTGAATACATTATATCCTAATTGAGTTGCCTTTTCAAGCAATTCTTTCCAAAAAGTCGGTCTATCTTTTTTTAGAAACGGTTCATAAAGACTGTAACATCAAAGAAATCTCCTTGATACTTCCTAGTCTCTCAAATAGACCGAGTATAATATGACTCTTGGCAAGAATCTGTTATAAAAACTAAGAGTAATAACATAAAAACAAAACAAATCAATTCCAATAAAACAATAATTAGTAAAAAACAGGATTATAAAAGAACATTTTTTGATAAGTAAAACAAAATCGATCAGAAATAACTGACCGACTTTTAATAATACTTATAAGGCTTGAAGTCCTTAAGAGAAATCTCACCCAAAAGATATTGCTTAAATTGTCTCGTATCTCGACAAATAAGTTGCCAATAAGTGATACTAGAATTTTTAATGACTTGTTTAGTCCCTAGTTTTTCTTCAAAAGCCTTTAAAACAAGTCGTTTCCCCTCAGGGTTTAAGTAGATTCCACCATCTGGAATGACCATAAAGTGTTCTTCAGCATTGATAATATGGCGATTGATTAGACTTAGAATAACACGATCAACAATAACAGGCTTCATATAATCTGCAAAATCCAGTTGTAGAGAATATGGACGATTGGTGGAAGCATGCAAAACAGCAATTTTAGGATCAAGTCCTACTTTCCATAAAGCTCTCATGACTTGACCATATAAAACAGTGTTACAAAAACTAATGAGAGCATTCAAAGGATCCTTTGGTGGACGTTTTGAGCGTTTTGTAAAACTAAAGCCTTCTTGGTTAATGACTTGATTAAAAAATTGATAATAACGTTGCCTTGCTCTTGCTTCTAACAACATTAGTTTGTCAATAGAATCAATAGTTTTTATCTCAGCTAGATACTGGCTTAGTTCTTTCTCGATAGCCAATAAATCAGCATCATTTGGTTTTTTCTTTAAATAATATCGACAATTAGAGCGTAAATTATGAAAATGAGCTGTTTCAAAAGCTTTTGCTACAGTTAAACGTTGCTTCTCATCAAGATAGAGTTGACATTGAGCTAGAATAATTTTAGCCGCACTCTTCATGGTTTCAGGTAAGATATAGGATTGGATATGACCATATTTATCATGAATGATTAGAGGAATACGGCGTTCATAAAGTAGTCTCATTGCTTCAGGTGGGATAATCACATTGGAATAGATATTAATTTGCTCAACATTAGCTATTGGTAGATGATGCTTATGCTTTTCATTTTCAAATAAAAGCGAAAAATCTTTTTTATTTAGAATGCCATCATCCACAATATAATACTGTTGTTGAGCTAGTTTCAATTTAGAACGATGCCAAGACTCATAATAACTTAATCTAACATATTCATGTTTCTTACAAACATAGATACCATCAACCAAAGAAAACTCATAACCTAACATTCGTTTATCATTAGCTTTGAACAGACCACTTTTCTTTTGATTAATTTTAAGATCAAGCTCATCATTTAAAAATTGTTGAATTTTTCCAAAAGCTTCTTCACCTTCTTCTCTAGATTCAAAAAAGAGATAGATATTATCTGCATAACGAATCCAGTCATAGCCGTTATCTTCTAAAAGTAAATCTAATCGATGTAAATAAAGATTACTTAATACAGGACTGATAGCACTCCCTTGAATAACACCTTTTGTAATCTTTGTTAGTTTGTTATTGTTATCAGATACTTGACAATAAATAAATAACTTTAATAATTGAAGAACTTGTTGATCATCTAGGTAAGTTTCTAGATACTGTATTAGTTTTTCTAAATTAATTTCATCAAAATAGTGGTGCAAATCGACCTCTAACAAATAGCTTTTTCCTGTATTAAAATAGTCAGTAGCTTGTTTGACAGCGGCAACGACTCCCTTACCTTCTCTAAATGCAAAGCTATTATCTAAAAATAATGGCTCCAAATATCGATTAAGCTTTTGTGATAATAATCGTAGTAAAAATCGATCAAGACTACCATAATAAGAAATGACACGTTTACCACCTGATTTTTTAACGATTTCCCTTTGCTTGATTAAGCTAGGGATATAAATACCTTCAGCCAATTCTTTTATTAGTTTTTCGTGATTGATTGACCAAAAATCAGCAATCTCATTTAGCCAGATTCCATCTGTGCCCAAACTGTTAGGAAGTTGACTTAAATGCTCAAAAGCTAACCTCTGATTTCTTTTCGACATCAATTCTTCAAATGAAAACATGGCTTCACCTTATAAAATTTTTGTTAAGACAGCATTGGCTAATCTCACATCATCTAAAGCATTATGTAAATGACCACTAAAGCTTGGTACAAGTTCTTGTCTAGAGATTAAAGGATTGTATCCTTTTGCTAATAATAAGCTAGAAATATCTATAATAGGAAATGGAGCTAGAAAAGTACGATTTTCTACATCTAATTGGATAACTTGATGCCAAATGCTAGCTTCAACAGGAATGCCAACATCGACAAAGCAAAGTGTTTCCTGATTGTGATATTTCAACCAAAGTTGCCAAAAAGCATTAAGTAAATCATTTTTACAATCAAATGCCTGATAGTCGTTAACATAAGGAAGAACATGTTCTTTAACCCAATGATTAGTAACCTTGTCTAAGGCGTGAGGTAAGCCAGCATAAAATTCTTCTATGACATTTCCTGAAGTATCACTAATCAAAACAGCGAGAGTTAAAAGTTGACCATATAAACCATCAGTTTCTGCATCTATAATAAAGCGATACATATCAATACCTCCATCTTTGAGAAAAAGCCCACAATTGTTCTGAAAAATCATCTGATTGAGGTAGGCACTTTAGCAAATCCCCCTCCCACTTGTCTAACAATTCCATAGTCTTAATCAAAGATAAGTCTTGCGAACTTTCGATTTGCCCAATTCTAGATTTCAAAGACGTTAAGCGAGAAAATATTTTTTTATAAGAGGCAGCTGTTTTTCCTAATCGAACTTCGACAGAGGCCCTAGCAGCAAGTATTGCAATCATTCTTAATTGTAAGGTGATAGTTGCTTTCTTTTTCTCACAAATGTTTAAAGAACAATCATAAAATGTTAATGCTTCTTTAAAGAGTTCTTTTTTGACATAATAATTAGCAAGATTCCAATAAATAATTTCTTTGGGATGATAATCTGCTACTTTATCTCTTTTAATTAAATAATAATCTTTCTTTGAAGAATCTGGAAAAAGTAAGTGACTAATCTCATGATTGAGTAATTGTTCATATAGTTTATCAGCAAAATTAGGATCGTATTTACTAGAACGATCAATTATGATACTGAAGTACATCAGATAAAATAGTTGACTAATTTCTGTTTCTTGTTGAAGTATCCTGTCCCAAAATTGTTTAATGGTTTCTTCAGAATAATCAGCTGTTAAATCATGATGATATAAAGCAGCCTTTATTAACCAATTAAGAGCAGGAAGTGGCTCTTCCGAAACAGAGGCTTCTAATCGACTACGATATTGATAATGACGCTCTAATTCGCCTTCAAAGTTAGGGTAATGCTTCAAAGCTTCATCAGATAGTAATCTTATCTCTTGTATCCAATTATCATCATTATGATACTGTGGTAATAAGAATAATTTTGCATAAATTTCCATGCAAAGCACATCCCCATAATATTCTGATTTTAAGGTATTAAAATAAGTGGCTATTAAGGGAAAATCTTCTATATTGTTTAATGTATTCTTAAAAATATGACGAACTTCTTCCATTAAACTAGCCGCTTGATGAAATTGGAAACTATCTATGTACAAAACAGAAATTTTTTCCATGACTCTATACAAGATAAAGAGATTTTCTAAAGTAGAGCCAACTTCTTTCAATAATTTTAAAGCTTTCTCTAATATTTGTCTAGCTGGTAATAATTGACCACTTCGTAAATAGATATCGCTTAATTGTAATAAAACTTCGAATTCTAAAACTTCACATGGAAATTCTTTAGTTTTTAAGAAAGGAATTAGTTGGTATTCAAATTCCTCTAGAATTTGAATGTTTTTTTGATAATCATCTTGACGAGCAATAAATGATAAAATTTCAGAACTCAACTGCTTTAATTGAGATTTCAAGATACGATAACTAAGATGCTCCATTCGACTAACAACTAATTGCAAATAATCCTGTTTTTTAGATAAAGTAGGAGAAAGAAAAACTTCCATTAAGGCTTCTGATATATCATTTTGCGCGAGTAAAATTCTGATTTTTACGTCAGACGATAATTCAGACATTGAAAAAGTTAAAACATCTGAAAAAATCTCATCAAATAGACATCGTGAATTAGCATCACGAAAAATTTGTCTTTTATAAATTCGTCTAGTGTTTGAAGCAAAATCTGCAATAATCAATTTTTGAGATTGTGTCGCTCTTTCTAAATGAAAGTGTACTTGACTTCCATGAGTTATAGCAATTTCATTTCGTTCTTTACGTTGTTTCAACACCTCACGGAAAGTTTGAGAATACTCTTCTTCCTTAATATGCACAAAATCTTGTCCATCTTTTTGAGCAACCCGACTAGCAATTGTAATATTAAGATGAACATTTCCATATTTGGCTTCTAATAGTTGAACGAGTTGTAAAAGACCTTCTGCCATAACTTGTAAATAAAGCTCACGATTATCTCCCGTTCCTAGATATTCAATATTTTCAAAATAAACATAACGCGCATTAGTTTGTTTTTTTAATTCAATCAGCTTTGGAAAAACATATTGTTTTTTTTGCTTAGGAGAGAGGGTCATTGCATGATTATACTGACTATTATTTAACAGTAAAGAAAAATCAATATGTTTTATTTGTTCTTTATCGACAAGAACGCCACCTACAAATGAATATAATTCTTTACTATTGCTGGTTTCATCAAATTTACCACTTTCATCCAACCATAATTCAAATTGCTTCATTTTTCTAACCGTCCAAAACCTGTATTAGTTTTTGAGCCGATTCCCATATCTATCAAAATCATTTGAAAGATAGTTAACTTGTCTTTGGCAGTTACAATTTTATCGGATGAGAGGTAAGAATCTTTTAGCATAAATCCAAATTCGAAAAAGACATCATCTTTAACTTTTAGTAGGTTAATAGGAATAGGATTTTTTATAGGTGAACGATGAGGAGTAATATATTCTTGAGCTAATATCTTTTTTTCTTTATTCTTATCAGAAGGAAAAGCTCCTAGAAAAACGTCTTTACCTTCAAAAATTAAATCAACAAGTTCCAAGATTTCTTCTTGATTGAGGCTAGGAAGAGCAGATTTAATATAATCTATTTTTATAGAGTCTGTGTGATGTTTTGGGAAATAATGTCTTAATAATCCTTTTAGAGATGAACCAGGTACATAAGGAAGTCCTGTAACATAATCAAAAGAAAATCCAGCTTTAATAACCCCTTTCTCATTTAAAATATGAGGATAACCAGTACCAATCAATAAGCCAGGATAAACCGTTTTTAGAGTAAGACACAAGTAATGGTCTAATTGTCTCCAAGAAATTACGGGAGAACTGCTATAATCAAATTGATTAAAGTGCTCTAAAGCCTTATTTTTTTGGGTAAAATCTATATCTTTTTTTTCTTCGAAATACTCATGATAAAATATGTAAGACATATTTGATGAGTCAAAACTAAAGAAAGTATTATTGCCTTTTTTCCCTTGCGTTCTGCCGTTTTGCTGATTTCTTACATTAGTTTGGTTATGTGTCATGTGATATTTTCTCCGGTTCTAAAAATAAATTTAGAGCAAGTTTAATGGCGATAGTTGCATGTAAGATAGCATTTTGGATTTCTTTATTTTCTTTATTCTGATTTTTAAATTGATTATTAACATAATCAAACAAAGTTTCTTCTGTTATTGTGTGGTCAACTTCTTTTAGGACACTCAATATCAAATTTGGTAGGACATGACGTCCTTTTGAAGCCCCCTTACTACTGTAAAAAGCTACAGCGGCCAATAGGCTCCCCATTGTAATTGCTGCTCCAAAAGTTGAAATATAACCTCTCAATTCAGGTGAAAGTACTTCTTGTTTTGACAATACATCATAAGCTATGGGGATTAGTTGATCTACTTTTTTCTTATTCATAATCGCCTCCTATTGTAAAACATCAATTACTTTACATAAGCCATATCCAATAGAGGCGTTAGCACCAAACTGAATGACTTTGTCTTTTACTACTAATTCAAAACAATCTAATAAATTCGTGTCATTTATGGTTGAGACAACAGTGAAATAAAATAAACTTTTATGTGGCACGACTTCTTCATACCATAAATTTTTACTAATACCTTGCTCATCTAAAACATTGCGAGCAATAACTGGTAAATCATATTCTAAAAATTCATAGTCTTCTCTTGTCTTTATCTGTTTATAATCTGTAGCTTCTTTTCTATTTTTTATTCCAAAATTTTCTTGAGCCTCAATGAAATCATTATTTGCCGTATTAGGAGAAATCATTTTATAAGCAGGCTCTCCTTTTTTTTCATTTTGAATAGGGCGGGCTAATAGATTAGCACTTAATATTTTTAATTGTCCTTGGCTAGTTTCTTTTCCTTCCTGGCCAAAAATCTGATTGATAATATCCGGTTTAATTTTTTGATCTTCAAAATAGACACGTAGAGCTCCTTTTACTCCTGAAGAATTTATTGTTGGAAACTTAGTAACTGCATCCCTAGCAACTTGATTATCGATAATATTATAATTTACTTCTCCACTACCAACATGTAAATTGGTTAAACATTCTAATACAAAAATTCTAGCTTTCATTTTATTGTTTTCCTTCCACTAATATAATGCAATTGTAACCTGCTTTAGAAGCATATTGACGAGATAATTTAACTTGCCCATAAAAGATGCTACCACTACGATAAAGTAAAGTTTTCTTTTGTTGACGATTGATTGCTTTGACAGTACCTTTTTTAGACCATGATGTTTTAAGATGACGGATTGTTTTCTCTTCAATGATAGAAAAGTCATCGAAATCAATATTTTGGTTGATAATAATATCAGATAAGGCGTAATGAAAGGAAGTTCCTTTAGGGGTATTTTCTTCAAAATGTGCCTTAACTAATGCAGATAAATTATTCTCTTGTTCGATAACATTTAAAGCAAATAAACTACCTTTTTGACCTAATCGAACAAAACCATTTGTTAATTCACCATCATAATCAAGAAAGACAGCAAATTCATACGACTTATTCATAGAATGAACCTGGCGTTTAAATAGCGCATCATCTTCCGCACCTAAATGATTTCCTATCATAACCTTTTCTGAAAAGATAGATGTTTCTAATTGACCAGTACTGATATTATAATAATCACTACCATGCCCATTTTTTATATCAAAATCATTGTGATTAGGTAAAGCTATTCGTCCAAAACTTGTACAAACAGGAGTATCTCTTAACATAGGCGAAAACATTTTTTTATGCTTATTATTAAAAGGAGTAGGCACAATAATTTCTTTGTTGTGTTTTAATATAAAAATTGGAGAAAGTGAAAGAATTTTTCCAAAA
Source organism: Streptococcus sp. sy018 (assembly GCF_007859185.1). Lineage (NCBI taxonomy): Bacteria > Bacillati > Bacillota > Bacilli > Lactobacillales > Streptococcaceae > Streptococcus > Streptococcus sp. sy018. Next base: position 367,116 of record NZ_VOHN01000001.1, on the reverse strand, counting down.
TCTTGACATTCTTTATTGAGCGATAAACTTTCTTTTCCAACTAATAAACTCATTTTTTCTTGGTCATTTGTCGAGTAGTTAAAATTAGCTTTGATGAGATTTTCTTGATTTAGGACATGGTACCTAAGAGCTCCAAAAATGGTTGATTGTTCTGGAAAAGGATTGGTTTTGATAAAATAAGGAGAATAACTTGTTTGTTCTTGACTACCTTCAAAAACAAACTGTCTCTCACCACCAAATGAATAATTTTCCAAAGGTTTGAACGTAACTAAATAAGTTCTATGCATCTCATTTACTCCTGACTAGCATTCCAAAATTTTATTATAGAAAGAATGGATTGTAAATTATTCACATGGCCTTCTATAAGTTGTTTATCAATTGATTCTCCTAGCTTCATGTCATTTGTTAAATAATAATGATAATACATCAATAAAACATTTTCTAGATATTCCCTAAAATCTAGTTGATCATGATTATCAAAATAATTACAAAATATATTGACAAAGGTTTTATCACTCCACTTTTGTATTAAAGTTTGTTCAAAAATCGTATAAAATAGGGTTGATAAATTATTTATTTTATAAGCAAGAGATTGCAATATCTCATCTGAAAGATGAGAGACATTAATAAATTGTATCAAATGTTTGAGACTATTGTTAGTTATACTTAGAGTGATGGCTTGTCCACTATGTTTCGTAATATTGACTTTTATTTGATTTCCACCATGATTTTTAGCTTTATACATGAGTTGGATAGACTCCTCAATTGCTTCATAGAGTGGAAATTTTTCATAGTGAATACTAATGCCAAAGGAAAGACTAACTTCTAATTCTTTTAATAATTTCTCTGAAAATATTGGGTTGTCAGTAAAAACTGTCCAAAATATCTGTTGTAATTCTTGACATATAGAAAGTACAGGTTTTACAGGAGATAAAAATAGTAAATCATCACCACCCGCATAAATGGTCATACCACCTCTATTATTAATCATTTGAGCTGCTCGTTTAGCATAATTTAAACAAGCCTTAGAAAATTGGCAGATACGATCGACTTGTTGTTCCAAAGGTAATATGTTTTCATCATCTTCTTGGCAGATACGTGTAAGTAATCTTCCAAACTTATCTCCATCAGAATTAACAACTGTAAAATAAGGCAGTGAATGTTCCGTATCACCTCTTGCAATATCAGTGATGGAACGAAAATGTCCCTTGCCTTCTTGCCATAAAAAGTTTTCATTCTTTGCTATTTGTTGATAAAGAAGACTAGATTGAACATAGATATTACGCTTCTTATCTTCACCTACAAACAGACGTTCAAAATAATTGATGTCTTCTGCTATTTTAGAGGTCGCCATCAATTCGAGTGCATCTAAAGATTTATTGAGGGTGAGAATAATGTTTTTACCATCTAATTCTTTTTCATCAAATATACAAAAACTAATTTGTAAATAATCTGATAAAAAATTTTCTATTTGAGCCGTATCTACATCTTTAAAAACAGTTAAATAAGATACCATTTTAGATTTTGTTTTCTCAACTATTTCATCTAAAACAGTTATCTCAATATTAGGAGAAGTGAATAAAATACGATCATGATATTTTCCAATACCGTCATCTTGTGTTTCTACTTCTAAGAAATAAGGTGAAAAAATGATAGCTTTTGGGCAATGATAAACGATATGTTCACAAAGTGTCTTAGTTACTTCTGAAAAAAATTTACTAGCATACCAAAGACCCGTAGGAGATATTGCTTCTTTAATCGTTTTAAAAATAGGTCCCGTAGTTATACCGATATATTTCATTTATAATTCTCCTTTTGTTGAGTGTGTACAGGAACAATTTTATGTGTTTTATCAAATAATCTCTGACAATGTTGATTATATTGTTTCACAGCATAGCTTAAAAAATCATGCAAGTCAAATTCATCTGGAGTTTTTAATGTAATTGACTTCTCTTTATTTTTAAAAATAAAAGACTGTTTTAAAATTAAATGGATTGAATCAGTTCGAGGGATAATATAAATATTATCGCTAATAATTTTAAAGAATAAGGGAGAATTAAAACGTTCAATTTGTTTATTATATTTATTATATTTATTATATTTATTTTTTATAAGCACCACGTCTGACTTAAACCTAATAAAGGCGCCTAGTCCTAATAATGCCCGTACAAATTTAGGATTTTTGTTAGTTTGATATTGAGTTTTTCGATAAGTACCATAAATTTTTACTATTCGTTTTTGTTTTAACTCAGCTTTTTCATTATCAATTCCTTTTTTATGCATGTAGTAAAATAATGAACTACGTTGATAATTTTTATTATTAATACCACTCTTTGTTAATTGATAAAAATTTTTGATATTTTCTAAAGCCTTATCAGTATTTTTCAACTGGTAGATTGTATCTACATGATAAACAGACGTCAACGTTTTAATAATTTTATCTTCTGATGGTTTTCCAATTGTAAAACTACCATGTCCTTTGCCCTGTACAGTTCCAAAATTTGTTGCAATAAAAAAATCTTCTATATAGTCTATAATAAGAGCTTGTAATCCTTTATCAAAACAAATAATTTCCATAACAGGAAAAGTAGTCACTAATTTCATATTTTCTGCTTTTCCATAATACATAGGAGATTTTTCATTTTCCTCTTTATTTTTTTTATTAAGTTTGAAACTTAGTTTATAATTTAAAGATTTGGTGTTTCTTAAAAAATACTCTTTTAATTTATGTTCATTAACTTGTTTAATAATGAATTGATCTAATTTTGGTTTAACCTCACTGGCTCTCAAAGTGATATTACTTGATAATTTTCCTTGAAAATGTAACATCGGAGCATGACAATATAGATTTACAGTTAGTTTAGGACCTTGAAATTCTAACATACTATTTTCCTTTCTTCGATATAATTTTAAACAATCCAAACCCCATCGAATTTTTTTCTCCTAATCCTACTTTGTATAAAAAATTTAAAATATAGGGGTCACCTGTGAGTTCATATTTACCTTTCCAAGCGGTGATATAATAGTTTTTATAAATAGTTACTATCTTATTTTTTAAAGAAAAATCGAGTGGTTTGATTGTAAAGGTATCTTCTATATGCTTATTATAAAAAGCTTTATATTTTCTTCTAAAATTACTATTTAAAGCTTCTTCAAAATCTGTTTCCAAAGGATTAAAAAATTTTGTATGTTTATTTTGAGTAGAATGTACAGTTATTGGTGAAATCATTTGAATATGATAAGAGCTTTGAGCTAGTTGTTCTTTTAAAACACGATAATGATTAATAAAAACTTTATGCATACCTAGTTTAGCTTCTTTAAATAATAATACTCCTGTGAGTAAATTTTGACAAAGGTCACTATCAATTGTACTAATTTCAAGATAAATTGGAGGAGTAAATATAATTTCTTTATTTATAATTTGATATTTGCCATATAATTGTGAAAAAGAAAAAAATTTAAAATTGGGTCGGTCCCTATTAGAATCCTTATCATGTATTCTTTGTGAAAATTCTTTATTATGGCTTAAAAGAGAATAGATAAAACTTTGCAAAATATGATGATGAGCTAATGGTAATCTAATGTTTTGTTGAGATGTTATTGTTAAAACTAGTCTCATATTTTTATCCTTTCTAAATTCATTTTATTATAATATGAATATTTAAATATTAAACGTTAATTATTTTACTGGATAGATTTAGTAATAAGTTTAGGCCTGTTTGCATAGTCTAAATAGTTTATTGATAATCTAGATAGAGGATTTTAGTAAAACTTTAATTCTATCATTATATTTACATCTTATCAAAGTAAATAATAAACCACAAATATAATGATAAAAATAGTAGATTAATAAATCGAATGATGTTCATTACTTAAATTATACAATTATTTTTTAGTTTTTTGAAAGAGAGAATTTGAATTTATTTTTTTAAATTATGAATCTAAAAACCCCCCAACAAGATTTATCTTTGTTGGGGGGGGTAGAGAATAAAAATTATTCCCACGATTTTAATCGCCCTAAGCGACTTGAAAACCTTGATTTACTAGGTTTTCGTAATCAAATTGTGATACTCTATTATTTAAGAGTAACTGAAGCTCCTGCTTCTTCAAGTTTAGCTTTGATTTCTTCAGCTTCAGCTGCAGGAACACCTTCTTTAAGCATAGATGGTGCACCGTCAACGATAGCTTTAGCTTCTTTAAGGCCTTCACCTGTGATTTCACGAACAACTTTGATAACGCCAACTTTTTTGTCGCCAGCAGATGTCAATTCAACGTCGAATGAATCTTTAGCACCAGCATCATCAGCACCACCTGCAGCAGCAACTGCAACAGGAGCAGCAGCTGTTACACCAAATTCTTCTTCGATAGCTTTTACAAGATCGTTAAGCTCAAGGATTGAAGCTTCTTTAATTTCAGCAATAATGTTTTCAATGTTCAATGCCATTGTAATGTCCTCCAAATATGTTTTATAAATATGATAATTGTGGTAACACTAGGCTACCAAACTGCTTATAATTAAGCAGCACCTTCTTTGCTTTCTGCAACCGCTTTGACCGCGTACGCCACATTGCGAACTGGTGCTTGAAGTACAGATAGAAGCATAGAAAGAAGTCCTTCGCGGTTTGGCAATGTCGCAAGGGCAACGATTTCTTCTTTAGAAGCAACAGCACCTTCGATTGCACCACCTTTAATTTCAAGGGCTTCAGCAGTTTTTGAGAAATCGTTAAGGATTTTCGCAGGTGCGATAACATCTTCGTTTGAAAATGCAACTGCAGTTGGTCCTACAAAGACATTTTCCATACCTTCAAGACCAGCTTTTTCAGCAGCACGACGTAGGATTGAGTTTTTAATAACTTTGTACTCAACACCACTCTCACGAAGATTACGACGTAGAACAGTATCTTGATCTACAGTCAATCCACGTGCGTCAACCACAACGATAGACGCTGCTGCTTTCATTTTCTCAGCAACAACTTCAACCAATTCTGCTTTTTTAGCAATACTTGCTTGACTCATTAGTTTTACCTCCGTTTTTATTTTGGCTAGGCACAAAAAAAGTGCCTAAACCCAGACACGAAAGTACAATACGCTCATAAATATCACGTTTTGTGCCTCGGTAGGATTTACGAGCTAGGCTCACCTACTGTCTTAGGTCAGTTTTATTTTAAAACCTCTATTATCATATCATTCTTTGTAAAAGCTGTCAAGGATTTTTATTTATTTTTTGAAAAAACTTCCTAAAAAATTAGGAAGTTTTCATAATTGCTCTAAAATACTATCCCAAGCCTGATCATAACCTTGTTTGGTTTCTGATGAAAAAACGATAAAGGTATCATTTTTATCAAAATCTAATTTTTTCTTGATTTCAGACTCGTGTTTATTCCACTTACCACGGGGAATTTTATCGGCCTTAGTGGCGACGATAATGACTGGAATTTCGTAATATTTTAGAAATTCATACATTTGAACGTCTTCGGTTGTCGGCAAATGGCGAAGATCGACTAAGCTAACCACGGCTCTTAGATTATCTCTTGTGACCAGATATTCTTCAATCATTCTTCCCCATTTGGCACGTTCGGCTTTGGAAACTTTAGCATAGCCATAACCTGGGACATCGACAAAGCGTAGCTTATCATCAATATTATAAAAATTGAGTAACTGAGTTTTTCCAGGTTTACTGGACGTTCTAGCCAGATTTTTCCGACCTAATAAGGTGTTAATAAAACTGGACTTACCGACGTTTGAACGACCAGCCAATGCAATTTCAGGCAAATCATCTTGGGGATAATGAGATTTATTGGCAGCACTGAGTTGGATAGTCGCATTATGGGTATTCAAATAAACTTCATTCATTCAACTCACCTATGCCGTTTCTAAGATAGGACTATCAGTACCTTCAACGGCTGATTTGGTAATTCGTACCGTTGTGACATTTTGTTGACTTGGCACTTCAAACATGATGTCTAGCATGGTTTCTTCAATGATTGAACGTAAACCACGCGCGCCAGTTTTGCGTTCAATAGCCTTTTGAGCGATCGCTTCTAGAGCAGCTTGTTCAAATTCTAGCGTGACACCATCATAAGATAATAAGGTTTGATATTGTTTAACCAAGGCATTACGAGGTTCAGTTAAGATGTTAACCAAGTCATCTACCGTTAATTGCTCTAGAGCTGCTGTTACTGGTAATCGACCGATAAATTCAGGAATCAGTCCAAATTTTTGGATATCTTCAGCGATAATTTCTTGCATATAAGAGGCATCGTCAGCAATCTTGCGATTATTTTGACCAAAGCCAATGACTTTTTCACCTAAACGTTGTTTGACAATATCTTCAATGCCATCAAAAGCTCCACCCACGATGAAGAGAATATTTTTGGTATCAATTTGAATCATTTCTTGTTGAGGGTGTTTGCGCCCACCTTGAGGTGGAACACTGGCAACAGTTCCTTCAATGATTTTCAAAAGAGCTTGTTGCACTCCTTCACCTGATACGTCACGAGTAATTGAAACATTTTCACTTTTTTTGGCAATCTTATCAATTTCATCAACGTAGATAATACCACGTTCCGCACGTTCAACATTATAATCTGCTGCTTGAATGAGTTTTAAGAGAATATTTTCGACATCTTCTCCTACATAGCCTGCTTCTGTTAAGGCCGTTGCATCTGCAATAGCAAAAGGAACATTCAAACTTTTGGCCAAGGTTTGAGCTAAGAAGGTCTTCCCAGAACCAGTTGGGCCAATCATCAGGATATTTGATTTTTGTAAATCGACATCATCGTCTTCCCGGCTTTCTGTAAAGGTGATTCGTTTGTAATGGTTGTAAACGGCAACAGCCAAGGCACGTTTAGCTCGGTCTTGTCCAATAACGTAGTTATTTAGAATCTCTAACAATTCTTTTGGTTTTGGCACTTCTGCCAAGTCGGCTAGAATGTCTTCTGCCAACTCTTCTTTGATAATTTCTTGTGATAAGGCAACACACTCATTACAGATATAAACATGCTTACCTGCAACAATTTTTCTCACTTCATTTTGATTTTTACCACAAAATGAACAATTAACAATTTCAGTCATCGTATCTCCAGACATTTTTCACTTTCCTAATTAAATAATGTGCCATAAAAGGCATGAATGGTGTTGACAAGATTTGTAAAGGCATTTAATAAGAATAAAGTCCCTAATCCATAGCGTTTTTTCTTGATAGCTACTAGGGCGCATAAGACACAAATGCCACACAAAAAGGCGGTAAAGACACCGAAAACACTTCGTTGCATCCTAAAAATTACTCCTTATTTCTCTCTAAAACAACTACATGAAAATCATAAGCGTTTTTTTCATCTTTTTCATAAAATACATCTGATACTTGCTCAAAGGTAGTTAAATCTAGCTTTGGAAAATAGGTATCTCCGTCAAATTCTCCATCTACCTTGGTTACTATCAACCGGTCGTAATAAGGTTCAAACAAGCGATAAATCTCACTGCCCCCAGCAATATAGAGGTTCTTATCTTGTTTGTCAAACCATTCAAGAACTTCTTCTACGGAATGAAGTATCTGTACGCCCTGAGCTTGAAATGTCTTATCTCGGCTAAGAATTAAATTCGTTCGATTGGGTAAGGGACGTCCTCCCAAACCTTCAAACGTAACTCGTCCCATTAGAATAGCCTGTCCACTTGTTATGGCTTTAAAATGAGCTAAGTCTTTAGGAAGATGCCAAGGTAGGCGACCCTCTTTGCCAATTAGTCCCTTGTTGTCTTCTGCCCAAATAGCACTTATTTTTTTTGTCATCAAGGCCTCATTTCTAAATTGCCAAGTCAAATGTTAACTGTGGTTTGATTGGGTCATAGTCCAGCAACTCAAAATCTTCTGGTTTGATCGCGAAAAAGTCGGTTTTATCTGGAACATTAAGTACCAATCTTGGTTGACACTGACTTGGTTGGCGGCGTAATAGTTCTTCTGCTTGCTCAAATTGATTGTCATAGATGTGGAGATTATTAACAAAATAGAAGAATTTTCCTACCTGCCAACCAAAATGTTTGGCAATCATCATTTGCAAAGCCACATACTGCATGGCATTGATGTGATGAGCAACTAACATGTCATTACTTCTTTGAGTAAGCGTGGCATCTAAATAAATGGTATCTTCAACTTGACGCACATCAAACATGGTCTGAAAGGCACAAGGCAAAAGCCCTTCTGATTCTTCAAACGCTTCATAGTCCCAAAGAGAAATCACATTACGGCGATTCCAAGGATTTTCTGCGAGTTGTTTTAGCAGTTTGTTGATAATGTCATGCTTTTTAACGACGGCACCATAACGTTGACCAATAGTACCCGTTTTGCCAACCTCCCAATCATTCCAATACTTGACCCCGTACTTGTCATTTAATAGTGACAGGTCGTTACTCTGATCTTGGTAAATCCAAAAAATTTCCTTGATAGCCGACTTTATCGGAATAGGACGCAAGGTGGTGATGGGAAATTCGCCCTGTGACAAATCATATTGGGCAAAAGCACCTGTGATATATTTAGAATGAGCAACACGTCCATCTTTATATTGGGGACGAGCTTGTTGACTAAAGACACCTGTTGTCATGATTTCTTTGATATTATCTTGAAATATCTGATCTGCTTTTGTCATGATTACCTCGTTTGTATTGATTACTTCTAGTTATTTTACCTAAATTAAATCAAAAAATCCAGTAAAAAAGATAGCTACCAATTAGCTTGACATCTCGAAGTTTTTTCAATGGCAAATGGGCTTTTTTATGTTAGAATTAAGAGCAACTAAATAAAGATAAACCTAAATAAGATAGGAGATAAAATCATGCTAATCGGCATTGATAAAATCGGTTTTGCAACCCCAAAATATCAATTAAAAATGACAGAACTGGCTATGGCTCGAGAGGTTGATCCAGCCAAATATAGCGAAGGCTTGTTGCTAGACGCATTGAGCATTGCTCCAATTAGTGAAGATATTGTGACGTTAGCGGCCAGTGCAGCTCAAAGTATCCTCACTGATGATGATAAAGAAAAAATTGACATGGTGATTGTGGCGACGGAGTCTAGTATTGACCAAAGTAAAGCGGCAGCCGTTTATGTTCATGCGTTGTTAGGCATTCAACCATTTGCTAGAAGTTTTGAGATGAAAGAAGCATGTTATAGTGCCACTGCTGCTCTCAATTATGCTAAATTACACATTGAAAAGTCGCCAACTTCTCGTGTTTTGGTCATTGCTAGTGACATTGCCAAATATGGTATTCAATCAGCAGGCGAGCCAACTCAGGGAGCAGGAAGCCTTGCTATGTTGGTCACTGCCAATCCACGAATACTGGCTTTTGAAGATGATAATGTTGCTCAAACCAGAGATGTCATGGACTTTTGGCGTCCAAATTATTCAGACGTTCCTTTTGTCAATGGCATGTATTCGACCAAGCAATACCTAGATTCTTTGACAACTACTTGGGCAGAGTATCAAAAACGTACTGGTTTGACCATAGCTGATTTTACGGCTTTTTGTTTCCATCTTCCCTTCCCTAAACTAGCACTCAAGGGTTTAAACAAATTGATGACAAAAGACTTAGCTTTACCTCATCAAGAACAATTAAAGGAAAATTTTGAGCATTCGATCGCTTATAGCAAGCAAGTCGGAAACATCTATACCGGTTCACTGTACTTGGGATTACTTTCTCTTTTGGAAAATGCAAAAACACTACAAGCAGGTGACCGTCTTGGCTTTTTCAGCTATGGCAGCGGTGCTGTGTCTGAAATTTTTAGTGGGCTTTTAGTTGAAGGATTTAACAATCAACTCTCATCGACTAGACAAGATGACTTAGATCAACGTACTCCTTTGTCTATCTCTGAGTATGAACAGCTTTTCTTTGAACAGGCTCAGTTAGATGAAAATGGCTCAACTAGTTTTGCAGAGCACCAAACCAATACATTTAGATTAACTGGTATCGAGCAGCACCAAAGACAGTATAGCAAGGTGGACTAAGATGAACTGGACTGGATTTGCTAAAAAAACACCCCAAGAACGACAAGAACTGATGAAGCAGTTGCCTCATCTTTCTGACCAAAGTCGTGATATTTTAACCACTAATCAACAACTGCCACTTACTGTGGCCAATCAAATGGCAGAACACGTTTTTGGTCAATTTAGCCTACCATTTAGTTTGGTGCCAGATGTTATGGTAGATGGTCACGTTTATCAAGTGCCTTTTGTTACAGAAGAACCTTCAGTGGTTGCAGCCGCTAGCTTTGCTAGTAAAATCATTAAGCGTTCGGGGGGCTTTGAAACGACCTTGCACAACCGCCAAATGATTGGACAGGTGATTTTGTATGATGTTCCTGATTTAGCTATTGCCAGTCAGACAATTTTAGCCAATAAATCTGACTTATTAGAGCTTGCTAATCAAGCCTATCCTTCTATTGTCAAACGTGGTGGTGGAGCGTGTGATTTGTCAGTTGAAACCTATCAAGATGAACAATCCTTTTTAGCCGTATTTGTCACCGTTGATACCCAAGAAGCTATGGGAGCTAATATGGTCAATACGATGATGGAAGCCCTGAAACAACCACTAGTAGACCTTAGTCAAGGTCAGTCTTTAATGGCAATTTTGTCTAATTATGCGACAGAATCCTTGGTCACGGCAAAGTGTGCTATTGATTTACGTTTTTTGAATCGTAATAAGGAAAAAGCTAAAGAAATTGCCCAAAAAATCGTTTTAGCGAGTCAGTTTGCTAAGCTCGACCCCTATCGAGCAGCCACTCATAATAAAGGGATTTTTAATGGGATTGATGCTCTGATTATGGCTTTAGGAAATGATTGGCGAGCGATTGAGGCGGCAGGACATGCTTATGCCAGTCATAAGGGGACCTACCAGGGCTTGAGCACTTGGATCTATGAGGCTGAGCTAGAGCAACTCGTGGGAGAAATGACCCTACCTATGCCGACGGCTAGTAAGGGGGGATCCATTGGCTTAAATCCTAGTGTTCAGTTAGCACATGATATACTTGGGCAAGTTGACGCCAAATCATTGGCTAGACTTGTCGTGTCTATTGGTCTAGCTCAAAACTTTGCTGCCTTAAAGGCTTTGGTTGATACAGGTATTCAAGATGGTCACATGAAATTACACGCCAAATCATTAGCCCTATTGGCAGGAGCTGAAGACAAGGAAGTGACGCCTCTTGTCAAACAATTACTAGCAGAAAAACACATGAATCTTGATACGGCTTCTGCTCTTTTAGAAAAACTGCGACAACATTCTAGTTAAAGGATTTAGTAAGAGCATTTAAAAACTAGTTAATAGAAAAAGTCTTATTTTTTAATAAGACTTTTTCTGTGATTATACAAAATTACAATCCTTGTGATTTGGCTTGCTCAAACCACTTCTCTATTTCTTCATATGGTGTCATGTGAACATGATCAGGGCGTGTTTCATAACGAGCTTCATAGCTATAGGTTGTTTGCCATTGCTTGGAGGTATGGTCATAGATAATCCATAACTCTGTTGGATAGGATTGTTCATAGCTCAAACATAATTGTTGTAAATCTTCTCCATACTCAAGACCTTTTGTAAGCATATCAAAGACGGTATCAGAAGAATTATCTATTTGCTTATCTGTATCAAAAAAATGATTTAACTCATGCCTGTCAATATAAGTGTCTTTAATTCGATAAAAAAGATCGAAACTTTGTACATATTTTTCTGTTACACAATAAATATAAACACCATCTACTTGATGATTCGCATAATTTAATGCTAAATCAATCATCTGTTTTTCAATGGATTTGAGTTTTGTTTCTAAAGTCATTGTTTGCTCCTAAGCTATCTCAAAGAAATGATATTTACTAAACTCTCTTGGAATACTATCACAAGAGAGTTTAGATTGATTAGCTTTTACAATCCTTGTGATTTGACTTGATCAAACCATTTGTAAAATTCTTCGTATGGTGTTATTTGGACATGCAATGGAGCTTTTTCATAACGAGCTTCATAGCTATAGGTTGTTTGCCATTGATTTGATGTATGGTCATAGATTACCCATAATTCAGTTAGATAGGGGCTATCGCTTGATTGATGTAAATCAATGATTTTAAAAATTAAATCTAAACCATCTTCTAAAAATTCAAATTGATAATCACTTGATTTATCTATTTGATAGTCTGAACTTAAAAAATCATTTAAAAAATGTCGTTCTACGTAATTATTTTGAATACGGTAAAAAGCATCAAAACTTTGTACTGTTCGTTCTAAAACAGCATAAATATAAATACCATCCACTTGGTGATTTGCAAAATCTAATGCTAAATCAATCATCTGTTTTTCAATGGTTTTGAGTTTTGTTTGTAATGTCATATACTTTCTCCTAAGCTATCTAAAAGAAATTATATCATAATTTACTAAACTCTCTTGGAATACTATCCCAAGAGAGTTTAGATTTATTAGCTTTTACAATCCTTGTGATTTGACTTGATCAAACCATTTATCAAATTCTTCTTCAGGAGTCATATGAATATGATCAGGACGTGTTTCATAGCGAGCGTCATAAATATAGTCTATATCTAGTTTATTATTGTCAACATCATAAATCATGAAACATTCTGTATGAGGAGGTTTTCCCAATTCAGCATAATGCTTCCTTATTTTTTTGATGAGTTCTAAACATGAATCTAATAAAATATTTTGTTTTTCATCAGATTCATCAATAAATTCAATATCTGATAAAACTTGATTGAGTTCCCCTCTTTCAACATATTTGTCATCAATCTTGTAAAAAACATCAAAACTTAACAAATATCTTTCAGAAACATAATAAATATAAATGCAGTTGGCTAAATGATTAACATATCTACTAGAGGCAATAATCATTTGATCATGATAGTCTCTTAATTGTTCATCTAATATCATTTTGATTTAACCTTTGTTTAACGATGTTGATGATTGGGATTGGCTGCTGCTAACTTGCCGTAAAGTAAGTAATCAATGGTTTTTAAGTCTTCAATCGTGCGACAATTTAAGGCACACATGATGCGTTTTAGGTCACCTTGCCATTGTTGGATAATCTCAATCACTTCTGCTACGTCTTTTGTTTCAACAAGTTCTAGGATAGGTCGAGATAGCCCGACTCCTTTAGCTCCTAAGACCAAGGCCTTAATCATATCAAGGGGATGACGAATGCCTCCACTAGCCAATAGCTCCACCTTATCAGACAAGTGATGAGCGTTTAGTAAGGCTTGAACGGTTGATTGTCCCCACTGGTCTAGGTAATGACGCCTTTGACTGCGTTGGTTTTCAATATAGGCAAAACTAGTTCCCCCACGCCCTGAAATATCAACGGTTTTAATGCCTAAATTATAAGCTTGTTGGATTGTTTTAACATCCATGCCAAAACCGACTTCTTTTAAGACTACTGGTACAGGGATATTTTTCACATATTCTGCCAAATGGTTTTTCCAGTGTGAAAATTGTCGCTCGCCTTCAGGCATTAACAATTCTTGCATGACATTGACATGAACTTGCAAAAAGACAGGTTGCAAGGCTTCAACGGCTTGTAAACCGGCTTGATATGATTTATCTAAGCCGATATTAGTTGCTAAGAGTAAATCAGAATTCTCCTTTTTCAATTTAAAAGAAGCATCAGAAGGATTGTTTAAGGCAGCACTGTAAGAGCCTGTCACCAATAAAATCCCACAAGTTTCAGCAATTTGAGCCAATTTTTCATTGATAATTCTTGCTTTTTCGCTGCCACCAGTCATGGCATTGATATAAAATGGATAAGCAAAATCATGGCCTGCAAAATGGGTAGATAAATCAATCTCTGCCAAATCATAATCTGGTAAGGAACAATGAATGAGCTCCATATCATCAAAACTATTATAAGGTGATTGATAAGCGAGTGCGTGACGAATATGGTCATTTTTACGATTATTGGTCATGCTAACACCTCCTGCCATAATAACTCAATTCCAGCTTGCTGCCACTTTTCAATCAAATAGCAACTGCTTTTTGTATCAAAAGTTAGGGCCACGCCACAATCACCTCCACCAGCCCCACTACTTTTAGCAACTGCCGTGAGATTTTTTGTTGCTCCAACCAGATCTTGTAAAGTCTTTGAATAAATAGCAGGGTGAAGTTTTTCCAATAGTTGCCCAGCTATTTTTAGTCCAGCACTAACCAGTTCTTGATCAGCCTTTTTTAAGCCTTGCTCAATCTGTTCAACCGCAATTTGAGTTTGTTCAAGAAAATCTGAACTAATTGACGCTTGAACTAACTCAATCATGTCTTTGGAAATCGCAGGTGTTCCTGTCCAACCAACTAAAAATTCACAAGGAAGTGTTACCTTAATTGGTCTAATCTGATACCCCCAATTTGCCGTCAAAACTGTTAATAATTCGTTTTCAGCAATCAATTCTCTGATTTTCTGACGATTAAAGCTAGTAAAAGCAATGAAATCTTCATAGGCAATACAAGCTAAATCGCCCATAGACCCATTATCTCCACGTTTTAGAAGCACATAGCTGGCCAAACGAAAAAGTAAATCTGCTGAAAGATGGATTTTGTAAAATTCAGCCATAGCTTTGATGGTTAGGATAATCACACTACCGCTAGATCCAATACCAATTTTTTTACCATTTTTTTCAAATTTACCTGAAATTCGAAGACGAAAAGGAGAAAGCGTGTGCCCTAATTTTACCAGGTAATCATTGACAATCGACACGGTTTCTTGTATCAAGGCATACTGTTTATCTGGATATAAATCGACACTATAATCAAATAGATCAGATGACAACTGATAATCTGGATTGGCTTGTATGGTTGCCTCCATCAAAATAGGAATATATTTAATCAAGGCAGTTTGACCAGGTGTTAAAACGGCATACTCACCTGCCAAATATAACTTACCTCCTGTAGTCACATGATAGGTTTTAGTCATTAGGCAAATCCTTTGTTTTAGACACAATAATACGATAGTGTTTTTCAAAGAGTGGCACTAACTGATCAAGGTCTTTTTCTAGACAAAGAACCTTAACATTAGGTCCAGCGTCCATTGTAAAATAACACTCGTGTCCCTCTTGACGTAAATTTTTTACAAAGGCCATAGCCTGATACGATTGCTCAGTTAGGTAAGAAAAAGCTGGCTGGGCAGTTGTAGTCGTTGCGTGCATCGCCAAAGCGTTTTTTTCTGTTAATTGACCAACTTTTGTAAACTCATTGGCTGCCAAAAATTCTAACATCATCTTATAGTCAGTAGTTGATTGCTCAATCCAGTCAGAAAAGTTTGTTGAAGTTTCCATACAGCGTTTCATACCGTCACGACTAGAGACTGATTTTTTCTGATCATTTAACACCAACATAATCATGGCTAATTTCAAATCTGTCTTAACTGGATAAATAGCACCTGTTTCCTTATCCCAAGCTGCCAAAGGGCCAAAAAAACTACGAGCAGATGAACCAGAAGCAAACTTGGCTTCTTGGGCCAATTCGGCTCGACTTAAATCAGTTTTAAAAAAATCATTACAAGCCATAACCAAGGCTGATAACCCACTAGAACTTGATGACAAGCCTGCTGCAGTAGGCATGTTATTACTAGTATCAACACGAACAAAAACAGGTTGATCTTGACGAAAACGGTCAATAATTTGACTGATTTTTTGATGTTCAAGATCATTTTGCAAAATACCATCAATATAAAATTGATCCGCTGAAGCATTGGAATCCAAGGCAGTCAAGCGTGTTTGAGTGTACATGTTTTCAAGCGTTAAAGAAATGCTGCTGGTCGCAGGCACCATATTTTGGGCATCTTCTTTTCCCCAATATTTGATAATGGCAATATTGGCATAAGACTTGACACTTACAGATTTCGAATCCATGTCTGACAAGCTCCTTCTTTTTTGAGATATTGGCTCAATTTTTGAGCGTTTGTTTTATTTTTTATAAGGGCAATGACACAACCACCCAAGCCACCACCACTCATTTTGGCTCCTAAGCTCCCATAGGCTAGAGCTTTTTCAACCAGATAATCCGCAACCTCGCAAGACACACCTAATTGGGCTAGTTGTTTATGAGCTTTCGTCATACTATGACCAAGTTTCTCTAACTCCTTAGCTTTAATGGCTTTTTCAGCAGTTAAGGTTAAATCACCTAATTGCTCTAAGTAAGGACTAGCTTTTTTTCCTAAATCTGCGATTTTTTGTACCGCTTCACTGGTATGACCATGAATACCCGTATCAGCAATAACTAAATAGGCATCTAAATCGATTGATAGTGGTTCAAAACCTTGGTTTTTAATAAATTTAATAGCTTGATGACTCATACAAGTTTTAACATCTAAGCCACTAGGATTGCTATGAGCTATTTTTTCTGCTTGATTTGCTAGATTGCTCAAAACATGGTCTGGTAACTCCTCTTGAAAATAATCAAAAACAGCTCGTATTCCTGCTAAACTAACAGCTGCCGAAGACCCCATACCTCTTTTTTCTGGGACTTGTGACACCAATTCATAACGTAATTGACACTCTGTTTTTCCTAAATAATCCTTGGCTAAAGTGATAGCTCGTGCCAAACTATTTTCTGCTTGAGGAACACTTTGATAAGCTGGTTTGATTTGACAAGTGACGTTAATATCGGTTAGGGGAAGTGCAATAGCTGGATAGCCATAAACAACAGCATGTTCTCCCATTAAAATAATCTTACTGTGGGATTTTCCCACTCCTAGACGTTCTTTCATTGTTACATTCTCTTTATATATGATCTTATCTATTTTAATATAAAAGCTCGAAAAATGCGACTACGAACTATAAAATAGAAATATTCCTTGTTCTTATTATTGTATCACAAAAAACCGAGCGGTTAAGCTCGGTTCAGCAGTTATTTTAACTAGCGGATTTCGGCATCTAGTTCTTCTTTGAGTGACTTAACAATCTTATTCATATAATTGAATACTTCTTCATCTGTCAGACTCACTTCTGGATTTTGGAAAGTTAAGTTATAGGCCATTGATTTTTTATTCAAATCAATATTTTGTCCTGTGTAAACATCAAAGAGTTTAACCGCTGTCAGACGTTTGACTCCCGCTTTTTCAATGGCTTTGATAATGTCACCATGAGTTATTTCACGTTTGACTAAGAGTGCCACATCGCGAGAAATAGCTGGATACTTAGTAATTTCGGTAAAGGTCTTATTGTTAGGTAACAATTGCTCTAACAGGCTAACATTTACTTCAGCCACATAGGTTTCTGGAATATTGTAGGTCTTAGCAGTTTGTGGGTGTACTTGACCTAGGAAACCAACTAATTGATCTTGACAATAAATCAAGGCAGTACGACCTGGATGTAGCTCTGCTAACTCTTGACTAGCTACAAAATCAAATGTTAGATTTAATTTCTCAGCCAAGGCCTCAATCATTCCTTTCGCATAGAAGAAATCAACAGGAACTGCTTGTGTTTGGAAATCTTTATCTTGAACTAGACCTGTTAAAGCCATGGCAAAATGCTCCAACTCAGTTGGTAACTCCTCTTTTACATGACCTGTTTGTTCAAAAACACGACCAAGTTCATAAAGTGACAGATTGGTATTTTTACGAGCGACATTATAAGCTAGTGTTTCTAACATACCAGCAATCATATTTTGACGAAGAACGGAACGTTCAGTAGTCATTGGCCACATTAATTCAGTTAATTGGCTAGGTTGTGGGGTGAAACTAATCGCTTTTTCAGGTGTCGTTAAAGAATAAGTAATGACTTCAGATAAACCTAAGCCTTCTGCCACCGTTTGTACTTGACGACGCAGTTTTTGCATTTGAGTTAATTCTCCAATTGTGCCATCTGTTTCTGGTAATTTAGTTGGCAACTTATCATAGCCATAGATACGAGCAATTTCTTCAACCAAATCAGCTGGAATACTAATATCCCAACGACGTTTTGGGACGGAAACTGTAAACTCTTTTTCATTATTAGCTGTAAAATCAAAGCCTAATTGAGCAAAAATAGCTTTAATGTCATCTATAGCCAAATCTGTTCCTAAGCGCGTGTTGACATAGTCTAAATCAGTTGAAACGTCAACTGGTTCTAAATCGAGTTGACCTGCTTCGACTCGACCAGCCAATACTTGTCCTTGACTTAGTTCTGCTAACAAACTAGCGGCAAAATCTAATGCGTCATAAACATCAGCCTGATTGACACCTTTTTCAAAACGAGCTGAACTTTCTGAGCGTAAGCCCAGACGACTGCTTGTTTTACGAATAGATTGCTTTTCAAAAATTGCGACTTCTAGTACCACTCTTTGAGAGTTATCGTCAATTTCAGTATTAGCTCCTCCCATAACACCAGCTAGGGCAACTGGTTTCTCTGCAACAGTGATGACAATATCTTCACTAACTAATTCACGTTCTTCCCCGTCAAGTGTAACTATTTTTTCACCTGCTTTGGCTTGACGTGGTACAATCGTTTGTCCTTCAAATTTATCAAAATCAAAGGCGTGCATAGGTTGACCAAAATAAAGCAAGCAATAGTTAGTCACATCGACCACATTGTTGATTGGACGAATGCCTTGGTTCATCAAGAGATTTTGCAACCATTGTGGGCTTGGTTGGATCTTGACATTTTCAATAACTCGTGCTGAATAAAATGGCACTTTATCAGTTTCAAGAGCAATTGAAAGGACTTGACTGGCAGATTTTTCACTTTCAGTAACATCTCGTTTTGGAAACTTGACACTTTTACCGTAAATAGCTGCAACTTCATGAGCAACTCCTCGCATAGAAAGAGCATCTGCACGATTAGGCGTGATAGATAATTCGATAATTTCATCATGCAAATCAAGATAGGCAAGGGCATCATCTCCAACCTTGGCTTCAAGTGGCAAATGATAAATACCATCAGCATAAGATTTCGGAACGACAGAATCAGAAATGCCTAACTCACTCAATGAACAAATCATCCCTAATGATTCAAAACCGCGAATTTTTCCTTTTTTGATCTTGTAATTATCTTTAATTCGAGCACCAGGAAGGGCTACGATGACCTTAATTCCTGCTTCAACATTAGGAGCACCACAGATAATTTGACGTGGTTCATCATCTCCTGTGTCCACTTGGCAAAGATGAAGATGAGTATCAGGAATGTCTTCACAAGTAACAACTTGACCGACCACGATTTTTGATAGGCCAGCTCCTGCCTGACTAACTCCCTCAACTTCAATTCCTGTTGTTGACATTTTATCTGCTAAGTCTTGACTTGATACGTCAATATCAACCAAGTTTTTTAACCATTTATAATTTACTAGCATTTTTTTCCTTTCTTTTAATACAGTTATTTGAGAGGTCGGCGTAACAACCAATCAATATCAACGGTTTCTCCTGTGATAAACTCATGTTGGCTAAATTTTTCAAAACCATACTTGGTATAAAAAGCTTGCGCTTTATAATTATGCTCCCAAACCCCTAGCCATACCCAGTCGCAACCAGACGCTTTAGCTAAATCTAAAGCAAATTCAAATAATTTTTTACCCAATCCTAGCCCTTGATAGCCTTTTTTCACATATAAACGTTGAATTTCAAAGGCATTGTCTAACTCTTGTTCCGTTTGGGCAGAACCTTGATTGACTTTGACAAAACCAACAGGTTGATGATCGACAAGTATAAAGTAGTATTGAGATTCTGGGTTTCTTAATTCTAATGATAGGGTGTCTAAAGATAAGTCTGTTGCAAAGTAAGTTTGTAAATCTTCGTCTTTGATTGACTCTCCAAAAGTATCAGCAAAGGTTTCCATTGCCAATTCTCTTAATATTGACACATCTTTTTCTAAAACGTTAACAATCATCTCAACTCCTAAAATTGTTCAGAAAAACGACTATCTCCTTGATAAAAACCACGAATATCATTGATTCCATAACGCAACATAGCAATTCGTTCTAGTCCCATTCCAAAAGCAAAGCCAGAGTATTTGTTACTATCAAGACCACTCATTTCTAAGACGCTTGGATGACTCATCCCTGCACCGAGAATTTCAATCCATCCTGTTTTTTTACAAACTGAACAGCCTTTGCCTTCGCATTTAAAACAAGAAACATCCACTTCAACAGACGGTTCTGTAAATGGGAAGTAAGACGGACGCAGACGAATTTCACGATCTTTACCAAACATTTTTTGACTAATCATCAATAAAGTGCCTTTCAAATCTGCCATTGAAATCTTTTCTCCCACAACAAGCCCTTCAATCTGATGAAACTGGTGGCTATGTGTGGCATCATCGGTATCACGACGGAAAACTCGCCCTGGCGAAATCATTTTCAACGGTCCTTTGCTAAAATCATGTAGATCCATGGCACGAGCTTCCACAGGACTGGTATGTGTACGAAGTAGAATCTCTTCTGTAATATAGAAACTATCTTGCATGTCACGAGCTGGATGATTTTTTGGTAAATTCATTCGCTCAAAGTTGTAGTAATCTTTCTCAACTTCAAAACCATCGATAATTTGATAGCCCATACCAAGAAAAATATCTTCGATTTCTTGACAGGTCTGCGTTAAAACATGACGGTGTCCTAGATTTTGTTTGCGACCTGGCAAGGTCACATCAAGACTTTCTTGCTCTAATTGAGCTTGAATCGCCATTTCTTCAACTAATTTAACACGTTCATCAAAGGCTGTCGTCAAAAGGTCACGCACCTCATTGACTTGTTTACCAACAGCAGGACGCAGCTCATTTGGCAAATCTTTTAAGCCCTTTAAAAGCTCTGTTAAACTACCTTTTTTGCCCAAAACCTGTACGCGTAAGTCTTGCAAATCACGGGCATGTTTATGAGTCATACCAGCTAATTTTTCCTGCGTGCTACGTTTTAACTCTTCTAGTTGTGCTTGTAAATCCATATTTCCTCCAAATATTTAGTGGCTTAAACAAGAAAAACGTGCCAAAACTCCTAAGCGGAGCGTTGACACGCGGTACCATCCGTTTTTATCTAACATAAAGCTAGACCTTACTTGTTTGATCTTTGATGTGAGTGAATTGGCTAAATTTTCCTTGAGTAAGCTTTCAGTCACGGCTTACACTCCCTAACAAGTTCCCTTTAGTTACTAATCTCACAGACCACTATTAAATTCCTTTTTATTCTATCAAAAAATAGCAAAGCTGACAAGTCAAAAAATTCATTAAAATGCCTAAATATGCCCTAAGTTATGAGTTAACACTCACCTGTCCTGTTTGATAGTTAAAGGTCAGACCACTTTGAACATTAGGAATAAAAACATTAAATTCTAAGCTACCATCTGAAGATTTAGCCTCCAAATGACTACCTGAAGCTAAAATGTTGTTGCCATCATAGATAAGAGTTACGCGATAACGAACTCGCTTATTGTTGTCCAAAGCACGACGAATAAGCGTTTCATAATAATTTTGTCCAGTTGAATCGGCTGTATCAGCTTGATTAGCCCAGGCAGCTTGAGTGGCAATATTTTCAGGATTACTAGCCGAAGCATCAAACCCCTTCAAACCACCAGTAATGGCATAGCCTAATAGATGACCACGATCGACCGCATGACTGTATTCACCAGCTAAATCATATAATTGGTTCCAGCCTGCTGGTTTCCAAGAAGTTGACCCATTGCCTGTATCTTCACGATTTTTATACTGACGTGTAGCTCTTGATAAGAGAGCATTAGCGACAGTTGGAACGGTTTTTCCTTGTACTTTTTTGGTTTGGTTAGTCGCATAGGGTAAACTAGCGACATCTGCTTCTAAAGAAGTTTTATTATCGTTAATGATAAATGCACCAGCACCATTGAACTTGATTTTTGTTCCCAGCTGCTTTTTAACGGCTGGAGTTAGAACAGATCGAGCTAGACTTTCTGTCGGGGTACTCTCACTAGCTTTTGATCCATTATTTGTAAGGGATTGATTATTGGTTTGTCCTGTTACTTGGCTGATAATGGCTTGAACAGGATTACTAGCACTGTCCGTATTAACACCTAAATAGCCTAATCCCAAACTAGCTAAAACAGCAATAAGCGATAAGGTTGATTTGGCTTTTTTTCCAGATTTCATTTGAACCATTTAATTTATCTCCCTGCAAATTTATCAAAAATCGCTTGCCATTTATCTGGTGATAGAATGGCTAAAGGATTGCGACCTGTTCCTAAGACAGCATAACCAATCATTAGGCCAATAGCAAAGCATAAAAGACTTAATAAAAACACGAGACCAAGAAGTCGAAATTGTTTTTTGACATACTTTCTTCTAGACATGTTCTACCTCACTAACACGTTCAATTTTAGCTCCAAGAGCCTTTAACTTTTCATGGAATTGGTAGTAACCACGATCTAAATGATTTAACTTAGTGACTTTTGTTTGCCCTTTAGCCACCATCCCTGTCAGAATCAAGGCTGCACTAGCACGCAAATCCGTTGACATCACTGGTGCCCCCTGTAAATCTTGTCCTCCATGAATAATTGCAGTGTCACGCAGAATTTCTGAATGTAGTCCCATACGACGCATTTCTTCTAAATGCTGGAATCGATTTTCAAAAACTGTTTCAATCATGGTTGATTCTCCATTAACCACAGCCATTAAGGCTGTAAACTGAGCCTGCATGTCAGTTGGAAAACCAGGATGTGGTAAGGTCTTAACGGTTACAGGTTTTAATTTAGTTAAATCAGACTTGATTCGAATTCCATCTGCTTCTTCTGTTGCTTCAACGCCCATTTCTGTAAGTTTGGCGAGCAATGGACGATTATGTTCCCAAATGGCATCTTTAATCAATACATCACCAGAAGTCATAGCAGCAGCTATCATAAACGTTCCTGCTTCAATACGATCTTGTACCACATCATGTTCAGCACCATGAAGTCGTTCTACGCCTGTGATGATTAAGGTTTCTGTACCAGCTCCTTTGACATCTGCCCCCATTTTATTGAGTAGAACTGCTAAATCAACAATTTCAGGTTCACGAGCAGCATTTTCAATCACAGTCACACCATCAGCCAAGGTAGCTGCCATCATTAGATTTTGTGTGGCTCCAACACTTGGAAAATCCATATAAATGTTAGCACCCTTTAATTTTTTAGCTGTGGCTGTAATATCACCACCAACTTGGGAAATCTTAGCCCCCATCAATTCCAAACCTTTAAGGTGCAAGTCAATGGGACGACTACCAATACTGCAACCGCCTGGCATCGATACTTTGGCATGTCCTTGAC
Organism: Streptococcus sp. sy018; assembly: GCF_007859185.1. Classification (NCBI taxonomy): domain Bacteria; kingdom Bacillati; phylum Bacillota; class Bacilli; order Lactobacillales; family Streptococcaceae; genus Streptococcus; species Streptococcus sp. sy018. Next base: position 343,922 of record NZ_VOHN01000001.1, on the reverse strand, counting down.
GAGCTAAAATCGGACCTAAAACAACGATGGAAGCTCTCATTTGGCTGACATATTCATAAGGAGCTTCATCAAGAATATCTCCAGTAGCATCTACTAAAATTTCTTTTTTTTCTTGATTAAATTCAAGGGCAATATTTAACCCTTTAACCACATTGTTCATGGTAAAAACATCTGATAAAATAGGGACATTTCGTAATAGTGTTTTACCTTCTTGTGGTAAAATTGTAGCAGCTAGCAAGGGTAAAACAGCATTTTTTGCCCCTTCAATCGTCACTTGGCCTTTGAGACGAGTTGAGCCACCTTCAATAATAATCGTATCCATGATTTCTCCATTCTTTTTTCTTAAAGTTAATTGCGCCACATGATTAAGCGACTAAAACTAAGAACATCTAAAACAAAATTGCTGACTAAATAGCCTAAAGCAATACTTAAAAGCAAAATAAAGAGCCTTAATCTCCAGCCATTATCTAGCTTAACTTTAATCATGCGTGACCAATCAAATAATTGATAAAATAATTGATGAAAAAGGCTAATAAAAATAAAATGACTAAAAAGATTGATGGTATTTTCTATTAGTTCCATGTTTTTATTATAGCAGTTTTAGAGAACTTCTCAAAATTTTTGACATTAAAAAGAGTAGGCAACACTTTGCCTACTCTTTTCTTTTTAAAGATGATTACCAACACGAATACGGTTAATCGCACGTTGAAGAGCAATCTTAGCCCTTTCCATCTCATCCACTCGATGAGCTTTTTCAGCTTCTGCCAATTCTTTTTCGGCTCTGACTTTGGCACGTTCTGCTCGACTTAAGTCAATGTCACAATCACGCTCTGCCGAATCAGCAATAATGGTTACCACGTTATCTTTTACTTCAATAACGCCCTTATTCACGGCTACCCAATCGACATGACTATCATGATCAGTTCGACGGATTTTCATCTCATGCACTTCTAACGGGGCAATTAAATTAACATGATTAGGTAAAATTCCCATCTCACCATCTGGTGTTCTAATGGAAATAAAGCTTGCTTTATGGTTGTAACGAATACCATCTGGTGTGACAATTTGTACTGTCATTTCTGCCATAAGCCTACCTCACTAAAAGCCCATTTTATTGGCTTTTTCAATCACATCTTCAATACGTCCAACATTACGGAAAGCATCTTCTGGAAGGGCATCATGCTTGCCTTCTAAAATTTCCTTGAAGCCACGAACTGTTTCTGCAACAGGCACATAAGACCCTGGTTGACCAGTAAACTGTTCAGCAACATTAAAGTTTTGTGACAGGAAGAATTGAATACGACGTGCACGACCTACCAAGACTTTTTCATCATCAGATAATTCATCCATTCCCAAGATAGCAATAATATCTTGTAATTCACGATAACGCTGTAGCACACGTTGCACTTCTGTTGCCACTTGATAATGTTCTTCCCCAACAATTTCAGGTGATAATGCACGCGAACTTGATGCCAACGGATCTACTGCTGGATAAATTCCCATCTGTGTTAAACGACGTTCCAAATTGGTTGTTGAATCAAGATGGGCAAAGGCTGTTGCCGGTGCAGGATCGGTATAGTCATCTGCTGGAACGTAGATGGCTTGGATTGAGGTAACAGATCCTTTTTTAGTTGATGTAATCCGTTCTTGTAGTTGGCCCATCTCAGTCGCTAAGGTTGGCTGATAACCCACTGCAGAAGGCATACGACCCAATAGGGCTGATACTTCTGAACCTGCCTGAGTAAAGCGGAAGATGTTATCAATAAATAGTAAGACATCTTGGCCTTCAACATCACGGAAATATTCAGCAATAGTCAAACCAGTTAAGGCAACGCGCATACGAGCACCAGGTGGTTCATTCATTTGACCAAAAACCATGGCTGTTTTTTCAATAACACCAGATTCTTTCATTTCCCAGTAAAGATCGTTTCCTTCACGAGTACGTTCACCAACACCAGTAAAGACTGAAATTCCTCCATGTTCTTGTGCGATGTTATGAATTAACTCTTGAATCAAGACGGTCTTACCTACACCGGCTCCACCAAATAGTCCAACTTTTCCACCTTTTAGATAAGGCGCTAAAAGGTCGATAACCTTAATTCCTGTTTCTAAGATTTCTGATGATGCTGATAACTCATCAAAGGTCGGAGCTTTTTTGTGAATCGCATGGCGTTCAACATCTTCACCGAAAGGTTCTTCAAGGTCAATTGTATTCCCCAAAACGTTGAAAACACGTCCCAAGGTTTTAGGACCAACTGGTACACTAATGGCACGGCCAGTATTCAATACTTCCAAACCACGTGTTAATCCATCAGTTGATTCCATGGCGATGGTTCTAACAAGTCCTTCACCTAATTCAAGAGCCACTTCTAAAACAACCTTTTGTGTTTTATCCTTATCTTTATAGACAATTAAGGCATTGTTAATCTCGGGCAATTGATCCCCTGTTTCAAATAAAACATCAACAACAGGACCGACTACCTGAGCAATTTTACCTGAACTCATGTCTTTCTCCTTCTAACTAATACTTCTACTCCAAGGCATTGGCACCTGCTACAATTTCAGTAATTTCTTGAGTGATAGTAGCTTGCCTTGCACGATTATACTGAATGGTTAAATCATTGATAATTTGATGGGCATTATCCGTTGCTGTTTGCATGGCAGTCATACCTGCTGCATGCTCTGCCGTTTTAGCATCAATAATCGCACCATAGATTAAACTTTCTGTATATTGTGGGAGTAATTGTTTCAAAATTGCTTCTCTGCTTGGTTCTAATTCAAAGACAGCTTCTTTACTCTCTCTTGCTTCCTCTGCAATTAAATCAACGATGGGTAACATTTGTTGAACCCTGACTTGACTCGTCAAGCTATTGACATGATGATTATAGCAAACATAGAGTTTATCAAAAATTTCTTCTTGATACATCTCAACAGATTGAGAGATAATTTTTCTGACTTCTTCAAAGCTTGGCTGATCTTCTAAACCACGTAGTTCAAAACTAACATTCATTCCTCTAGCTTTAAAAAAGTCTGAACCAACACTACCAATGGAAATAATGGTATATTCATTAGGATTATTATCATGATAATCTGCAATCATTTCCATAACGGCTTTAAGAATTTTTGAATTATAGCCGCCAACCAATCCCTTGTCAGAAGTAATGACTAAATAAGCCGTCTTCTTAACAGGTCTAGCGACCAACATTGCATTATCAGAACCAAAAATTAACTCGCTTTTTAGCAAATCTGTTGTGATTTGGCGAACTCGACTGGCATAGAGCTGAAAATCTTTAGTCGCCTGCTCTGATTTCACCAATTTAGCAGATGACACCATACGCATAGCACTGGTAATTTTACTGGTTTTTTCAGTAGAAACAATTTTTCCTTTAATTTCGCTAAGAGATCCTGCCATCTGTTACCCCCTTAGTTAAAGTTTGATTGATTCTTAAATTCTTGAATGGCAGCATCCAGCTTGGTTTCTTCAGGCAAATCTTTAGTCTCACGAATTGTCGCTAAAAGATGCTCATAATGAGTATCAAAATAGTCATACAATGCCATTTCAAAAGCTAGAATATCCTGAACAGGAACACTATCTAAGAAACCATGCGTTAAAGCATACAAAATCAAAACTTGTTTCTCAACTGGAAGCGGCTTATGAAGTGGCTGTTTCAAGACTTCAACTGTTCGACGTCCACGATTCAATTTGGCTTGAGTTGCTGAATCTAAGTCTGAACCAAATTGAGTAAAGGCTTCTAATTCACGATAAGATGCCAAGTCCAAACGTAATGTTCCAGCTACTTTTTTCATGGCCTTAATCTGTGCTGAACCACCGACACGAGATACAGAAGATCCGGCATCAATAGCTGGACGAATACCAGAATTAAAGAGATTTTCTTGTAAGAAAATTTGACCGTCAGTGATAGAAATCACGTTAGTTGCAATATAAGCTGAAATGTCACCTGCTTGTGTTTCAATAAATGGCAAAGCAGTAATTGAACCACCACCCAAGGCATCAGATACCTTAGCTGAACGCTCTAACAAGCGACTATGCAAGTAAAAGACATCTCCAGGGTAGGCCTCACGTCCTGGGGGACGACGAAGCAATAATGAGAGTTCACGATAAGCTACCGCTTGTTTTGACAAATCATCATAAACAATTAGAACATGTTGGCCATTATACATAAATTCTTCAGCCATGGCAACACCAGCATAAGGCGCGATGTAGAGCAATGGCGAAGGCTGTGACGCTGAAGCAGTTACAACAATTGTATAATCCATCGCACCGTACTGACGTAGGGTTTCAACTTGTGAACGAACTGTTGATTCTTTTTGACCGATGGCAACATAAATACAAATAATATCTTGCCCTTTTTGATTGATAATGGTATCAATCGCCACAGAAGTCTTACCAGTCTGACGGTCTCCGATAATCAATTCACGTTGCCCACGACCTATTGGTACCAAAGCATCAATCGCTTTAATCCCTGTTTGTAAAGGCTCTGAAACTGATTTACGTTGCATTACTCCAGGAGCCGGGGTTTCAACAGGACGAGTCGCTTGAGTTTGAATAGCTCCCAAACCATCCACTGCTTGCCCTAAAGGATTCACAACACGACCAATTAGTTCTGGGCCAACTGGTACCTCCATGATTTTACCTGTTCGTTTAACCATATCGCCTTCACGAATGGCAGAAAAATCTCCAAGTATAATAATACCAACATCCGTTGATTCCAAATTTTGTGCCATACCATAGGTGCCATTAGCAAATTCTAATAGCTCGCCACTCATGGCATTATCTAAACCACGAGCACGGGCAATACCATCACCCACATAAGTAATGACACCTGTTTCTGTGACATCAAAATTTGGCTTAAAATTCTCTATTTGTTGCTTAATTAAAGCACTAAGTTCTTGTGTGTTAATTGCCAAAAGTCACACCACTTTCTATTTTAAATTTAATTTAAAGTCTTGTAATTGACGACGAATACTAGTATCAAGTACCTTATTGTTAGCTGAAACAAGAAAACCAGCAATTAAGCTTGGATCAATGTGTTCAATCAACTGACGCGGTTCAAGATTAAATTTATTTTTAACCATCTTCAAAAGACGTTGCTTTTGTTCTTCAGATAAAGCTTGAGCACTGGTTAAATGAACATCAAAGCTACCTCTGATTTGACTAATTTTCGCAAGAGCCATTTCAAAAATTGGAAAAAGAAAGGCTTCTCGCTCATTTTGCAAAATTACCTCAAGAAAATTTTTCAGATAAACTGAACTAGACTCTTGAAATAACCTAACAAGTTTAATCTTAGCTTGTCGATCATAAGATTGATTTGCTAACAAGCTCGGTAATTGATGCTCTTGTCCTAGTTGGATAAAGGTCGATAGTTCTTGATCAAGCTGTGACAAGCAATTTTTTTCTGTTGCAACCTCGACGATACTTTTTGCATATTGCTCAATGACCTGTTTCATTCACTATTCTCCCAACTGCTCCAAGTATTGATCAATCAATTGACTTTGTTTTTGTTGATCTAATTGAGTCAACATCATTTTTTCAGCTAAAGCAACGGTTAAATCAGAGATTTCTCCCTTAATATCGGCCAAGGCTTCTGTTTTAGACTGAATAATATCCTGCTCGGCTTGTTCTTTCAGTTGCTTAGCATCTGCTTCTGCTTGCTCAATTATTTTAGCACCTTGAAGTGCACCAGTTTCCTTGGCACTATCAATAATTCGTCCTGCTTCTTGACGTGCAGTAGCTAATTCAGCTTGACGTTTATCTGCAAAAATCTCTGCCTGACGACGTGCCGTTTCCGCACCATCAATATCTTGAGCAATCTTTTCTTCACGTTCTTTAAAAACAGCAGTCAACTGTTGCCAAGAAAATTTCTTGATTAAAACGACTAATAGAAGAATGGAGCCCAGCGTAATGATGATGTTACCAAGACTGGTCGCATTAAACAATAACGACATAGTTTATTCCTTTCTTATTCTTCTTCTGAATTGATTTTATTTCCTAAATAAGTTGACGACAGAATGATAAAGACGTATGCTTGAATGCATGAGATAAAAATCGAAAATCCTGCCCACAGCATATTAAGAATAAAAGCAAAAGGTGCCAAAACAATACTTGCACTTGGCATTTGTAAGATTAGACTGGTCATGACTTCACCAACAAAAATATTACCAAACAAACGTAATGATAGAGACAAAATGCTAGTCACTTCTTCAAGAATATTCATCGGTAACATGGCTGGATGTGGTTGTGTAAAACCAGCTAAATAGCCCTTCAAGCCATTCTTTCGAATCCCTTCCACATGGCAAATTACTGCTATGATACCGGCAAGGGTCAAATCAACTGCAAAAACAGAAGTTGGCGAGGTCCATAAATTAAAATGTTCCGTTTCTAATTTAACTAGTAAGCCTAGATTATTGGCAACAATGAGAAACAAGAACAAGACAAAGAAGAAAAGACTATAATTATCTGTATATTTTCCCAGTTTAGGACTAATGGTTTCACGCACAAAATCATAAAGGTATTCTATGACATTTTGCTTACCCTTGGGTTTGATGGTCAATTTTCTAGTGGACCAAGCAACTAGACCAAAAACGACAAATACTGTCATTAAGGACATCGCAAGAATGGTCAAATCAAACTCAATACCAAACAAGGTCACACTGGGATTGGCTAATGTTTCCAATTGTTTCCCTCCTTGTTAATCTAAAAACTTGGTTTATTTGACCAAGAAAGTGAAGACAAAGAGAATGAAGAATGTTCCCTCGATAAAAGCAACGCCTAAAAACATTAAAGCACGAAGTTTGTCAAACATTTCAGGTTGACGAGCAGCGGCTTTGGCAACATTGGATACCAACAAGCCTTCACCGATACTAACACCAAGTACTGCAAGCCCTAAGGCTAAAATCGCTAGATTCATTATGAATCCTCCTTTAGATATAATATTTTTTACTCTTTAAGTCTAGTCCTATTTTTTAAAAATGTCAATCAAAATAGAGGAATAATTTCTTTTTTTCTTTGATATATTAAACCTTTACTGACCTTTGGAATCTCATTATTTTGATTATATAAATAGGAAAAGAACTGGAAATCTTCCAGTTCTTTTCCTATTTAATTGGACTCATTATTTATTTCTAAATCTTCTACTTCATGAGCAAATCTTTCAGCAATTTCTTTTAATTCTGGATCAAAGCTAAGTGCTGCATCAGAAATCTCGTCAGTATTAGCAAAAAAGCTGATATGATTTTTTAAATTTTTTAAGGTAATTGGTGCATCACCGCCATATTCACCATCTAAGTTAATCATCATCCGTCGTTCACTTTGAGGTTCAATTGTTAATTGACTGGTTTTGATATACTCCACTCGAGGATCTTCGATGTGTTTGCCACCTTGAATAACTAAACTAATCAATCGACTAATCTCTAAAAAATTATCTGTCTTAACCAAAATCAAGGTGAAATTGCCATCATCTAACTTGGCATCTGGAGCAATTTGTTCAAAACCACCAACTGAATTGGTTAGTGCAACAAAAATCATCGACACATCTCCTTCGAAGATGCCATCATCATAAGTGATTTTGACAGGAGCGTTGCTAATCTGTGGCAGCAGTTCTACTCCCTTTGCCAAATAGGCAAGATAGCCAAACATGGTTTTCATGTTACTCGGCACACTATAGGTTAATTCTGTTAAACTACCCGCAGCAGCAATATTGATAAAATAACTATCTTGATAAGCCAAGCCAATGTCTTGATAAACCAGTTGTTGTTTGCCAATAATTTTGGCAGCCTCAATTGGATTACTCCGAGGAATTTTAAGGGCACGCGCAAAATCATTAGTTGTCCCTGTAGGAATGATCGCCATTTGAGGTCGTTTATCCAGAGGGGCGATACCATTAACGACTTCATTGATCGTACCGTCTCCCCCTGCTGCAATAATCAAATCAAAGCCAGCTAGGGCTGCTCTGGTGGCTTCATCCATGGCTGAGTTGGCTTCTGCTGTCGTTTGAAAAGCGGATGCTTCATAACCAAAACTCTCTAAAATATGTAAAACATCTGCTACATGTTTTTTCATCATTTCCTGTCCCGAAACAGGATTGTAAATTAAACGTGCTCGCTTGGTTTCTTTTATCATATTATAAATCCTCTAACCATAATTCATCTTTAATGACTAGTCCTAACTCTTGCGCCTTGGTTAACTTACTACCAGCATCTTCTCCAGCTATGACTAGATTGGTTTTTTTAGAAACACTCCCTGTAACTTTGGCACCCAAGGCTTGTAGCTTATCTTTTGCTTCTTGTCGTGTTAAATTTTTGAGTTTACCTGTTAAAACAACTGTTTGACCAGATAATAACGCATCTTTGACAATACCTTGTCCTTTGAATTGAAGATTAACTCCAGCTTGTTCTAGTTCCATCAATAATTGTTTAGCTCCTTGTCTTTCAAAATAAGAAACAAGAGCCTGTCCTACCGTTTGCCCTAATCCATCAATCTTCGCAATAGTGTCTTGGTCAGCACGACTAAGGCTTAATAGGTCACCAAAAACTTCTAGTAACTGATAGCTAACTTTACTACCAACATGTCTAATGCCTAAACCAAACAATAGCTTCTCTGCTGAATTCGTTTTAGAAACTTGAATAGCCTGATAAAGTTTTTCAGCTGACTTTTCCTTGATTCCCTCTAAACTCATCAAGTCAGCCACGGTTAAGCGATAAAGATCAGCCACATCGTGAACCAATTCAGCTTGAAAGAGTTTGTTAATCACAGATGGTCCCATCCCTGCAATATTCATGGCTTGGCGACTAGCAAAATGAATGAGACGTTCCTTGATTTGACTGGGACAAAGAGGGTTGATACAACGTAGAGCAACCTCATCTTCATAATGAATCAATCGACTTTCACAAGATGGACAGCAATCAGGAATAACTAATGGAGTTTGAGTCGTTCGCTTACTCATCACAACTTGTAAAACCGCAGGAATAATGTCACCTGCTTTATAAACCAAAACAGTATCGCCTAGACGAATATCTTTTTCTTTAATGTAATCAACGTTATGTAAGGTCGCTCGACTAACTTTAGTTCCTGCCAAAGAAACTGGACTTAAATTAGCAGTCGGTGTCACAACCCCTGTGCGCCCAACAGTCCAATCGACACTTTCTAAAACAGCTTCTTTTTCTTCTGCTGGAAACTTATAGGCAACTGCCCAGCGAGGAGCCTTGACGGTAAAGCCCAGTTCTTCTTGTATCGTTAAGTCATTGACTTTAATCACAATGCCATCAATCTCATAGGGAAGTTGATCACGCTTTTGACCAATCTCTTGAATAAACTGCCAAATCTCATCCATAGAGTAAGACACTAAATAGTTTTGATTGACGGAAAAGCCATATTGAGCTAGTTTGGTTAAAACTGCTTCTTGACTTGATTGCTGACTTGGGCTAGCTTCTTGATACAAAAAACTAGCTAGTTGACGTTGAGCGACAATACTAGTATCCAACTGACGTAAGGTTCCTGCTGCTGCATTTCTAGGATTAGCAAATTCCTGTTCCCCTTGTTCACGTCGCTTAGCATTTAAGTTTTCAAAAGAAACCTTAGGAAGATAGGCTTCCCCACGAACTGTTAAATTAACCGGTTGAGGAAGTTTGAGAGGAATATCTTGGATACGACGTAAATTTTCCGTGATATTTTCCCCAATAGTACCATCTCCTCGAGTTGCCCCAACTTGTAACACCCCCTCAACATAGGTTAGCGAAATGGACAAACCGTCAATTTTTAATTCAGCCAAATAAACAACTTCAGGAAACTCCTTTTTGATCCGTTGATCAAAAGCATCTAATTCTTCTCTTGAAAAAGCATCTTGTAAGCTATACAAAGGGTATTCATGAGAATATTTTTCAAAGCCCGTCAAAATAGGCCCACCTACTCGATGAGTCGGGCTGTCTGAGCGTTGGTATTGAGGGTAAGCTGCTTCGAGTTCCACTAATTGACGATAAAGTTGATCATATTCATGATCTGAAATACTGGGCTTATCATCAGTGTAATATTCTTTAGCGTAGCGATTTAGTTGAGCTACCAAGTTTGCTATTTTTTTTTCCATAATGTTATTTTAACATAGAAAAAACTGGCAATCAAAAAACAAACGTTAGTTTATCGTCATAAAAGACAAACCATCGCCCTTCTATACGAAAGGACGATGATTAACGTTAATTAGCTTCTATTTTAGCAACAATTTCATCAAGTAACTCTTGATCGGCTAAATGAGTGACTTCCTTAACCACTTCTTTTAATGGCTTTTGAACAAGAAGATTTTGCAATTGAACAGCTTGTTCATCAGTAGGATCAGTGTAAGTAAAGGTATAAGCCACCGTCTGTAATAATTGTTGATAAGACAATCCTCGTTCCTTGAGTTCGCGAATTGGACGAATAAAACGTTCATCAAATCCAAGTTTTCGAATAGGAGTACGAGCCACTCGACTAATATCATCTACAATAAAAGGATTTTCGAACCGAGTTAGGATAACCTTGTGGTAGTCTGCTAAATCAGCTTCGTCAAACGCCCACTTAGCTACAAGTAAACTACGAATTTCTGACAAAACAGTTTCCACATTCGTTCTAACCATTTCATTTTTTAGGGCTTCTAAGATTGTCTTTGCTCCATAATAGGCACCTGTATAGGCTGCAGTTGCGTGGCCTGAATTAACAGAAAAAAGTTTTCGTTCAATAAATGGCTCTAAATCTGTCACATAATGAACATTCTCTAATTTTAAATCAGGATTTTTCATGTGATTGGTTTCTACTACCCATTCATTAAAAGGTTCTACAATCACAAATAATGGATCATCGTGGCTCTGAGCTGGAACGATGCGATCCACTGCTGAATTAGGAAAACCAATATAGTCTTTTGCAAAAGCCAACCCATCTTTTGATAAGTGTTTTTGCACTTCTTGATTTAGAAAATCAGACCCACCAATCATATTTTCACAAGCTAAAATATCTAAAGGTGTCGTATTTCCTATTGCTTGACGAGCCTCAATACCTTGTGCAATCAATTCAGCAATAAATGGTAAAATATTGGGGCCAATAGCTGTTGTGACAATTGATGCCTCTGCAATGGCAGCGACAACCTTTTCTGGATGTTTCGCATTATTGATACCACGCACACCAGACACTATAATATGGCGTTGCCCTTCTTCAGCAACTTCAATCTCATAAGTTCCACGCGCATTCAAGGCATCAATAATCTGTTCATTAACATCAACAAAAGCGATTTCAAAGCCGTTTTCAAACAAAATTTCACCAATAAAACCACGGCCAATATTACCTGCACCAAAATGAACTGCTTTTTTCATGTACTCCTCCTTTTTCTCAGCTATCCATTAAACAACACTATTAAGCAACGCAATAACTTCATCTGCTGATTGTGCATCAGCTAATTTTACGACATTATCGACATCTGCACAGAAAATAGAAATTTTTTGAATAATTTCCAAATGTTCATCTCCAAGTCCTGCAATACCAAAAAGAATAGTGGCAACTTGGGGATCATCTTCGGTACCAAAATCAACACCTGCTGGAACTTGAACAATCGTAATTCCTGATGAACGCACGTCTTTTTTAGCCGCATCAGTTCCGTGAGGAATGGCAATAAAATTCCCCATATACACCGATAAGTCTTTATCACGCTGAATCATGGCTTCAATATAAGATTCATTAACATGACCGGCTTCAAAAAGTTGACGACCACAGTAACGAATAGCTTCTTCTTTTGTTGTAAAGGCTTGATTTAATTTAACTAGTTGTTTTTGAAATTCCATTTTAATTCTCCAATTTCTTAATTTTTTCAGTAAATATCGTATTGAGTAACTGATAGATAATTTCTTGATTACCGGTACGGTAAATTTCTGTATAAAGATTACTTTCTATTATAGATTGACTGATTGCAGTCATTAACTCTCGAATTTCTTCTTTTTCTCCCATTTTTGTTAACATGACTAAAATTCGTCGAACACTCTCATTTTGATAGTTCATCGAAACTGCAGGTACTGAGTCAGTTAAATCCGCAATCAGAAACTGACTTTCTGTCACCGTATGAGATTGGGTATGAATTAGAGCTAGATTGGTATTTGGAATAGCCATTGGACTTAATTTAAAACGAGATAAAAGTTTATCAACGAGGTACTGACGATCGCCAACAAAATCCAAATCTTGCACAATTCTTTTAACAGATGATTCAAAATCTTTTGGGCTATCTAAAACAAACAGTTTGAAATGCTGTAATAGTTGACTAGAGGCTTCTAAGTATTTTTGTAAATCATAGGCCTGTTGTGGAATAAGATCGTGACGTCTAGAAATTGTCCGATGTTCCTGAATATCTTGAAGTGTTTTTTGTAAAGAGAGAATTTCTTGAGTATTGGGAAATGTAGAAATTAACTCAATGTCATGATTTGGAAGTGGCTTTGTCGTCAACCAATAATCATACTGGTTTCTGTCGATTTGAGATAAACTTGTTGTGCTTTTGACATCAATCAATTCAACGAAAGGGGCAATATTTTTGATTTTGGAAACCAAGACACTGACTGTCAAGGGACGTTCGTCGGTTACAAGTAAAAGCCGAATAGGATAAATATCTGGACTTCTTCTTAAACTGGAAGTAAAATGTAAGGTCACCAACTCATATTCAAATTCATTTTGCAGAAAGTGTGGAAAAATATCCTGCATAATCAAGCTGATCATATGATGTAAAAATTGATTTTGTTGGGTTTCTAAATAAGCGATAGGTAATCTCACTTGTTCAGGAAATAATATAGGAACAGCTAAACTTAGCCTTAGATGATTAAACAGTAATTTGAATAAAAGTTTATCTCGAAAAAAATCAATCTTTGTAAAACGTGAGACGGCATCAATTAGTTGAGACACACTATAGTAAAACTCACTATCAAATTTTTCTCTAAATAAAGGTACCTCTTGACGTTTAATAATTAACTCGTCAAGTAAATTTGCAAAATAAATAATCTCTTGTAAATTGTAAAACTTCTTGGTAGCTTTAGCCAAATCAGCAAAAATTTTCTGTGAAAAATCCAGAGCTTCCTTAGACACATTGACAGCTGTCAACAGTTCTTTTTGATTATCTGCTAAGCCTAATAGAATAATCAAAAATTGTTTCAACTTAGGATCAATCTCCCCTAGAGCCTGCTGATGTGTTTCAAAAGTAAGACGTGCCTGCTGAATTTGATGACAATCCAAGATTGAAAATCGACTATAGTTATCTTGCCAAAAATCCTGAATAGAAATCGCATTACTAAGGAGAATGGCTAAACAACGCCGTTTTTGAATAGTTGCCCCTTCAATTTGATAGCCTTTTTTCCGATGGATAGAAAGTTCAAACTCTTTAAGTCGCTTTTCAATTTCTGATATATCTTGAATCACTGTCACATTAGAAACACCAAAAAAATCTTGAAGTTCTTCATTGATAATAGGAGCTGAACTTGTCAGCAAACGATAAGTGGTTAAGATTAACCGTTCATGGCTATCATAAACGTCTATCGCTTGTAAATCAGATAACCGACTAACGTCTCCTATCAGATGATATTTTTTTCCTTCCTTGACAATTTTAATCTCTTGACTGGCTAAGGTGTCAGTTAGCTCCGATAGCGTTCGATAAACGGTTCTTGAGGAAACGTGTAAAATATCTGAGATTTCTTTCAATGAAAGCTTCCCTACTTGGAGGAAAGCTTTCACTAGTTGTTCTTCTCTTTTGGTTAGTAACATATTGTTTATTATACTATTTTTATCAAATTATTTGTGCATTCGCTCAACAATTTTATCATATTCTGGTGTTGTTACTAAACTATCTACAACTAAAAGTTGAGCATTTGGGGCAGCGGCTTGTACTTCTGACTGTTTAGCAATCGTTGTGACCACTAGAATATTTTTAGCATTATGCTCGTTTAATTCTCCATAAGGTACCGTAGCTACTGGAATTTGAATGCCTTTATTTTTGAAAATCGCTCGAAGAATTTCTTGTCCCATTGTGGCAGAACCTTGAGCCTTACCGTAAGCAAATACTACTTCATCGATATAATTTAAATCAACCTCTGATACTGACTCTACAGTGGTCACTTCATCTGTCATAAGATGCTGACCGGATAATTTTGCGATGATTTCATCATATTTTGGTGACGTTAGGAAGTTATCTACTGCCACATGAGCAGCACTTGGAGTTCGTTGTGCTGCACGAGCCGCCAATTCTTCTTGGGTAACGATGAGGACATTAGCTTCATCTGTTAAATTTGAAATAGCTTTATTGGTAACAGGAATCGTCAAGCCGGCTTTTTTGACTTTATCACGCAAGAGTGACGCTCCCATAGCTGAACTACCCATACCTGCATCGCAAGCAAAGATAATTTGTTTAACATTATCTGTTGAAATATCTGCTGAAATTGGTACTACTTGACCTTTAGCTTGAGCCTTAGCTGATTTTGTTGCTGCCTGAGCTTCAGCAAGTTTGTCATCATCTGATTTATCTGTTTTCAAAATAATTGAAGCAACTAAGAATGCCACAACTGCACCAACCAATACACCGGAAATAACTGAAAGATAGCTACCTTTTGCTGTCATTCCCAGAATGGCAATAATTGAACCTGGCGATGCAGCACCTGTCAAACCTGAACCTAATAGTTGATTCACAAAGGTACCAGACACCCCACCAGCAATAACAGCTAAAAACATCAAAGGTTTCATCATGACATAAGGGAAATAGATTTCATGAATCCCACCTAAGAAATGAATCACACTTGCTCCCCAAGATGATGATTTAGCAGATCCTTTACCAAATAGACCATAGGCAAGTAAGATACCTAAACCAGGACCAGGATTAGCCTCAATCAAAAAGAGAATAGATTTACCAGTTTTAGCTACTTGTTCTGCTCCCAATGGAGTGAAAATACCGTGGTTAATCGCATTATTCAAGAAGAGAATTTTTGCTGGCTCAACCAAAACATTAGCCAATGGTAGTAATTTTGCGTCAACAATAGCTTGTACGCCATTACCAATCCATTCAGTCAAGCTTGACACAATTGGCCCAACACCAAGATAAGCCAAAATAATTAAGACAAACCCAATCAAACCTGCTGAGAAATTGTTAACCAACATTTCAAATCCAGCACGAACTTTATGTTGGAAGCTCTCATCAAATTTTTTGATGCACCAACCACCAAGAGGTCCCATAATCATAGCACCAATAAACATTGGTACAGAAGCTCCTGCAATCGCTCCAAAAGTGGCAATGGCCCCTACAACTGCTCCACGTTGACCATGTACCATGTGGCCACCTGTATAACCAATTAAAAGTGGCAATAAATAAGTAATTGCTGGACCAACCATTGCACCAAGTTGTTCATTTGGTACCCAACCTGTTGGAATGAACAGTGAAGTCAAAACACCCCAAGCAATAAAGGCCCCGATATTTGGCATCACCATGTTTGATAAGGACGTACCGAGTTTTTGAACTCGAACTTTAAAAGAAGATTGTGTTTCCATGTCTTCTCCTTTCTTTTTTCTTGATAATCTTATTATACCGAACCCTTGATGACAAGCAAACTCAAATCTTGTCACTTTTTTTATGACAAATTAAAAAGAAATAGTATCATACACTATTTCTTTCATTTTATTAAAGCGAATCTTCTATCTAATCATCAGTCAGGGTAATCTTATCCTTTAGAAAGGCAAATTCATCTGGAACCGTAGGCGTTTCGTCAACTGATTCTGATTGGTCGTTCATTTTTTCTTGTCGGTGTTTCTGAGCAAATTCCTGTCGAATTTGATTAAATTCTGATCGAGGAACCGCTAAAATTTGGGGAGAAAAGCCTGCCGCTTGACTCATAATATTACCAAACATCAAATTTAAGTCATTTCTTTTCATCACCTGTTCAGCATTGAAAGCCGCGTCAAATGCTAAAATCGCATGGTCTGCATTGGCTAAAACAGGTTCAGAACCTAATAACAGGGCACGTTCTTGAGCCGATAGACTCTCTAATATTTCCTGCCAAGCTCCCTTCAACGCTTCCAAATATTGACGCGATTGCTGACTATTTTCTACCGTTTCAGTCATAATCGTTATGATTTTAGTCTTATCAACCTTGAAAGTTGATAAAGGCAGTTTTTGTGGCGAAGGTGTACTAGTTTTCACTTGTCCTTTAACAATGTCAACTTTCAACTGAGCTAGCTCTCGACGTAATTGTGCGACTTCTTCTTGAAGTTTTGAGAAGACTTCTTTTTTTTCTACACTAGGCAGTTCTTGAGCCAAACGAATGGTCATCATTTCAGCATAAATTTTAGGATGAGAGCTGGTTTTTATCTGTTGCAAACTGTCAGTTACTTGTTCAATCATGGCAAAAAGACGGGAATTGCTCAATTGCAAATTAGCTTGAAAACGTTCACTAACCATGCCTAAATCCTGACCTTGCTTAACCAAGAGTAAATCCCTAAGATAACCTAATAAATCAGTTGCCAATCTTGTCATACTCTTTCCTTGATCAAAAATGGCTTCTAGTTTTGATAGAGCTGTTAGGCCATCACCTTTAGCTAGATTGGCGACATAGTCATCTAAGGCCAAAAGAGAAATGCTACCTGTTATCTCCTCTGCTACAGATAAGGTCAAGCCCTGACTATCACTCAAACTCAAGGCTTGATCCAAAATAGACAAGGCATCCCTCATACCACCTTCTGCTCTTTTAGCAATCATTTCAAGTGCCAAGGGGTCATACTCAAGGTTTTCCTTAGCCAAAATCATAGCCAAATGCTGGCTGATGTCCTGACTTTTGATTGACTTAAATTCAAAACGTTGAACACGCGATAAAATCGTCGCAGGAATCTTATGCAATTCAGTTGTTGCTAAAATAAACACCACTTGTTCAGTCGGCTCTTCCAAGGTTTTCAAAAGTGCATTGAAAGCACCTGTTGACAGCATGTGGACTTCATCAATGATATAAACCTTGTAACTAGCTCGACTAGGAGCATAGGTTGATTTATCTCGAATGTCACGAATTTCATCGACACCATTGTTTGAAGCAGCGTCAATTTCAATAACATCTTCCAAATTCCCTTTTGTAATATCTCGGCAAATATCACATTGATTACATGGCTCTCCCTCAATCTGATTTGGACAGTTCATCGCCTTGGCAAAAATCTTCGCAGCACTAGTTTTACCTGTTCCTCTTGGGCCAGAAAATAGATAGGCATGGCTGATTTTTCCAGTAGCAACAGCTTGCTTTAAGGCTGTTGATACAACTTCTTGCCCCACCATTTCAGCAAAGGTTTGGCTACGATATTTGCGATAAAGGGCTTGATACATTAAGCTTTTTCTCCAAACATTGCAAAATTCCACTCCGTTTTAGCCAAGAGAATATCGATAAATTTTGCCAAATATTCTTGATCTACTTGATCATAATCTGCAATTTCGTGAGAATCTAAATCTAAAACACCTAATAATTGACCATCTTTGACCATAGGTAAAACAATCTCACTCATAGCCGCTGAATCACAAGCGATATAATTTTCGTGTTCTTTAACATTATCAACAATAAGTGTCTCTCGTTTCTCTGCCGACTCCCCACAAACTCCCTTGCCCATCGCAATACGAGTACAAGATACTTTGCCTTGGAAAGGTCCTAAAATCAATTCTTTGCCATCGTAAAGATAAAAACCAGTAAAAACAGAGTTAGGTAAAGTTTGCATTAACATAGCAGACGCATTTGATAAATTAGCAAGGACATTATTTTCTGTATCAAATAATAGGTTAGCTTGAGCTAAAAACAGATCGTAATTTTCTTTTTTAACTTGATTTTCCATGTTCTCTCCTTTTTTATTCTGCGAGAATACTTGCAATTTTCGTATTGATCACATCAATAGCTACCACATTTGACACTCCTTCTGGAATGACAATATCTGCGTAACGTTTGGTTGGCTCAATAAATTGATGATACATTGGTTTAACCACACCAGTATATTGCTCAATAATACTATCTAGACTTCTTCCACGTTCTTGCATGTCTCTCTTGATACGACGAATAATACGAATATCATCATCGGTATCAACAAATAGTTTAATGTCCATTAAATCACGCAGACGCTTATCTTCAAGTACTAGAATCCCTTCAACAATCAAGACATCTCTAGGTTCTTGACAATAGGTTTCTTCACTCCGAGTATGCTTGGTATAATCATAAATTGGAATATCTACTGATTCTCCCTGAGATAAAGCTGCTAAATGATCAATTAACAAATCCGTATCAAAAGCTAAAGGATGATCGTAATTCGTTTTAATTCTTTCTTCAAAGGTTAAATGACTTTGATCTTTATAATAAGAATCATGTTGAATCATAGCCACTTTAGCATCTGGAAAATTCTCTAAAATAGCATTAGAAACACTGGTTTTACCACCACCTGAACCGCCTGTCACACCAATGATAATTGTCTTTTTTTTCATGTCTTCTCCATCTCTACACTAAAATCTTTCTCTCTATTTTATCAAAAATCATGATATAATAAAAGAAACAAAATAGAAAAATAAGGATTTTTACATGATTGATACTTTCCCACCTAGTTGGCAAAAGCAAATCCATTCACTCGGTTTCACTCAACTTACTCCTATCCAAGAACAAGCTTTTTCCCCTATCCAAGAAGGACAAAATTTGTTGTTAGTTAGCCCGACTGGTACTGGCAAAACCTTGGCTTATTTATTGCCTAGTTTACTTAAATTACAGCCTAAAAAAAGCCAACAATTGTTGATTTTGGCTCCTAATACAGAACTGGCTGGACAGATTTTTGACGTGACTAAAACTTGGGCGGAACATCTCAACTTAACAACTCAACTCTTTATTTCAGGCTCTAGCCAAAAACGGCAGATTGAACGATTAAAAAAAGGACCAGAAATTCTTATTGGTACCCCTGGTCGCATTTTTGAGTTGATTAAATTGAAAAAGATTAAAATGATGTCAGTGGATACTATTATCTTAGATGAGTTTGACCAATTATTAGGCGATTCCCAAGAACATTTTGTTCAAAAAATTACGCATTATGTTCCGAAAACACACCAATTAGTTTATGTTAGTGCCACACAAGCTATTGAAGAAAGTAAGTTGATTGAAAACACACTTACCTTAGATTTATCTCAACAAAAACTTAATACGATTGAGCACTATTATTTGACAGTAGATAAACGGCAACGTTTAGATACCCTCCGAAAATTTGCCAATATTCCTAATCTTCGTGGTTTAGTTTTTTTCAATAACCTAGCAGATTTAGGAGCAGCTGAAGAACGTTTGCAATTCTCTGGAGCTAGTGTGGTATCACTTGCAAGTGACATCAACGTCAAATTCCGTAAGACCATTCTTGAAAAATTCAAAAATAGCGAGCTTTCTTTATTACTTGCTACCGACTTGGTTAGTCGAGGAATTGATATTGACGCATTAGAATTAGTGATTAACTATGACGTTCCTAGACAAAGAGAAGATTATACCCATCGAGCAGGTCGAACAGGACGCATGGGGAAAAAAGGGATGGTCATTACCTTAATTAGTCATCCAGAAGACTTGAAAAAACTGAAGAAATTTACAAGGGTTCAAGAAGTGATTCTAAAAAATCAAGAATTACACATTAAATAAAAAAACAATCATGACATGAAGTCATGATTGTTTTTTTAATAACCATATAAATCACTTATGGTGACAAATTTATAACCTTGCTCCGTTAAATAATCTAAAACGGCAGGCAATGCTTCAATGGTCGTTTGGTGAATGTCATGCATCAGAATCACACTACCAGGCTCTAAACCATTTTTTACATTTTCTAAAATCATGCTCGGATTTCGATTTTGCCAATCGTAAGTATCGATTGTCCACATCACTGGTGGAAGTTTCAAGGCTGCCTTAACCAGATCATTATCAGCCCCATAAGGCGGGCGGACGAGTTTAGTGCCCTCTCCGACAATATCTTTTACGGCATTACTGGTTTCATCTACAGAAGCCTTGATTTGCTCAAAGGTCATTTGGCTAAGATTGCTATGATCCCAACTGTGATTACCAATCTCATTGCCTAATTTTTTCATTCGTTTGAGAAGCTGTTCATTTCCAGCGATATTTTTACCAACAAGGAAAAAGGTCGCCTTAGCCTTGTATTTTTCTAAAAGGTCTAAAGTTTTAGCTGTCAATTCAGCATTTGGTCCATCATCAAAGGTTAAAGCAACAATTTTTTCAGTAAATACTCTATTTTCTTTTTGATATTGTTGATAAGCTGCTAAATCTTTTTCATTTAGGTAATTACTATTGATGACATCATAGAGATTTTTCAAAGGAATTTTAGTATCATTTGTCAAAATCAAATGCCCTTGCTGATAAGAAAATTCTTCTGTTTCCGAAATCTGCATGTCTTTTTCTGGATACAAAGTCGCTAATTCTTCATTTAAGCGCTCTAGTCCTTTATTACTATCTGTAAACAGTTGACCAATCTGGAACATCTCATGTTCACTATTTATTTGATAAGTTTCCAAGTCTTGTTCTTGACGATTTTTAACACCAAAAGCACCTATATCATAGCTCACCTGTTTAATAGTTAACTCTTTAACATTTTTTAATTGAGTCTCTTTAGCGACTGGGTAAACCAAGGTTAACTTAGGATTTTTCTTGTCATTTGGTAAAGTTTTTTGATCAAGCAAAAGAGTTTGATAAACAGAGGTTCCTTTTTTTGTCGGACTGAGATAATAAACTGGATTAATTTTGTCTTTATTTTGTTCAACAAGTTGAATGGGTAAACTTTTACTTGCTTCAGCTTTTTCCGTGTTAACGGCTTGGTTAATGGAATAATTAACTGTCCAAGTAAAAACAGCGTTCCATATTAGCAAACCAGCTAATAAACCTAAAGAACTCACAAGAGCCATATCCAAATATTTTTTCATCTACTTTTCCTTCTAAATATCCTCTTTATTCTTTTATTCGTCAAACTCCTTCCTTATGATAAACATTAGTTTATTGAATATCAAAAACGACTGATTTGACTTGAGTCATTGCTTCAATGGAATACTTGACTCCTTGTACACCTGCACCAGATTTTTTCGCCCCAAGGAATGGAAAATTATCTGTTCCACGTTGTGTTTTATTGTTAATATGAACTGTACCAACCTCAAGTTGTTCAGCAATTGCAAAGGCTTGAGGGTAGTTTTGAGTAAAGACAGAAGCTTGTAGCCCATATTCTGATTCATTTGATAAAGCAATAGCCTCTTCAACAGTTGATACACGAATGATTGGTAATACTGGTCCAAAAGGCTCTTCCCAAGCCAAACGCATTTCTCTTGTAACGTTATCAAACAAAACTGGCGTAATCAAATTACCTTCACGTTTAAATTCAGTGAGAGCCTTAGCTCCTTTATTGGCTGCATCTTCAACTAAACCTTGAATAAAGTCAGCAGAAGCCGTATCAATCAATGGTGTGATGTCTGCATCTTCTTCTGGCATCCCCACACTTAATTGTTCCACTTCTGTTTTAATTAGAAAAGCTAATTGGTCAGCCACACTGTCTATAACCATAACACGTTTAACTGCCGTACAACGTTGACCAGAATAACCAAAAGCACCTGAAACAATGTGTTTAGCTGCTAATTCCAAATCGGCATCTTCTAAAACAATGGCAGAGTCTTTACCACCCAATTCAAGCATGATTGGGCGCATACCTGCCAAACGACCAATTCGCTCACCAACTGGGGTAGATCCTGTAAAGTTAATAAAATTAACTGCTGGGTGTTCAACAATATAATCACCTATTTCTGACCCACGACCTGTGATGGTGTTAAATACACCTGCTGGTAAACCAGCTTCAACAAATGCTTCAGCTAGAAGAAGACCTGAAATAGAGCCTTGTGTTGGTGGTTTGAACATTACAACATTTCCAGCAATCAAAGCCGGTGCAATTTTGGAACCAGCCAAATTAACAGGATAATTAAACGGTGAGATGGCTAAGACAAGACCAACTGGTTCACGACGAACCATAGCAATTTTTTTCTTACTTGCTGCTTCAAAACTACCGCCTTCCAAGACTTCGCCAGATAGACGAACTCCTTCTTCTGCGGCATAACGAATAATATCAGCCGTACGTACTACCTCACTGATAGCTGCCTTGTAGCCTTTAGCAACTTCTTTAGATAAGATTGCACCAATCTTTTCTTGATCACGAACCAAAATATCTGCAACTTTATGAAGATAGGCTGCTCGTTCAACATAAGATAAACTACGCCAAGCTGGTAGTGCTTCACGAGCTTTGGCCATAGCTTGATCTACTTCTGTCTGGCTCATAGCAGGAACTGTACCTAGAGATTCATTGGTTGCTGGAGCAAAAATCTCAATTTCATTTTCAGAAAGTTTCCACTCGCCATTGACATAATTTTTATATTGTTTTGACATCATTGTCTCCTTTTAGTCATACTACTACCATTATAAAACTTTTTTGATTTGTTTTCAAAAAATAAAATTATGTTTCCTATTTAATGTAAAAAAGTTTAGTTCTAAATTGAGAACTAAACTTTTATAAATTTAAGACTAGTCAAAATTGACATATTCTTTTTCCAAAGCAAGTACTTCTTCTGCTGTTGAACATTCAGTCAAAGCACGACGAGCATATTCTTGCATTTTGCTTGTATCAAGTTTCTTCATCAAGCTACGTGTGCGAAGAACAGAAGTTGCACTCATCGAGAACTCATCTAATCCCATACCAACAAGAAGTGGAACAGCTTGTTGATCACCTGCCATCTCACCACACATACCTGCCCATTTACCTTCAGCGTGAGCTGCCTTGATGACATTGTCAATCAAACGAAGAATTGATGGGTTGTAAGGTTGGTATAGATAAGATACTTGTTCATTCATACGGTCAGCAGCCATAGTGTATTGAATCAAGTCGTTTGTTCCGATTGAGAAGAAATCAACTTCTTTAGCAAATTGATCAGCTAACATCGCTGCCGCTGGAATCTCAATCATGATACCAACTTGAATATCATCAGCAACTGCCACACCTTCTGCTAGCAAGTTAGCTTTTTCTTCATCAAATACTGCTTTAGCTGCACGGAATTCTTTCAGTAAAGCAACCATTGGGAACATGATGCGTAATTGACCATGAACTGAGGCACGAAGAAGGGCACGAATTTGCGTACGGAACATAGCATCGCCCGTTTCAGAAATTGAGATACGAAGAGCACGAAAACCAAGGAATGGGTTCATTTCTTTTGGTAGGTCAAAGTAAGGTAATTCCTTATCACCACCAATATCCATGGTACGAACAACGACAGGTTTACCATTCATGCCTTCAAGTACAGCCTTATAGGCTTCGTACTGCTCATCTTCTGATGGGAAATCTTGAGAATCCATATATAAGAATTCTGTACGGTAAAGCCCAACTGCTTCTGCACCATTATCATTGACACCTTCAACATCTTTTGGTGTACCGATATTTGCTGCCAACTCAAAGTGCTTACCATCTGCAGTAACAGTCTGAGCGTCTTTCAAAAGAGCCCACTCTGCTTTTTGTTTAGCATAGGCTTCACCAGCCGCCTTAAAGTCAGCGATTTCTTGTTCACTTGGATTGATAACCACTTCACCAGTGATACCATTAACCGCCAAAACATCACCATCTTTAACAAGTTCAGTAATATTGTTAGTTCCTAGTACCGCTGCAATTTCAAGTGTACGAGCCATAATCGCAGAGTGACTTGTACGTCCACCAATATTGGTTACAAAAGCTTTAACGAATTTCTTATCAAGCTGAGCTGTATCTGATGGCGTCAAATCATGAGCGATAACAATCGATTCTTCAGCAATTGTTGCTGGATTTGGTAATTTAACACCAAGAAGATGTGAAAGAACACGTTTTGCCACATCACGAATATCTGCAGCACGTTCTTGCATGTATGGGTTGTCTTCCATACCTTCAAAAATCATGATGAACATGTCCGTCACTTCTTTTAGACCTGCTTCTGCATTAACTTGCTTAGCACGAATCGTTTCTTTAATCTGACCAATCATTTCTGGGTCAGCAAGAACCATCAGGTGAGCATCGAAAACTGCTGCCGCTTCTTCTCCTAGGCTATCTACTGCTTTTTCACGGATAAGAGAAAGCTCGTTTTGTGAAGCTTCAAGA
Source organism: Streptococcus sp. sy018 (assembly GCF_007859185.1). Lineage (NCBI taxonomy): Bacteria > Bacillati > Bacillota > Bacilli > Lactobacillales > Streptococcaceae > Streptococcus > Streptococcus sp. sy018. The sequence continues at coordinate 319,741 of NZ_VOHN01000001.1, read as the reverse complement.
GCTGCATCTAAACGAGCCTCCTCTGCACTTGTATCTGAAACAGTTACTGTTTCAAATGATAAATCCGGTTGAACCAGTAAATATGCCTTAGCAACAGCAACACCATCAGAGGCAGCAATTCCTTTTAGCATATTTGTCATTTTGATTATACCAAACCTTCTTTTGTCATTGTTTCTTCGATAGCAACAAGAGCTTCATCAGCATCTGCACCTTCAGCTGAAATTGTTACATCTGCACCTTGACCAACACCAAGACTCATAACACCCATGATTGATTTAAGGTTTACTGCTTTACCTTTGTAATCAAGTGTAATATCTGAAGCAAATTTGCTAGCTGCTTGAACAAGCAAAGTTGCTGGACGAGCGTGAATACCTGTTTCTGCCACAATGTGGAAATCTTTTGAAGCCATAATGGTTCTCCTTTAATTATTACTAAAATTTCAGATTATCTATGATAACCCTTACAAAAAAATTATAGCACATTGCTATTTTTTTATCAAGTAGAAAAAGCAAATTATCACCTTAAAATGAAATATTTTCCATTCTTTTACAAGGTATTTTTTCAAAAATCATAACCTTTGCTAGCAATAAGCATAGCAACGAGAAAACACTATATCTTGTGCCTGTTTATCTCTCCAACCACAAGATAAGCCAAAAACATCAATTTTCCTAGTTGATTTTTATTTTTTTTTTAGGTATGATATTAAAGTGCTATTACACCTAACAGAAAGGAATCAATAACATGGCTAAAATTACTGTTTTTTCTAAAAATAATTGCATGCAATGTAAAATGACCAAACGTTTTCTTGAAGAAGCTGGAGCTGATTTTGAAGAAATCAATATTGAAGAACATCCTGAGAAAGTTGACTATGTCAAAAGTCTAGGTTTTACTGCTGCTCCTGTAATCGAATCTGGAGATGTTGTTTTTTCTGGTTTCCAACCTGAAAAATTAAAAACTCTACTATGATGCAGTTAGTCTTTTATTCACTGACAGGCCAGTGCCAACGTTTCGTCAAAAAGCTAGGCTTGGAGCAAGTTGCTCTTGAATTAAGTGTAACCACTCCTCTTCCTACTGTTGATACTCCCTTTATTCTTTTAGTTCCTAGTTATGACCAGGGAGATGTTGAAGTGGTTGATGAGTTTTTAGCTGACAACTATCTTCATTGTAAAGGAGTTATTGGTTCTGGTAATCGTAATTTCGGTCCCGATTTTTGTAAAACAGCCCGACGCTATGCTCAAACCTATCAACTACCGCTTTTATACGAATTTGAATTTAATGGTACCGAGCAAGATGTCGATTATGTAAAAGGAATATTATCCCATGAGTCTTAAAAACCTTACTGATGTTTCTTATTTTCGATTAAATAATGAAATCAATCGTCCCATCAACGGACAAATCCCCCTCCACAAAGATAAGGAAGCCTTGAAAGCATTTTTCAAGGAAAATGTTCTACCAAATACCATGACTTTTGCAAGCATGACTGAGAAAATTACTTATCTTTTAGCACATGATTATCTTGAAGAAGGCTTTATCAAAAAATATCAGCCTGAGTTTATTGAAAAGCTCGCTCAAGAATTGAAAGAACAAAACTTCCGCTTCCAGTCCTTTATGGCAGCCTATAAGTTTTATCAACAGTATGCTTTAAAAACAAATGATGGTGATTATTATTTAGAAAGCATTGAAGACCGTGTGCTGTTCAATGCCCTTTATTTTGCTGATGGACAAGAAGAGTTAGCTCGTGACTTGGCGATGGAAATGATTCATCAACGTTATCAACCGGCAACACCAAGTTTTTTGAATGCTGGTCGTAGTCGCCGTGGTGAATTGGTGTCTTGTTTCTTGATTCAAGTCACGGATGACATGAACTCAATTGGACGTTCAATCAACTCGGCTTTGCAACTTTCTCGTATTGGTGGTGGGGTTGGAATTTCTCTTAGCAATCTTCGTGAAGCTGGTGCGCCGATCAAAGGATTTGCTGGTGCAGCTAGTGGTGTCGTGCCTGTCATGAAATTGTTTGAAGATAGTTTTTCTTACTCTAATCAACTTGGTCAACGACAAGGAGCTGGTGTTGTCTATCTCGATGTCTTTCATCCAGATATTCTTAACTTCCTTTCAACCAAAAAGGAAAATGCTGACGAAAAAATTCGTGTCAAAACATTATCTTTGGGCATTACTGTCCCAGATAAATTTTACGAATTAGCTCGTAAAAATGAAGAGATGTATCTATTTAGTCCTTATTCTATTGAACGTGAATATGGGGTGCCATATAGCTACATTGACATCACAGAAAAGTATGATGAATTAGTTGCCAATCCTAAGATTAACAAGACGAAAATCAAGGCGCGTGATTTGGAAACTGAGATTTCTAAACTACAACAAGAATCTGGCTATCCTTATATCATCAATATTGATACTGCCAACAAGACCAGTGCCATTGACGGTAAAATCATTATGAGCAATCTCTGTTCGGAGATTTTACAAGTACAAACACCGAGCGAAATTAACGATTCCCAAGAATTTGTCAAAATGGGAACTGATATTTCATGTAACCTTGGTTCAACCAATGTCTTAAATCTAATGACATCTTCTGATTTTGGTCGCTCAGTGCGTACTATGACTCGAGCCTTGACTTTTGTCACTGACGCATCAAGTATCGAAGCCGTGCCAACTATTAAACATGGTAATGAACAAGCCCATACTATTGGTTTAGGTGCAATGGGGCTACATAGTTATTTTGCCCAACACCACATGGAATATGGTAGCCCAGAATCAATTGAATTTACCCATATTTATTTCATGTTATTGAATTATTGGACCTTGGTTGAGTCTAATGCCATTGCCAAGGAACGTGATCTTACTTTCAATAATTTTGAGCAATCGGCTTACGCTGACGGTAGTTATTTTGATAAATATATCACTGGTCAATTTGTGCCAAAATCTGACCAAGTTAAAGAACTCTTTTCTGGTCACTTTATCCCACAGGCTGAAGATTGGCAGGCACTGAAAAAAGCGATTATGGCTGACGGTCTCTATCATCAAAATCGTTTAGCTGTGGCTCCTAACGGCTCAATCAGCTATATCAATGATTGTTCTGCGTCTATTCATCCGATTACGCAACGTATTGAAGAACGTCAAGAAAAGAAAATTGGTAAAATCTACTACCCTGCTAGCGGGCTTTCAACCGATACCATTCCTTATTACACGTCTGCTTACGATATGGACATGCGTAAAGTGATTGATGTCTATGCTGCTGCTACAGAGCATGTGGACCAAGGTCTTTCGATGACACTCTTTATGCGGAGCGAAATTCCACTTGACCTTTATGAATGGAAAACAGAAACCAAACAGACCACTCGTGATCTTTCTATTCTCCGTCATTACGCGTTCAATAAGGGAATTAAATCGATTTACTATATTAGAACCTTCACAGACGATGGCGAAGAAGTCGGATCAAACCAATGTGAAAGTTGTGTCATTTAAAAAGGAGTTTGTCATGAGCTATTATAATGCAATTAACTGGAATGAGATTGAAGATTCGGTTGATAAATCAACTTGGGAGAAATTGACCGAGCAATTTTGGTTGGATACACGAATTCCTTTATCAAATGACCTGGATGATTGGCGTAAACTGTCAGCGGTTGAAAAAGATTTAGTTGGAAAAGTCTTTGGTGGCTTGACCCTTCTTGATACGGTTCAATCTGAAAGCGGCATGTCTGCTCTAAAAAAAGATGTCAGAACCCCACATGAAGAGGCTGTGCTTAATAACATTGAATTTATGGAATCTGTCCATGCCAAGTCCTACTCATCTATCTTCTCGACCCTTAACACCAAGTCAGAAATTGAAGAAATCTTTGCTTGGGTAGCTGAAAATCCCTTCTTACAGAAAAAGGCTGAGATTGTCAATGAGATTTACAAAAATGGCAGTCCTTTGGAGAAAAAAGTTGCCAGTGTTTTCCTAGAAACCTTCCTTTTCTACTCAGGATTTTTCACTCCCCTTTACTATCTTGGAAATAATAAATTACCCAATGTGGCTGAGATTATCAAGCTGATTATCCGTGATGAATCTGTTCACGGAACTTACATCGGTTATAAATTCCAACTTGGTTTCAATGAACTAAGCGAATCAGAACAAGAAAATCTGAAAAATTGGATGTATGACCTGCTTTATACCCTTTATGAAAATGAGGCAAATTATACCGAGTACCTTTACGATGCTGTTGGCTGGACTGAAGAAGTTAAAACGTTCTTGCGTTACAATGCCAATAAAGCTCTCATGAATCTGGGACAAGAACCACTCTTTCCAGACACAGCTAATGATGTCAATCCGATTGTCATGAATGGTATCTCAACAGGAACCAGTAACCATGATTTCTTTAGTCAAGTCGGCAATGGCTATCTGCTAGGAACGGTGGAAGCTATGAAAGATGAAGATTATTTGATTGGATTAGATTAAAATTAAAAAGAGCCAACAAAGGCTCTTTTCTTCTCTAAACAACAAAACTCCTTGAATGATTCAAGGAGTTTTGTTTATACTAAGCCTGCAAGCAGACCTCTCACAAATTCTTCTGAATTAAATTGCCCAATATCATCAATTTTTTCGCCAAAACCAATAAATTTAACTGGAATGTCTAATTCTTCGCGAATAGCCAAGACCACACCCCCTCGGGCTGTTCCATCTAACTTGGTTAAAATCAAACCAGTCAAAGGTGTCATTTTTGAAAATTCCTTGGCTTGACTCAGGGCATTTTGACCTGTTGACGCATCCAGTGCTAAAAGGGTTTCATGTGGGGCATCTGGAAGAACACGTTTAATAATTCGTCCCATTTTTTCCAATTCTGCCATCAGATTATCCTTGTTTTGTAAACGTCCTGCAGTATCAATCAATAAAATATCAACGTCTTGGTCAATGGCTTGTTCCATACCATCATAAACCACACTAGCTGGATCTGATTTTTCTTTTCCTGTCACCACTGGAACATTAACACGTTTCCCCCATTCTACTAGTTGGGCAACTGCACCTGCACGGAAAGTATCGGCTGCCACCAACATGACTTTTTTACCTTCTTCCTGGTATTTGTAAGCTAATTTACCTATCGAGGTAGTTTTTCCGACCCCATTCACCCCAACAAACATCATGACGGTTAAGCCTTCTTGCAAGTTGATTTTTTCCTTAAATTGCCCATCTTTTTCATAGATGTCAACCAACTTTTCAATAATGACACGTCGTAGAGCTTCTGGTTTCTTGGCCTTTTCCAATTTAGCTTCAAAGCGTAGCTCCTCTACTAAATTGGTCGCTACTTTTACCCCAACATCTGAAAGAATTAAGAGTTCTTCTAGTTCCTCAAAAAATTCCTCATCTACCTGACGAAATTGAGCAAAAAAACTATTTAATTTTGCTCCAAAACCAGTCCTAGTCTTAGCCAGAGTACGCTCATACTTTTGACTTTCTGTCTCAGATTCGGTCACTATCAATGACGGCTTTTCTTCACTAGGTTGATCCTCTTCTACTACATCAAGTGCTGTCTGATTATCCGTAGCTTTGCTTGAGCTTAGCTCATCGTCAACCACTTCTGTTGCTTCTTGAGATGAATTTTCTTGCTTAGATGATGTACTTACTTCTGTTACTAGACTATTGGTATCATCTTGAATTTGTTCTTGCTCTTTTTCTGCAAATTCTTGACGTAGACGGGCCAACTTGGCCATCACATCTTCTGTTTCCGCTGGTGTTTCTGCTACAACATCCTCTTGGATAGTTTCATCCATGTTTGGCACGTCTTCTTGATAATTGCTACCAAATAATCGATCAAATAATCCCATTATTGTTTTCCTTTCAAAATATAGGTTTCAACAGCTTCAGCCACCCCTGATTCTTCATTAGTCTTGGTTGTGACATGATTGGCTTTAACCTTAACTACTTGACTAGCATTGGCCATGGCAATTCCTAGACCTGCCCAGGTTAGCATGGTCAAATCATTTTCTTCATCCCCCATAGCCATCACTTGATCGGAACTTAAACCTAAATGTTTAGTTAAATGTTCCAAACCAATTGCTTTATGGATGCCTTTTGGCATGATTTCAAAAACAATATCGCGTGACTTAAAGAGTTCAAATCGTTCTGACAAATCTGCTGGCAAGTGCTTAATCTGCTGATCCAAGACACTTTGCTCACAAACAGACACGACTTTATTAATGACAACATCTTCTGGTAGATCAGCAAGGCTTTCAATTGAAATAAATTCCAACATTGGATTTGCCGTAGGATAAAGTGTCTGACGTGTGGCACTAGATAAACTATAGACAGTGCCACCACTTAAAATATCCATAGGTAAATCTAAGTCCATCAAGGCTTGATAGATAACGGGTAAATCATTTCTTGTTAAGCCACTCTTTGCTAAAATTTTCCCTGTATTGCTTTGAACCAAACCACCATTAAAGGTAATGCTATACTCATTTTCCCCCAATAAATCAAGTTCAGTCAAGAGATGTTCGATGGCCTTTAAGGGACGCCCTGTCGTGATAACAACCTTGACTCCTAACTCTCTTGCTGCCTTTAGGGCTTCGTGATTAGCTTGAGTGACTTCTTTCTTACTGGTCAAAAGAGTGCCATCTAAATCCAAAGCTAATAATTTAATGTTTGTCATCTTCTCTTCCTTTCTACTTGCTCATCATCGTTTCTGCTTCAGTTAGTTTGACAGAAACTAACTTGGAAACACCCGATTCCTGCATGGTAACCCCATAAATACTATCTGCTGCAGCCATGGTGCCTTTACGATGAGTAACAACAATAAACTGACTTGATTTGTCAAAACGGTTAAGGTAGTCACCAAAACGTTTAACGTTAGCCTCATCCAAGGCTGCTTCCACTTCATCTAAGATAACAAAAGGAATGGTTTTGACTCGAATAATCGCAAAAAGCAGAGCTAGGGCGGTGAGTGCTTTCTCACCACCACTCATCAGGTTCAGTGATTGGATTTTTTTTCCAGGTGGTTGAACCGAAATATCAATACCAGCCGTCAGCAAATCGTCTTCCGTCAGTAATAAATCACTACGACCACCACCAAACATCTGCTTAAAGGTTTGGTGAAAACTATGGCGAATAGCCTCAAATGTCTCTCTGAATCGCTCTTTCACCTCGTCATTCATTTCCTTAATCGTATCAGTTAATAGGGTTTTAGCTTCCATTAAATCAGCTTTTTGTTCTGAAAGAAAAGCCAATCGTTGAGAAATCTCTTCAAATTGTTGAATGGCTTCTAGATTGATTGGGCCTAACTGTTTGATTTGTCGTATCAAATCAGCCAATATCTGCCTTGCCTCAACCACATTATCGAGAGGCTGACTAATTTTTTGAGCTTCTTCAAAACTGATTTGATAATCTTCTGCCAAACTCTTGGCTAGTTGACGTAACTTATCAGAGTAATGTTCAATGGTTAATTCCAATTGCGTCTGTTGGCGAATTAGCCCTTCATGTTGTTGATTGATCTTGGTTAATTGTACGGCCACTTCTTCTAAACTAGCTTCACAATCTTCTAAATTTAACTTTAAGCGAATAATTGCTTGTTCTGTTTCTTCTTTTCGATGACAAGCCTGATCTAAATCTGTTCTTAACTGCTCTAGTTTCTCTGGATTGAGTTTTTGTGTTTTACCACTAAGTTGTCCTTGAAGTTTCAATAATTCAGTGGTCACTTGCTCCAAATCAGCTAACAATCGTTTATAATCCTCTTGTTCAAATCTCAAAGTATTGAGCAAATCACGTTCAGCCAGTCTTGCTGCTGCCACTTGTTCAGTCAGATCATCTAATTGTTTTTGCACATGATTTCGATTTTCTTTAATCTGTTCTAATTGTCTAGAAAGGGCTTGCTTGCTCTCAGCTAGCTCTGATAAATCAGTTTTTAATAATGATTCTTTTTCTTCTAAAGATACTAAATAATCTTGATTCGTAATGGCATCGACATCACCCACAATTTGAGTCAGTTCTTGATGGCGTTTAATGAACTGCTCTAACTCCAATTGAGCTTTTTGATGCCCCAAGCGTGCTTGTTCTCCCTCTTCTTTAATCAGTTGAAGTTCTTCAGTTAAGGTTGACAAGTTCTCCTTAGCTTGTTTCAATTGTTCTTCTTTAAGAACGAGTTCTTCTTTTTGCTGCTTGATTTTTTGGGCTAATTGTTCTAATTCTGGTTTGATAAAAGTCATATTATTTTGACGCTGCGCCCCCCCAGCAAAAGAACCGCCAGATCTTAATTCTGTGCCATCCAATGTTACTAGACGCACTTGATAATGGGTAAGTCTGGCTGCTTGATTGGCTTGAACAATCGTTTCAAAAATAGCAGTTGCCCCTAAAAGATTTGCAAAAATATTGGCTAGATTGGACTCATAGACCACTAAATCATTAGCAAAACCTAAAAATCCTGGGCTTTGACGTAAGGTTTGTTCATGTTGTGGAGCAGGCTTTCTCCCCTTAATCGTTGTTAAAGGCAAAAAGGTAGCTCGTCCTTGACGACTTGTTTTCAAGGCTTCAATAGAGCGTTTTGCAGCTTGTTCATCAGCCACAATAATATGCTGGCTACTAGCTCCCAAGGCAACTTCTATGGCAGTTTGATAAGTTAACTCAAAACTAACATGCTCACTAACTGCTCCAATAATTCCACCTAAACGATCTGCCTGCTGCAAGACATACTTAACTCCTGCATAAAAATTACTATGATTTTTTAAGATACTAGTCAAACTTGATTGACGAGCTTCCTTAGCTTTAAGTTGGTCTAAGAGAGCAAAAAAGCTAGTTTGCTCTTTTTCATAACATACTTTTTTTTGATCCAACTCTTGAGTTAAGACTTGATAACGATTACGAAGCTCTGTTAAATGGTGCTCTTGTTTCGTTAACTTAGTTTGAGCATTAGTTTTCGCAATTTCTACTTCCTTTAATTCCTGACTTAATTTATCTAATTCAGCTGATTTTTGTTGAGAAATTTGAGTTTGACTAGCCCTTTCAGCTTGCAATGCTGTTAAATCATTAGACAAGTCTGCTTCTTTCTCTAGTAAACCAACAAACTCTTCCCGCAGATTTTCTATCAATTGATCTGGACTTATCGCATATTGTTCCTGTTGGTTAACTAGCTTATGCAATTCAGCTTGCTTAATTGTTAAGTTTTGTTTTAATTTGGTAATTAAGGCTCGTTTGTCATCAATCTGTTCTTGTAGCTGACCTTGTTGTTTCGTTAATTTGTCTGTTTGTTCTTGAAGTTGTTCTTTTTGTATGGTTTGCTGACTCTGTTCTAATTGAGCCAAATCAAGTTGACCTTCTAAATGTGAAGTCAGACGTGTCAATTCTACCAAATTATCTTGAAGCTGGTCTTGCTTTCTTGAAAGGGACTGACGCTTGTCTTTCTTTGTCGAATAATCAGCCTCTAGTTCTTCTCTTTCTTGATAATAAACGGCTAACTGATTTTGAACCTTTTCTAACTCACTTTGGGTATGAGTTAAATCCTGCTTGTAAGTAGAAACATCAGCAACCAATAAATCTAATTGAACTTGTTTACGCTTTTCATCCAGACCTAAGAATGCTTTGGCCACCTCAGCTTGCTTACCTAGTGGTTTGACTTGCAAGTCTAATTCATAAATAATATCATCCAAGCGATCCAAATTATCTTGAGTTTGGTTAAGTTTTTGCTCGGTTTCTTTTTTCCGTGTTTTATATTTCAAAACACCTGCAGCTTCTTCAAAAATGGCACGACGTTCTTCGGGCTTGCTATTAAAAATAGCTTCCACTCGTCCTTGTGAGATAATGGAAAAAGAATCACGTCCAAGACCTGTATCCATAAACAGATCATGAATATCACGCAGACGAACCTTTTTACCATCAATGAGATAGTCACTATCACCATTACGATAAAGCTGACGCTCAATGCGGATTTCTTGACCAGCATCAGCAATAAAACCATCTTGGTTATCTAAAATCACAGCGACTTGAGCATAATTTAAGGCATGACGATTCTCTGTTCCTGCAAAAATCACATCGGGCATCTTGCCACCACGCAAACTTTTAGCACTCGATTCACCTAAGGCCCATCGCAAACTTTCTGTAATGTTACTTTTACCCGAACCATTTGGTCCGACAATAGCAGTAACACCTTGGTCAAATTCAATCTTGGTCTTGTCAGCAAAAGACTTAAAGCCTTGCATTTCAATTGCTTTTAAAAACATGCTCACCCTCGTCCCAAGATAGCTAGAGCCTGTTTTGCGGCTGCCTGCTCAGCTAATTTTTTAGATTTCCCAGAACCACTACTAATCTGTTCTTCATTAACCCAAACCGTCACCTCAAAGGTCTTGGCATGGGCTGGTCCTGTTTCTGAAACCACTTGATAATCAATGGATACTTCTCCTTTGGCTTGTAGGAACTCTTGTAAACTGGTTTTATAATCCTTAACCTGTTCAAAATTACCACGTTCAATTTCTGGAATCATCACTTGATTGATAAAACGGGCAACGGCATCCACTCCCTTATCCAATAACACAGCTCCTAAAAAGGCTTCGAATAAGTCCCCTAAAATCGTCGCACGATCGCGTCCGCCAGAACGTTCTTCTCCTTTTCCGAGTTTAATGTAATCCGCAAAACCCAGCTGACGAGAAAAGCCTGCCAAACTCTCTTCACGAACAATCATTGAACGCAATTTGGACAAGTCCCCTTCAGGTTTTTTGGGATATTTACTGAAAAGGTACTGGGAAATCATTAACTGTAAAACAGCGTCTCCTAAAAATTCCAAACGTTCATTATGTGAAATCTTTAGGAGGCGGTGCTCATTGGCGTAGCTAGTATGAGTAAAGGCTGTTTCTAGTAAGGTTAAATCCGAAAAAACAATACCAAAATCATCTGCAATTTTTTGTTCAAGTGCTTTCATAGCTTATCCTTTCTAAATACCCTATTATTTCCATTATAGCAAAAATCATATAAAATTACTTCTTCTAATTGATTTATTCGTCAGAAAAAACTAGGATAAGTCCTAGTTTTTTTAGTCTTTTATTAAATTCTGGTCAATGGACTGGCTGAATCAGGTGACGTGTCATAGATTTTAACATCTTGACCAACTGCAATATCTGCTTGTAGCAGTGCCGTTTTCATGGTCATGTGAGCCAATTCTTTAATATTATTTTCCTTACTCAAATGTCCCAGATAAATCTTTTTAGTCTGTTGTCCCATGGTACGCAAAATACTATCTGCCCCATCTTCATTTGACAAATGGCCCTTGTCTGACAAGATTCTTTGTTTGGTTCGCCAAGGATAAGAACCTGCACGCAAAATTTCAACATCATGATTAGACTCAATCAGATAAGCATCTGCATTGGTTAGTAAATCTGCCATCCGATCACTAACATAACCTGTATCGGTTAACATGACAAAGGATTTATTGTCCTTCATAAAGCGATAAAATTGTGGGGCTACTGCATCATGGCTGACGCCAAAACTTTCAATGTCCAAATCACCAAACGTGATCACCTGTCCTTGTTCAAAGACGTGTTTTTGAGCTAGGTCAATCTTACCCAGCATATTATTTTCATCCATAATTTGCCAAGTTTTTTGATTGGCATAAATATCTAAATGATATTTACGAGCCAATACCCCTACACCATGAATGTGATCACTATGCTCATGTGTAATAAAAATAGCATCTAAATCTTCTGGCTTGCGATCGATTTCTGCCAATAATTGACTAATTTTCTTACCTGACAAACCCGCATCTACAAGGATTTTTTTTTGAGAACTTTCCAAATAAAAAGAATTGCCACTGGAGCCAGAAGCTAAGATACTGTAACGAAATCCTTTTTCTTCCATTAGTCTAATTCTACATCCTCCCATTCCTCAAAACTTGTCTGTGCTTTTTCATAAGGTAGAATAATATTAAACGTAGAGCCCTTTCCTTCTTGACTTTTAGCCCAAATAAAGCCCTTATGTTGTTTGATAATTTCTTTAGCAATTGATAAACCAAGCCCTGTCCCACCTTGAGCACGACTGCGTGCCTTATCAACACGATAAAAGCGATCAAAAATCAATGGTAAATCTTTCTTGGGAATGCCCAGGCCTTGATCGGTAATTGATAGCATCAGACGATTTTCACTGGTTGCCATAGTGACAATAATCTGACCACCATCTGGTGAATACTTAATGGCATTATTTAGCAAATTATCCAAAACCTGCGTCATCTTATCTGTATCAATTTCCAACCAAGCAGGATTTAAGGGGTAATCCCTGATGATTTCAAATCGTTTGCCATCACTATTATTTTGATTTTTTATCTGCTCAAAACGGTTAAGAATAGCTGTCACAAAAGCTGTGAAATTGGTCATTTCCACATTTAATTGATTGGCCTTATTATCAATTCGTGACAAGTTTAGCAAATCTGAAATCATTCGCATCATCCGATTGGTTTCATCTAAGGAAACCTTGATAAATTCTGGGGCAACAGGTTCATTTAAGGCGCCATCATCTAGGGCTTCTAAGTAAGATTTAACAGAGGTTAAAGGGGTTCGTAACTCATGACTAACATTAGAAACAAACATGCGACGCTCTCGTTCTTCTTTTTCCAAATTGGTGGTATCATGTAGTACCGCAATTAAGCCTGACACAAAGCCATTTTCCTTACGATTGAGGGCAAAACGAATCCGTAAAGTAATAAATTCGCCATTTTCATCTCGACTATTTAAAACCACTTCTGGTGTTTTTGTGATTAGATCTTGATAACTATAAGGATTATCACGACCTAAAATATCTAAAATCGACAAATCAAATGCCTTTTCACGAGAAATATTCAGGTATTTTTCGGCTGTGGCATTGATCATGATAATACGACCAGTACGATTCGTGGCTAAAACACCATCTGTCATATAGGCTAAAACACTGGCTAAACGATTACGTTCTTGAGCCAGACTGTCATGGGTATAACTCAAAACATTAGACAAATCATTGAGATGATTGGCTAAATCTACCATTTCATGATCACCCTTAATTTTAGGCAAAGTATCACTGTAATCTCCAGAAATCATTTGCTTGACTTTAATATTTAGACTCTTAACATTTTGAGCATGGCGATAATCCCTAATAGCCAACCAAATAAAATAGAAGGCTACAAAACTCAGTAAAAATAGTAAGGCTAGTTCAAACTGCGTTAAATTATTAATAACAAGATTTGTATCATTCATGAATTCTCATATAATAGCCTACACCCCGTCTCGTCATAATATAGTCAGGACGGCTAGGCGTATCCTCCAATTTTTCTCTCAAACGACGAATGGTCACATCAACGGTTCTGACATCTCCAAAATAATCATAGCCCCAAACAGTTTCTAAAAGATGTTCACGCGTCATCACTTGACCAATATGGTTGGCTAAGTGATGCAACAATTCAAACTCACGATGCGTCAATTCTAAATCTTCTCCACGCTTTTGTGCAAGAAAGGCATTAGGAATAATCTCTAACTCGCCTATAGTAATCTTGTCAACGCCAAGTTCACCTTGTTCTTCACTAAGCGCTGTTTCAATATTTTCTGTACGACGCAAATGTGCCTTGATACGAGCAAGTAACTCACGGTTAGAGAAAGGTTTGGTGACATAATCATCTGCACCAATTTCCAGTCCAATCACCTTATCAAATTCACTATCTTTAGCTGATAGCATGATAATTGGCACATGGCTTGTTTTTCTAACTTCTTTAGCAACTTCCAAGCCGTCCAATTCTGGCAACATCAAATCCAACACAATCAAGTCAGGTTCTTCAGCTGCAAAAATCTCTAAGGCTTCTCGACCATCAAAGGCCGTCAGTGTGTCATAACCTTCCTTGGTTAAATTAAACTTAATAATATCCGAAATCGGTTTTTCATCATCAACGATTAGAATCTTTTTCATCTAAATCCTCATTTCTACTGGATTTTATTTTTTTACATTATATCAAAAATACCACAAGAAACCTATTATTTAACTAAGTAGTCAATTACTTCTGCGTAAGAGCTTGGCAAAATGGCGAGTCGCCTGTTTCACTAATTGATAATTAGAACATCCATTTTCTGCATAAAATCCCTGGGGATTAAAGTAACTATGGCTGTAATTTGCTTGTCGCTTACGACTACGATTAGGGGCTTTGAAACCTTTCTTCATTTGCCTACGAAAGTTTGGGTCATGTGGACTGACAGGGTTAACATCGAGTTCCCAATGCCGTTTATTTGGCCTGCCATAATTAAAACTAGCCCCATTAACCACACCATTTTCAGTGATTGCTTGCGTATCCACTTCATTGAGAAAATTGCCCTGACTATCAAGGATAAACTCCGTATGAAAGTTAATTAGTATCTTAATATTGACTGAGGGATAGCCAGATGGGTACTGCTTCTTACCATCACTCAACTTAATTTTATTATGTAAGCGAGCTGAATAAGACAAGCGATAACTGAATCGTCGCCACCAAGGAAAAGTCGTCTTGAGATAGCTCGCCAAAGCCTCGGCATCTGTTCTTTGAGATTGACCAAAATGGTGACGAATATACTGGGCCTGTTGACTGGAAATAACATAGCGAAGCTGATGAATCTGCCTGGCCAACAAACCTTTTTGAACTAGCTCCTGATTTGGAAAGGCTTGATTGACCAAATTAGCCAAGTCCCACCAGAACGCATCATGGGGAGCTAGATTTATCGAAAAAAGATTGACTAACGTCTGATTTTCTAAGATAGTTCCTGACAATTCTGCTGGAAAACGAAGATGTCGAACCAGCAAGACCAACAGTTCCTTGGCTGACAGATTTTCTTTTTCTATCTGCCACATCGTCATAAAATCAACTGTTCCCACCCTTAAATCCAACAACTCATTTTTAGATGAAAGAAGAGCTTTTAGGCTACTTTCAGACCAGCCCATATCCAAGAGTTCCAATAACTGTTGAGCCAAGACATAACGCTTTTTCAGATGATTTTGATTAAACTCGTTAAGTCCAGTTTCTGATAGTAAACGCCACATAAACTTCTCCTTTCTATCTTATCTATTATACCATAGAAAAAGGAGCTGATAAATCAGCTCCTTCAAGTCTAGTCAACCACACGAGAATAGTTAGCAATATCTGCCAAAATATTATCAACAAAAGCAGCCAATTCTTCTGTATGGGTTTCCTTGCTACCATAGCGACGAACATTAACTGCTTGATCCGCCATTTCCTTATCACCAACAATCAACTGGTAAGGAATCTTCTTGGTTTGACTTTGACGAATCTTATACTGCATTTTTTCATTACGCTCATCAACAACCGCACGAATACCACGATCTTGCAGTGTCTTAGCCACTTGCCAAGCATAGTCAGCATGAGCTTCATTAGAAATTGGAATCACAGTCACTTGCGTTGGTGCCAACCAAGTTGGGAAAGCGCCTTTATAAGTTTCAATCAAGTAAGCTGTAAAACGTTCCATGGTCGATACAACACCACGGTGAATCATAACTGGACGATGTTCTTCACCATCAGCTCCAACATAAGATAGTTCAAATTTCTCAGGTAACAAGAAATCTAGCTGAATTGTTGATAGGGTCTCATCATTACCAAGAGCGGTTTTAACCTGAATATCTAATTTTGGTCCATAGAAAGCCGCTTCACCTTCTGCTTCATAATAGTCTAACGCCATATCATCCATCGCTGCTTTCAACATGGCTTGAGCATTTTCCCACATTTCATCATTATCAAAATATTTTTCCTTATCTTCCGGATCACGATAAGACAAACGGAATGAATAATCAGTCAAGTTGAAGTCTGCATAAACATCAATGATTAGTTGCAAAGTACGCTTAAATTCCTCACGAATTTGCTCTGGTGTGACAAAGATGTGACCATCATTAAGGGTCATTTCACGCACACGTTGCAAACCAGATAGCGAACCTGATTTTTCATAACGGTGCATCATCCCAAGTTCAGCAATACGAATCGGCAACTCACGGTAAGAATGAACATGGTTTTTATAAACTTGAATATGGTGTGGGCAGTTCATTGGACGCAAAACGAGATGTTCCCCTTCACCCATATCCATTGGTGGAAACATATCGTCACGGTAATGATCCCAGTGACCAGAAGTTTTATAAAGATTAACGTTCGCTAACGGTGGCGTATAGACATGTTGGTAACCAGACGCAATTTCCTTATCTGTGATATAACGCTCAACTGTACGACGAATCGTCGCCCCATCTGGTAACCAGAATGGCAGACCTTGTCCAACTTCTGGATTAACCATGAACAAATCCAATTCTTTACCGAGTTTACGATGATCACGTTCCTTGGCTTCTTCACGCATTTGAATATATTTCTTCAAATCTTTCTTATCAAACCAAGCTGTACCATAAACACGTTGCATCATTGGATTTTCACTCTTACCACGCCAGTAAGCCCCAGCAACATTTAACAGTTGGAATACTTGAATATGACCTGTCGTTGGCACATGTGGGCCACGGCAAAGATCAGTGTATTCTCCTTGGCTGTAAATGGTCAAGCCACCCTTATCTTCTGAATGTTCTTCAATCAATTCGAGCTTATAAGGGTCATTTTTGAAGATTTCACGCGCTTCTTCTTTAGACACTTCCTTACGGATACTTGGGAAGTTTTCTTTGACGATTTTACGCATTTCTTCCTCAATCATCGGTAAGTCTTCATTAGAAATTTGCCCTGCTGCATTATCCGTATCGTAGTAGAAACCGTCTTGAATAGCTGGTCCAACCCCTAAGTGAATATCTGGGAAGTGACGACGTGCCGCTTGAGCAAACAAGTGAGCTGCTGAATGACGCAAGAGATCAAATGCGTCTTCATGATCTGGCGTCACAATTTCCAAGCTACCATCTTCTGTAATGGCACGAGTGGTATCAATCAACTTACCATTAAATTTACCTGCAAGAGCTTTTTTAGCGAGAGAATTACTAATTGATTGAGCAATCTCAAACGTTGTTACACCAGATTGAAACTCACGAACCGCTCCATCTGGAAAAGTAATTTGTACCATTTATAGATACCTCCTTAATCTTTTTTAATTTGTAGTAACTGTTCCTTATCGTTCAAAAATGTTTCCATTTCTGTTTGAACATCAATATCTAATCGATCAGCCAAGGTGATCAACCACCAAATATTTTCAACCAGTTTTTGTTCTAGTTGATAAGGCGTTTCATCATAATATCGCCCTTGATGTGTCATAACCAAACGATTTAAGTTTCCAATATCATTCCCCAATGCCAGTAAATCTTCTTCTATCGACCATTCCTGACCATGATGACGTATTTCTAATTGCCGATAGGCTTGACGAATAGCTTGACAACGCTTAATCCAATCATCTGATACCATATCGTCTCCTTTATTTTTATAAAATAAAAACGTCCTTACAAAAAGGACGTCGTAACGTGGTTCCACCTTAATTTGTGTGAACTTAGTCCACACCTCATTAACGGTTATAAGGTGACCACCCTTTTATGTTTGCATAAAATCAAGGGAAGAGTATTTACTCGCTAAGGTTTACGTCACTCTCAGCAAACGGACGCTCTCTTAGAAACCTAACACAAGAAACATGTTTCCACTTACATTATAGCACACCAATCAAAAAAATGGCAAGAACTAATCTAAAAAATCTTTGATTGAACGAATCATGTGTCTTGGAACTTTGACAACCTTAACAGATGTTCTAGCAGTTTTCTTCACCGCTTTCTTGGGTAAGCTCATGGCTGAACGAACTAATTTTACTGACTTCTCTGTTCGACTGCTTTCAATGGTCAATGAAATCGGAGTTGTTTTTTGCGACTTAGAAATCAAGACATCCAAATAGAACTGATAGACGGATTGACCAAAATGTTGTGCTGAAATCTGATAGAGTTTTTCATCCCACTGGGTCATATCCTTTTCTGGTTTAACCAATAAGGCCTCTAAAATAGCACCTGCCAAGTCGTCTGGATCGGCATACAAGACACCAAACATTGAATCACTAATCAAGTCATCTAAGTAGGGATTAGTTTGGGCAATAATCGGCGTCCCACTGGCTAGACTTTCTGTATAGGTCAGTCCTTGGGTTTCACTGGTTGACGCACTGATAAAAAAGTCAGCAGCCTTATAATAAAGAGCCGTTTTTTCATGAGATATCATGCCAGTAAAGACTACATGCTCCGTAATACCTAGCTCCTTAGCCTGAGCTTTCAGCGTTTCAAGATAAGGTCCATCGCCCACAACGACTAATTTAACAGTTTGAATTTGGGAAAGTACATCAGGCAGACTTGATAAAATCGCTTGGATATTTTTCTCATAAGACACTCTTGATAGGCTAAGCAACATCTTTTCATCGGCTCTTAGATTAAGCTCCGCTCTCAAATCAGCAATCATCTGTGGAGAAATATCATCACGACGATAGTTTTCTAGATAAATCCCTGTCGGAATAATACGTTTTGGCACCTTAATCTCATAATTGTTCATCAGATTAAGCACAATACGACTAGGACAAATCAAACCATCAAGATCCTTCAAATAGCCACGCATAATATACTTAACCATGCTCGGTCTGATAATCATCCCTTTAGCAATATAGTTAACATAATCTTCATACTGGGTATGGTAGGTATGGACTACAGGGATTTTTAAGGCTCTGCCCAATATTTTTCCTAAAACACCCACATTAAACTCAGTCTGTGTATGGATAATATCAAGTCGATACTTTTTAGCAATCTTATACGATGACAAGAGCCCACGATAAGCCACTCGCCGATCGGTAAATGAAATAAAAGGAACGCTTGGTAAACGGATAATGGTTGGGTCATTATACGAACCTAAATTTTTATCTGTTGTGGTAAAAATATAAACCTGATGACCTGCTTCTTCCAAAACTTGTTTCAAAGTTTGAATACTGGTCGCAACACCCGACACCTGTGGAAAATAAGTGTCCGTAAATAAACCAATTCTCATCTGTCGCTCCTTTCCATTATGTTTATCTTATCATAAAATAGTTTAAATTAAAAGCCAAGTAAAACCCTCTCAAATCAAAGTCAAGAGGGTTAAAAGTTATATCAAAATTAGCTTAGTCTAAAGCGTTTTACTTACTATCATCATCCATACTAAGCACACTCAAGAAAGCTTCTTGTGGGACTTCTACTGAACCGATTGATTTCATGCGTTTTTTACCAGCTTTTTGTTTTTCTAGAAGTTTACGTTTACGAGAAACATCTCCGCCGTAACATTTAGCCAAGACATTCTTGCGAAGGGCCTTAATGTCTGTTCTCGCCACAATTTTATGACCAATAGCTGCCTGAATTGGTACTTCAAATTGCTGACGAGGGATGATTTTTTTCAGTTTTTCAACGATAATTTTACCACGTTCGTAGGCAAAATCACGATGGACAATAAAGCTAAGGGCATCAACCTTATCACCATTTAGGAGAATATCCATCTTAACTAAGCGAGAGGTACGATATTCAGAGATTTCATAGTCAAAGCTGGCATAGCCACGCGTTGATGACTTGAGCTTATCAAAGAAATCAAAGACAATCTCAGCCAGTGGAATTTGATAAATGACATTGACACGATTATCATCAATGTATTCCATGGTCACAAAGTCACCACGTTTACGTTGAGCAAGTTCCATAACGGCACCAACAAACTCCTGTGGCACCATAATTTGTGCCTTAACGTAAGGTTCTTCAATGCTATCAACCTTGGTTGGATCTGGAAACTCACTTGGGTTGGATACTTCAAGCTGATTACCATCTGTGGTATTGACATGATAAACCACTGACGGTGCAGTCATGATTAAGTCAATGTTAAATTCACGCTCCAACCGCTCTTGAATAACGTCCATGTGAAGTAAGCCCAAGAAACCACAACGGAAACCAAAACCAAGAGCTTGAGATGTTTCTGGTTCAAATTGCAGACTGGCATCATTGAGTTGTAATTTTTCTAAGGCTTCTCGCAAATCATTGTATTTATTAGACTCGATTGGATAAATCCCTGCAAACACCATTGGATTCATCTGCTTGTAGCCTGCAAGAGCTTCTTGGGCTGGATTGTTGGCTAGGGTAACTGTGTCACCCACTCGAGTATCAGCAACTGTCTTGATAGACGCTGCAATGTAACCAACATCTCCTGTTGCCAGAAAATCACGTCCCATAGCCTTAGGAGTAAAAATCCCAACTTCAGTCACATCAAAGGTCTTGCCATTAGACATCATTTGAATCTTATCGCCTGGCTTGACCATGCCATCCATGATACGAACTTGAAGAATAACCCCACGATAAGCGTCATAAACCGAGTCAAAAATCAAGGCTTTCAGGGGAGCTTCCACATCACCAGTTGGGGCTGGTACCTTTTCAACAATCTGCTCTAAAATGTCTTCAATCCCAATTCCTGCCTTGGCAGACGCCAAAACTGCTTCACTGGCATCTAAACCAATCACATCTTCAACCTCAGCTCGAACACGCTCAGGGTCAGCGGCAGGCAAATCAATCTTATTGATAACTGGCAAGATTTCCAAATCATTATCCAAGGCCAAGTAAACGTTGGCCAAGGTTTGTGCTTCAATCCCTTGAGCCGCATCAACAACCAAAATTGCTCCCTCACAGGCAGCCAAACTGCGTGATACTTCATAGGTAAAGTCAACGTGACCTGGTGTGTCAATCAAGTGGAAAATATAGGTTTCGCCATCTTTAGCCGTGTAATTCAACTCAATCGCATTGAGTTTAATGGTAATCCCACGCTCACGCTCCAAATCCATGCTATCAAGGAGTTGATCTTGCATCTCACGACTTGATACCGTTTCTGTTTTTTCTAAGATACGGTCAGCCAAGGTTGACTTCCCATGGTCAATATGGGCAATGATGGAAAAATTACGAATTTTTTCCTGCCGTTTTTTCAAATCATTACTATTCATTTCTTATCCTTTACTATATCTTATCAATTCATTTTATTATATCAAAAAAGTTACCTAATGACACTCCTTTACACAGTAAAGTCTATCTTTTTCGCCCCCCAAAATACAGTCCCCAAAAGACTAATTCATACAAGACGAAAAAAATGACAAAACAATGTAAGAAAAAGGTTTCTGGCAAAATTAGAATCACTGGATCTGTAAAAGGATTAAATAGCCAGTTGCTCTTGCCTGCAAAAAAGATTTGATGGAAAAGATAAAAGAAGGTTTCAAACCCAACTAACATCACAACAACTGCGATACCCAAAGGCAAAAGTGCCAAGCCTTTTATGGTCAGACGATAGGATTCAAAACTGGTTTGACGCCAATCTTGCCCAAAAAAGCGTATGGCTGGCCAAAGGGTTAACAAAAAAATGCCTTGAGTTAGTAAAAACAAGCCTTTCACATCTGCAAAATGCTTTAAGCCTGCTTCTGACGATGGAAAATCCGTCATGCTTAACCTAGGCGACCAAAATTGAGTGAGATAGGTCATCAGTTGATTAAAATTACTTAAAATTACTGATGGACTAAGCGACACTTGCTTAGGCAAATCTAGCCAACCAATCTCTAACGGAAATACCAGCCAAGCCAAATAAATGGTCGCTAGAACAAGACTTGCCAGTAAACATAGCAAGGTCAGATAAAATCGCCACTTACTCGTCATCATCAATAGACCATTCTGAAAGACTAGCAACCACATGGCTAGGTGCTTGTGGTAGGTTTGGCACTTCTTCTGGCTTAGTAAATCCTGTCGTCACTAAAAGGGTAGGAAAGCCATTATCCAAACCTGCTCGAATATCCGTCAAATAATTGTCACCCACCATGACCGTTTCTTCTTTTGGTGTGCCTAAGCGTTGCAAGGCTTTTTCCATAATAATAGCATTGGGTTTTCCAATCACCGTTGGGACAACTCCTGTTGCTGCTTCAAGTAAGGCAAGCAATGACCCACCACCTGGTAAAAGTCCTTGTTCTGTTGGGATATTAAGATCTGGATTGGTTCCAATAAATCTAGCACCTTTTTGAATGGCTAGGGTGGCAAGAGCCAATTTGTCATAGGTGACTTGACGATCTAGCCCAACCACAACATAGGCTGGATTGTCCTTATCCTCTTGATAGCCTGCCTCAAAAATGGCAGACTTTAGCCCGTCTTCGCCAATGATATAGACTGTTTTAGCTAGATTAAGGTCATCCATATAATCCACTGTCGCCAAGGTTGCTGTATAAATCTGACCTAAATCCGTGTCAATCGCAAAGGTCTTGTTTAGCAATTCTTGGACTTGCTTCGGAGTTCGTGTGGTGTTATTAGTTAAAAATAAATGCGGTAGTTGTTTTTCTTGTAAACGATAGACAAAGTCACGACCGGCTTCAATCACTTGATTGCCTGTGTAAATCGTACCATCTAAATCAATTAAATAACCCTTATAGTTCATCTTTTTTCCATTCTATGATTGCTTTGGCGTGAGTGCCTTGATGAGAGGTGATGACATGATGACTGGTTAGCCCATCTTGCTGATAGTGAGTGGTTAGCTCTGTCTGTGCCTGTATTTCCTTTAGATAACTCAAACGAATACGACTTGGGTAATGATGTGTCAGAAAATCAAATGGCAGCTCATCATAGAACCAATCCAAGTAGCGTGTGTTATTAACATGCCCATTCAAGTCCAAGTCAGAATACACCACTTGAACCAAGCGTGAATGAGCTTTGGTTAAGTCTGGATAGGTATAGGTTGGCAAACGCTTTTGCCATTTTTCTGAGCCAAACGGGCTGATGATGTCCTCTGACACACGATGAGGACGGCGACTTTGGTAATTTAACAAGACAAAGGTCGCCTGAATACTGACCAATAACTCGTCTGATTCTGATAAGATGTGAAAATCACGGTAACAAGTATAGGTTGTATAAGCCGTCGGCTCCGTCTTTATCTTTAACCGTTCATGATAAGACGGCAAACGATTGATTACCACATCATAAGCTGTCACTACCCAGACTAGACCATGTTCTTGAAATAACCACTGGTCGCTAATTCCCAGTGCTTCTGATTGTTGAGCAGATACTTGCAAGGCTAAAGAAATCAGATGAGCTAGGCGCATTCTCCCATGACAATCCATCTGATAAAAAGGCACTTGCAACTGATATTCAAATAGTTTTCCCATATCTTCTTACTCCAAAATAAATTTTTCAGCAACAGTATCTCCCAGAAAGAGACCCTTTTTCGTCATGCGGATAAACTCTCTGTCTGCTGACAATAGACCATCTGCTCGCAATTCTTCAACAATCTGACCATATTGTGCGTCAAAGGATACGCCAAACTTTTCCTCAAATCGCTTGATGGATACACCAGATTTTTTACGCAAGCCAAGGAAAAATTCTTCTTCCATTTGTTCATTTTTGGTCAAAAACTCTTCGGACAGGCGTGAATGTTTTTCTTCACGAATGGCCTTCAAATAGTGTTGAATTGGCCCGCGGTTGCGATAACGCATACCATTGATGTAGCCAGACGCCCCCGCTCCACAGGCAAAGTACTCAGCATTATCCCAATAAACAAGATTATGACGACTCTCAAAACCTGGCTTGGTGAAGTTAGAAATCTCATAATGCTCAAAACCATTAAGTTCTAACTGCTCGATGATATATTCAAACATCTCGGCTTCTAAATCTTCCGTTGGGAGATTGAGTTTGCCCCGACGCATCTTGTTCATAAAGACCGTGTGATGTTCTAAAATCAAACTATAAAGACTAAGATGAGGAATATCCAAGGCCAAGGCTTTTTTTACATTTTCCTTGACATCTTCCATGGTCTGACGTGGCAGAGCATAGATTAAATCAATGGAAATGTTATTAAAACCAGCTTGTTTAAGGCTGTCAATGGTGCTATAAATCTGAGCTTCGTTATGACTACGACCAATCTGTTTCAAATGCTTGTCATTAAAGGTCTGAACACCAAGAGATACTCGATTGACTGCCGAATTTTGCATAACTGCAATCTTGTCAGGTGTCAAATCACCAGGATTGGCTTCAATGGTAAATTCTTCGAGCATGTCAAGATTAAGCTCTTTGGTTAAATTGCTCAACAGATAGTCTAATTGTTCGGCAGAGATTGCTGTTGGGGTTCCCCCACCGATATAAAGGGTTCTTAAATCATGAATATCATAAGTCCTAAACTCAGTCATCAAGGCTTCCAAGTAGTCATCAACTGGCTGATTTTTGATAAATACCTTAGAAAAATCACAGTAATAACAAATCTGAGTACAAAAAGGAATATGGACATAAGCTGATGTTGGTTTGTTTAACATAGTTCTATTTTATCATTTTTAGAGCTAAATGCTAAGGAATTGTTTGAGTTAATCTCCTTTTTGCCTAAGTTAAGTTCCTAGACTGTCAAAAATAGCTTGAGTTGACAAACTTGTGCTATTGACCTTATCCCAATCACAAGTCTAGACAGTTAAAAAACTTTAGGATTGTTCGGGAATTACTGCTTGAACTGCTCTGCCCTTTTTGGGCAAACACCATCACACTTTTAGACAGCAAAAAACCTTTAGAATTGTTCGGAAATTACTGTTTGAACTGCTCTGCCCTTTTTGGGCAAACACCGTCACACTTTTAGACAGTAAAAAACCTTTGGAAATACTCAAGAATTACTGTTTGAGCTGCTCTGCCAAAAAAAGGCAGACCTCAGCACACCTACTGAGTAAGCAAGTTCTTATCAAAAACTCTAGCCAGTAACCAGTTTACTCACCTATCTTTTTAAGATGGTTCAATCTCTCTTTTATCTAGTGACTAACAAAAAATAGCCCACTAGATTTCTCTAGTCGGGCTATGCTTATTTTCCAATTTCAGCTTGAACAACTTGGGCAATGGTATCCACGTAATAGTTGACTTCGTCATCTGTTGGTGCTTCTGCCATGACACGCAAGAGTGGCTCTGTTCCACTTGGACGTACCAAAATGCGACCGTTACCTGCCATCTCAGTTTCCATTTTTTCAATAATGGCTGCAATAGCTGGCACTTCCATTGCTCGGTGCTTCATTTGATTATCAACAGGAATGTTGACTAATTTTTGTGGGTAAATCGTCACCTCGGCTGCTAACTCTGATAAGGACTTACCTGTTTCTTTCATAATCTTGGTTAGTTGAATGGCTGTCAGTTGACCATCGCCAGTCGTATTATAATCCATGATAATCACATGACCTGATTGTTCGCCACCAAAATTATAGCCAGAGCGACGCATTTCTTCAACGACATAACGATCACCAACTGCTGTAACAGCCTTGTTGATACCTTGACTATCCAAGGCCTTGTGGAAACCTAAATTTGACATAACTGTTGTCACAATGGTATTTTTAGCCAGTTGCCCTTTTTCAGACAGGTACTTACCGATGATAAACATAATCTTATCACCATCCACCAACTGTCCTTTTTCATCAACGGCAATCAAACGGTCACTATCCCCATCAAAAGCTAGACCAACTGCTGCTTGCTCTGCAAGTACCAATTCTTGCAATTGTTCTGGATGAGTTGAGCCAACCTGTTCATTAATGTTAAGACCATTTGGTGTTTCACCAATCATGCTAAGGTCTGCTCCTAGATCCAAAAAGACATTACGAGCAGAAGCGACTGCTGCACCATTAGCAGCGTCAATTACCACTTTCATACCATCAAGTGCAATCCCTGTCGAAGTTAGGAATTTTTCATACTTACGAATCCCTTCAGGATAAGCGACCAAACGACCCAAACCTTGGGCACTTGGACGTGGCAAGTCATCTTGTTCGGCATCTAGGAGGGCTTCGATTTCAAGTTCCACGTCATCATTGAGCTTGAAACCATCACTACCAAAGAACTTAATCCCATTATCCCTAGCTGGATTGTGACTGGCTGAAATCATGACACCTGCACTTGCATTTTCAGTGCGTACAAGATAAGACACGCCTGGTGTAGCTAAAACGCCTAATTGATACACTTCAATACCAACTGATAACAGCCCTGCAATCAAAGCCGACTCTAACATCTGACCTGAAATGCGTGTATCTCGTGCGACAAAGACACGTGGTTGATTCACTTCATGTTGACTTAAAATATAACCGCCAAAACGTCCCAACTTAAAAGCTAACTCTGGTGTTAACTCCAGATTTGCTTCACCACGAACACCGTCTGTTCCAAAATATTTACCCATAATTGTTTACTGTGCGACTTGCACTTCCTCAACTTTCTATCTTACTAAATTTATTTTTTGACCGGTGATAACTTCACTTCAACTTGACTAATAGATGCCGTTATCCCTTCTGGTACTTGTAAAGATGTCATCTGAATAACTTCTTTATTCACACCTGTAATATCCACCTTGGTTGTGATCTCGTTAATCGTATCCAACTGTTCTTGACTACCTTGAATGGTTACCTGTTCCTCTGTTAGTTTATAAAGCACATTGGATAGACTTTCTTCCATTTTTCCAGATAACTCAACCTTGATTGGTACTGTCTTTGTGATAGCTTCTACATTGACGGTCAATTTTGATTTTGACGGCTCAATGATGCTTGGTAAAACCGTGCCATCAGCTGCCACTGCCTGCAAGGTCACTGCACCGCTATATTTTTCTGATAGAGTCACATCTTCTGGTAGTTTAGCAATGACTCGACTGACTTGATCGATTGTATTTTCATCGCTAGTCACTTCTACCTTTTTATCAGCTATATCAACATCTAACAGACGATAACCCTGAGCTAGATTTATGCTATCCATATCAACTTCAACATTGAAGGTTTTGGTTTTCTTCAATCCTAAGGTGACACTCATGCTGGCTGGTATGACCTTTGCTGTCATTCCACTAGGTAGATTTCTAACTTTTAATTCCACCTTACTCGTGCCTTCTTTAACATTGGTTAAATCAGCCACCACCTTAAACTTCCTCGTATCACTGTTGATTTCTGAATCCAATTTCACACGATTGGTCGCTGTTAAATAGACTTCTGCATCATAAGAATAACCCACGATAAAGTACTTACTATTGTCATATTGAATATCAATAGGAACATGTTCAATGGTATAAGTATAGGTTTCTGCTGATTCTTTGGTTGTATTGACCTTATTGCTATAACGTACCGACGTCGCTGTTAAAAAGAGCAAGAAGCTCAAGACTAGCGATAACAGAACCATACTAAATTTGGTTTGAAAAAATCGTCTAAGCATGAGAACCTCCTAACAAACGAGACAACCAACTTATCTTTTTAGGCTTATCTGTTTTAAAGGTTTCTCGTAAGAGATCTTCAAACTGTGTCAGAGTTAAATCATGGTAAAACTGACTCATGTGGGTCACTGAAATGTCACCCGTTTCCTCAGACACAACAATAGTAAAGGCATCAGATAGTTCTGACAACCCAATAGCCGCTCGATGTCTCGTTCCAAATGTTTTTGAGATGTCCATAGATTCTGACAAAGGAAGGTAAGAACAGGCTGTGACAATCTCTTTTCCCCTAATGATTACTGCTCCATCATGTAAAGGAGTATTCGGAATGAAAATATTGATTAAGAGCTGGCTGGAAATCTCAGCGTTAAGTGCAATACCAGAGGCAATGTATTCTTGTAGAGTTTGAGTTTGTTCAACTGCGATTAAAGCACCTATCTTACGTGGACTCAGATAGGCCACTGATTTCACAAAAGCCTCAATCATTTGATCCTCATCATTATCTACTTTTTGTTTCATCAAGATATTGGTTGTTCGTCCAAAACGCTCTAATCCAGCTCGAATTTCTGGAGCAAAAATGATTACAAGGGCAATAACCCCATAGGTTAAGACCTGATTCATTAGCCAAGCTAGTGTGGGAAACCCAATAATTTCAATGACAAAACGTAACATGACAAAAAGAATAATTCCTTGAATCAAGGACATCAATTTTGTTCCAGCTAGGCTTTTGATAAAACGATAAATCAGCCAGGTTACGATTACAATATCAAATAAGTTTACTAAAATTGTCCATGGATCAGTAACCAAATCAGCCCAGAATCTAGCATCTAGTGCTAATATACTATTCATGCAACCCTTCCTTTCTCTTTTCAATCTATACTATTATGCTTATTATATCATTTTCTATGGAGTTTTTCCTTATCTTAATTCAAGATTTTGTGATAAAATAATGTCATGACAATAAAATCAACCTTTGCAAAATTAGCTGGGCAATCTGCCCATTTTATTCTTAATAAACTCGGTCGTGGTTCGACTTTACCAGGTAAAATTGCTCTGAAGATTGACAAGCATCTCTTGGATGACTTAGCCAAAGACTATGAAATCGTCGTCATCACTGGTTCAAATGGTAAAACCTTGACGACTGCTCTGACTGTTGGCATTTTACAAGAGGCTTATGGTCAAGTCTTGACCAATCCTAGTGGGGCTAACATGATTACAGGGATTACGTCAACTTTCTTGACTGCAAAAACAGGTGCTTCTGGCAAAAAAATTGCCGTCTTGGAAATTGATGAGGCTAGTCTGCCTAAAATTACTCAATATATCAAACCAAGTCTGTTTGTCTTCACCAATATTTTTAAGGATCAGATGGATCGTTACGGTGAAATTTATACCACCTATCGCTTTATCTTAGACGGAGCAAAAAATGCACCGGAAGCAACCATTTTAGCTAATGGGGATAGCCCACTCTTTCACCCTAGTAGCATGACAAATCCTGTCAAATATTATGGTTTTGATACTGAAAAGACGGCTGCTCATCTCCCTCATTACAACACCGAAGGAATTGTCTGCCCAGACTGTCATCAGATTTTGACTTATCAACTCAATACCTATGCTAATCTTGGGGATTATATCTGTCAAAATTGTGGTTTCAAGCGTCCACAACTTGACTATCGCTTGACCCAGTTAACAGAATTAACTCATGTGTCGTCACAATTTATCATTGATGGTCAAGAATATAAAATCAATGTTGGTGGGCTTTACAATATCTATAATGCCCTAGCTAGTGTTGCTGTTGCTGAACAGTTGGGAGTTTCTCCTGAAAAAATCAAGGCTGGATTTGAAAAGAGTAAGGCAGTCTTTGGGCGTCAAGAAACCTTCAAGATTGGCAATACCAATTGTACACTTATCCTAATTAAAAATCCTGTCGGTGCCAGTCAAGCTCTTGAAATGATTAAACTAGCTCCTTATCCGTTTACGCTATCTGTTCTATTAAACGCCAACTATGCTGATGGGATTGACACTAGCTGGATTTGGGATGCTGATTTTGAAAGTATTACCGAAATGAACATCACGCAAGTCTTTGCAGGAGGGGTTCGTCAGGCAGAAATTGCTCGTCGCTTACGTGTCACTGGCTATGATTCAGAAAAAATCCAAGCAACAGACAGTCTAGAAGACTTGGTTAACTTGATTAGTCAACAAGAAACACCAAATGCCTATATCCTTGCGACTTATACGGCCATGTTAGAATTGCGTGAGCTATTGACCAAGAAAAATGCTATCAGAAAGGAGGGGAACTAAATGACTTATACTTCTTTGCAATCACCAACAGACCGTGATTACTCCTACCAACTCAATTTAGCCCACCTTTATGGCAATCTCATGAATACCTATGGTGACAATGGCAATGTTTTGATGATGAAATACGTTGGTGAAAAATTAGGGGCTTCAGTAACGGTTGATATTGTTTCTATTGATGACCGTTTTGACCCAGACCACTATGACCTTGCCTTTTTTGGTGGTGGACAGGACTATGAACAAACTCTTGTTGCCAAAGATTTACCAAGCAAACGTCATGATGTTGCTCAGTTTATTGAAAACAACAAGGTCATTTTAGCTATCTGTGGTGGTTTTCAACTACTCGGCCAGTATTATATTCAAGCTAATGGGGTTAGGATTGAAGGAATTGGTGTCATGGGGCACTATACCCTTAATCAGCAAAATAATCGTTTTATCGGTGACATTAAAATTCATAACGAAGAATTTAATGAAACCTACTACGGTTTTGAAAATCATCAAGGCCGAACCTTTCTTTCTGATGATGAAAAACCACTAGGTAAAGTTGTTTATGGCTGTGGCAACAACAAGGAAGACGGCACTGAGGGCGTTCACTATAAAAACGTCTATGGTAGTTACTTCCACGGCCCAATCTTAGCTCGTAATCCTCGCTTGGCCTATCGCCTAGTCACTACTGCTCTGCGTAATAAATATGGTCAAGATCTTCAGTTACCATCTTATGACGACATTCTTAAAGATGAAGTTGCTCAAGAATACGCTGATGTCAAACAAAAAGCTGATTTTGAAGATTAGACAAAAACCTTCTTCTAGATATACTAGAAGAAGGTTTTTGTTTTTTATAAAATACCATAAGATTTTAATAACATAGTACTGGTATAAAGTAATATTATTAAAATACCAATAAGTAAAAACCCTGATAGATAATCTTTTTTCATTGTTTTATTTGGTACAAAAGCCAATAAAACGGCTGAACTAATAGGAATAAAATATCTTCCTTGTAAACCAAAGATAACATCCGATCCTACTGGCGTCCAGATTTGATACAAAGCTAAAAACGATAACAATACATAAGTAATAAAAAATATCAAAATAATTACTCTGTTTGCTAGCGATAGACCCATCTTCCTCTTGTTTGGAATAAACAAAGATAAGAAAAGCAAGCCATAATATAACTTAACCAAATCAAATGGTATATTACGATTTAATAAAGCAAACTGCCCTGCCGATGAATGAATTAAAAATCTATAATGTTTAATTAATGTGTTTTTGATAACTAATACAAAGCTAAAAGGATCCTGTAAAATATAACTTAACTGCTTACTCGGTTGTCCAAAATCCTGATACAAAAAATCTTGATTTGGAAATAACTTCCCCCACATATAATAACTAATAATTGATACAGCAAACACAATACTGCCCCATTTTAACTTATTTAAAACACTAAAGTGTTGATTGGGAATCAAGAAAAATAATAAACCAAATACAATTAAAGTAGGTTTCATTTGAACTAAAGCAATCATGACTACAAATGATATGTACAGTATCTTTTTATTTAAATGATTTTCAAATATTAGCTTAGACAACAAAGCAACAAATAAAAAACTTATCGCGTCTGTAAAAGCATCACCACTAGTTGAAGTTGCCAACTCCAATAATAATGGATTTAATCCTAACAAAGCGAAGCCCCATTTTGCAAATTTTGTTATTTTTATTGCTAATACGATCACAATAATATAAGCAATAAAATTAAATAATTTTGCTAAAAAGTATATGCTCAAGATAGAGGTGGTAAATTTTTTAGCAATACCAATCCCTAAAATTTGAGGAATATATTGAATAAAAGAATAACTAACCTGTCCACCTAAAGGAATAAATACTTTGTTTTGATTAGTATAATTATCTAATTTAAGTAAAGAATAATCATAAGTGCTATCTGGGTTATAATCAACTTCTATTGAATTTGTATTTAAATCTATAATTGATTTTGGTTGATAAAATCCTAATTTATTCCAACTTTTAAATTGATTTCCTTCTATTTCGCTATTATATGATGGGATAACTTTCCCCTCTGCAAAAGCATAAGCTTTAGAAAAATGTCCTATTTCATCAGGAGCAGTCATAGGTGGAAAGATAAATAGAAATAAGATACCAAATATTATCGCTAAGCTGATAAAAACACTAGCTGGATTCAAATAATTGCTTAACTTATCTATTCTTTTCATAGTACTCATACACTTTCAATTCATAATGCATGCGATTTTGACGAACAACGGTATCTAAAATAACTCCTGAAATAAAGAAGAGTCCTGCAAAAATCATCAAACCAGTTGCTAAAATGGCTGATGGGAATTTAGCAATCAAGCCTGTCCGAGTAAATTCGCTAATGACAGGCAGACCTACCAATAAGCCCAAAATGACAAAGATAAGAGATAAAAGACTAAAGAAAAGTAAAGGCTTGTAATCTTTGAACAGGTTAAAGATAGTGCGTAATACCTTAAAACCATCGGAAAACGTGCTTAACTTGGATTCACTTCCTTCTGGACGGTCTTGATAGGTGATTGGCACTTCAACCAACTTAAAGCGTTTATCCAAGGCATGAATTGACAATTCTGTTTCAATTTCAAAGCCTGGCGACAAGACTGGAAAGGTTTTGACAAACAAACGATTAAAGCCACGATAGCCAGTCATAATATCTTCGTAATTTCCTTGATAAAGTCGGTTAATCAACCCCTTAACCAAATTATTGCCAAAATCATGGAAGCCACGTTTGTTTTCCTTGGCATAGCTCCCATTGGATAAGCGATCACCAATGGTCATATCAGCTTGCCCTTGTCGCAAAGGATCTAACAACTTGTTGACCTCATCTGCTGGATAAGTGTCATCCGCATCAACCATGATGTAGTAATCCGCGTCAATTTCACGAAACATCGAACGCACCACATTTCCCTTACCTTGACGAGGTTCAAAACGAACCACTGCTCCGGACGCTTTAGCTAATTGGTTGGTCTTGTCCTTAGAGTTATTGTCATAAACATAAATGGTCGCTTGCGGCAATACCTTTTGGAAATCAGAAATAACCTTTTGAATGGTTACTTCTTCATTATAGGCTGGCAACAAAACAGCAATTTTTTCTTGCATTTTCTCTCCTTATTTAATTTCAAAAAAACTTGGTCTTGCTTTAATATAAGCCTTACCTATAGTCATATCATACTGCAATAGTTTCAGGTCAGCTTCCACTTCTTCTAATTCTTTTTCACTCAACTCCTCACGGTTAAGCAATTGGGTCAATAAAGCATAATAAGGGGAAACCTTGGCATTAGTATGAGCTAACAAGGCTGCTGGAAAATCATTCGAGCGAATAAGTGGGTACTCTAATTGTTGATTTTCTTGGTTGTTCCAAATAAAATAATCGGTTTGATACTTGCTATCTGCTTGCTCACTAAACACTTGTTCTGGATATAAACTTGGCAAATGGTCCCCATAAAAAACAACGGTTATCGGCTTGTCAATTTCTTGAAGGGCTTCTAAAAAAGCAATGGTGGCTTCATCTGTCTGTGCTAATAAACGAGCATAACTGGTTAGATTAGCATTTTCTTTTGCAGAAAAATTTTGTCCTGTCGCCATGACTTCTTCTGGTGTGCTAGCTGACCAAGGGACATGATTTTGCATGGTAATGACAGAGAAAAATTGACTGGTTTTTGTATCCAAACGTGCCAAAATATTATCATAAACCGTTTGATCACTGATATTGACACCCGCACGATTAACATCAAGCAACTTGTCCTTCGTGCTATTAGTAAAGACTTGTTTGCCAAAGCCTAACTGCTGATAGATAAGATGACGACTATAATTAAGCCTATTTTCTGGATGAATCACCACTTTATTTTGTTTTTGATAAAGATCGCTAATCGAAGGAAATACCTTCATTTTAGGCACAACTTCAGTATAAAGGACGGAAACTGATGACGAAAAATTGGGTAAAGGAAGACCTGTCAAAGACTGAAACTCCATATTTGCAGTGCCACCACCATAACCATCTGATGACATCAAGCCAGATGTTGTTTCTTCTTTAATGGCATCAATATTAGGCAATACACTAGCTGATAAATCAATGCCATCTAAACGTTCCGGATTGGCTAAACTCTCACTCAATAGATAGATAACAGTTTGTTGGTCAATTTTTTCTGTTCTTTCTCGATTGATATCTTTGGCTAGTTGACTATATTTTTTTACTAATTCTTCTATTTTAGCCTGATTATATTGACTTGGTTTTTCCATAATCGGTGTCGTCAACTGTTTAGTCCATACATAAGCCAGTGATTTATAGCGAGCATTACTTGAAAATCCTAACCAGTTAATATTTAAAACCTTATCTAATTTAGCCAAACTAGGTAATGGGTTAAGGTAACTAGCATTGCCATAAACCACAGCTACAAGACTAACTAAAACGAAGAGACTCCCAAAAAATCGTTGTAACCAAGAAAAAATTGGAGGGGAAACCAGACGCCTTCTAACATAAGAATAAATAAAACCAAGACCAATAAGAAAGAATAGACTCAACCAAATTACGCTTGGACTAACAAAACCAATCAGTAATCCTAATTGACGTAACCAAACAAAGTCAATTAACAAGAGTGGTTCACTACGCATGAATTCTTTTAGGTAATTGACTAACGATAGACTGCTACCCAAGCCAAAAATCAGAAGACTTCCTATCAAGTAGCGATTGGTCATAAAATAAACCAGTAAAGCTAAAGCAAAAAGTATAAGTAATTGAAAACTGATCGCTCCAGGCAAAACATAATAATTAGCAATACTCTCTGATTTTTTGACACCAAGCTGAAAGGTATAATTAAAGAATAAGGCAAAAAAAGCACTAGAAACTACAGCTAGATAAGGGGTTGCCAAAGCCATGCGTAATCCCTGCCAAGCTTTAGAAAAGATGAAAATCAAGGCAGCAAAACATAATAAAGAACTGGTAACTTGTACTAATAAGCCTAAATGATAACTAGCTAATTCATCTGAAGCAAACAATGGGCGCAAAGGCAACAAAAGACTAGCACGATATTGACTATCTTGTAACAAGAAGGAAGCGCTCAAAAGATAGAAAAGAAGTTCCTCATGACCAGTATAATCTGGCAACCATTCCTGTTTATCATAGGCAACAAGTAAGCGATGAAGAAAAAAGGCCAATAGAATCATAAAAAACAGTGGTAGGAGAAAATTCCCTTGCCAAAATTGATTTTTTTGAAACGCTCCAACAATAAAGTCCTTGTTATTGAGTTGGCGAGTCAACCTCAAAAAATAGGACAAGAAGAGATAGATCAAATAAACCGTGCTTAATCTTTTAAAAAATGACCACGTCAACAGTTTGGGTAAATAAAGTACCAAACCTAGACCTGAAATATAGAACAAGAGGTAACTAAAATTTTTAATCCCAACAAGGTCTGAGGCCGTATTGTTGGCTAAGATTGACAGATTGATTAGTTGAAGATTGAAATAAATACTCAATAATAAAATAATCAATCCATGTAAAGCAAATAGCCAATCTATAGATTTTAAGCCCTGTTTCATAATGACCACTTTCCCATTAGTCGCTTGATAATATACTTAATAGCGCGTGCAGGCCCAATCACAATATATTTTAAAGCACCTTTTATCCCACCCATATAGGTAAAATCAACATAAGTACTTGGAGCACTCCCTTGACGTTCATTAAGTAATTTATTATCAATAAAAGGACTCAGACGGATTGGGTTGGCTGCAATTCTGAAATCATAATGTTGATTCCAAGCAATATAGACTAGCAATCGCTCAATCGCATGGAGAATAGAATTTTGTGGTAGGGGTTCAGCTGGCACATCTGCATCCGTCAAATCCAAATCAAACAGTGGCTTCAAAGCGTCATACTTGAACCACACAAACGTCCCATAACTCATCACAAAGGTCTGCATGGCTTGAAAATCAATAGTCTTTTTCATCCCCATTTTTTGCCATAGGTCGTTCATTTCAGGAGCAATTAAGTGCTCATTCCAAGCATCCACAATCTTATTATAACGGAAAAAACTAGGAATATCGGCAATCACCAAACCGATATTTTCCTTGCTTAGTTGAGCTAATATTTGATTGGCTGGTTTGATGAGCATCTCAATCAATTCCTGACGCCAAGATTGTCCTGCCCAAAAATCAGCTTCTTTTGATTTTTTAGTATGAAAATGTCCAACATAATCATAAGCAGATAGTTGCTCTTTTAATTTTAACATCGGCAACACATCACGGCCAATATTACCAGTCACTATAATCTCAGCTTTTTGATTAAATGCCGCTAACACTTGTTTTATGTCTTCTTGTTTTTCTACCTGGTCTGTCGTGATAAACAAATCATAAGAAAAGCTAAATTGCTTAAAGGCTTCTAAAAATTCAGCCAATAAATCAACATAAAAGACATGAAGGTGAACTGCTACTTTTTGATGTTCAGGAATAGGTTCTTGTACATCTGTTAGCTCAAGATATTTACGACCCAACAAATAGCTACTGTCTGGTAAACCAACATCAGACATGTGTGTCACAATTAGTTCAACAGGATAGCTTGTTGTTCGCTCAATTTCTTCTAGCAAATAGGGACTGATATGCTGATTGGCATCAATGGCTTTAACCTTAATAAAGGGCACACGATTGTTCAAAATAGCTGTCGGATGATAGTATGAAAAATCAGGGTGCAACATACCAGTCGTATCTTCTTCCACCGTATCAAAAACGGTCTGATAATTGAAGCCAGCCTTTAATAAGGTCGTGGTTACTTGTGTTTCATAATGACTGATAACATCTGCAACATCTGTAAAATCCTTAATAGAAGACCAAAAATTACGAAATACTGACGATTCAACGACGGTTTGCTTAAAACTGATAAAATAACTTTGAATATGTTCTGCAAAATCCTTGGTCTTACGATTGTTAGTCATGCCCCAAAAATCAATTTCAGAAACTGCTTCATATTTAAGATAATAATCTTTCAAATCCCATAAAGGACCAAAACAAGTATCGTTCATAATGGTCACATTATCATACATCGTCAGATGATCAAACCCTAGTTTCAGCATACCATCACGCCAAGCCGCAAAATCAAACCCTTGATTTTCTCGCTGAATAAACTCATCCATCAATCTTTGATTCACTAACTGTTGATAATCCATTTCTTGAATTTGACTATTAGAAATGAATAGAATCTTAGAAAACAACGGACGAAGCTGATTTAATTGATAGTAAACATGTGGGCTAACACGATTGTATTTATTAAAATGCACATATAAAAGCAAACGCTTCATTATTTTCTCCTAAAAAAGTTAATCAGCTTGGTTGGAATACGCCAACGACGAGAATGAACGACAGAATTATAACGAACAACCATTTGCTCCAACTCTTTTTTATAATACTGTTTTTCTGATTCCAACATAAGTAGCTGACGTTGACTGTTATCTAAATTTTGTTTAAGCTCTTGATAAGTCAACAAGTCTGAACTAAGTAATTTGACAATGTAGTCATCTTCAGCCACATCATCGACATTATACATCTGATAAGATAGGCTGAACTGCTTTTGTGGTAAATGACCTACATCATAATAAAGATAGGCATCCCCCTGATTGAAAAAATAAGTTTCTTGAAATCTAACACCATTTGTAAAATTAGGTAGTAGTTCTGTTTGATAGCTATCATCAATAACACGAATATAACGATAAAAACTAGGTAGTTTAGATAAATCGATTCGTAAAGTGATAGCATCATCTGGCAAGGTAAAGGTCAAGGTATCCTGATAGGACATCGTGGCGGACAAAATCTGATTAGCATCAGATGCTTCCTTTTTTATATAACTAATGCTGATTTCTTGAGTACTTAGATGAGACACTGGATAGTCTTTTTGAGCCAAGGCCAAACTGAACTCATTATGCCTGTCTAGCAGTAATTTCAACATAGCCACCGTATCTCGCTTAGGGTACTTATCTAAATAATAGTATTGTGTTTGTAATAGGCGATCAAAACGTTGATTTAATGACTTGAAAGATTGGGGTCGTGATTCTGAGCCTTGATTGACACGATAAGCCACGGTCACTTCTGGCAAAAAGATAAACTCAGTCAGATTGAACAAATCTAGTTGTAGATTAAAGGTATCATCTGCTGTGTCTTTGTCCTCTAGTAACATTTGATTAGCTTGTTGCATAACTTGGGTTTCGACCAACCAACTAGACGGCGCTGTAAAACCACGGGTGACCAGCATTTTTTCATAAGTGTCTGCCAAATCGACCACTCCTTGTTCAAAAACACTTTGAGCTAAGATACGACCATTCTCATCAATGTAGTTAATATCCGTTCCACACCACTTAGCTGCTTGATGTTCAAGTAATTGAACTTGTTTGGCCAATTTTAAGTCATCAATCCAATAATCATCTCCATCACAACGAGCAATGTAATCCCCCTTAGCTTCTTGACAAATCGAAATCCAAGTTTGGTTAATCCCTTGATTCTCTTCATGATAAAAGGCACGAATCAGCTCAGGGTATTTTTTCGCATAGGACTCAATAATCACTCTTGACCCATCAGTTGAACAATCATCAACCAGAAGAATTTCATAATCAACTTCTTTTTGACCTAAAAAACTATCAATGGTCTGTTCTAACCACTGGGCTTTATTGTAAACGGTACAAATAATCGAAACTAGGGTAGGTGATGTTTTCATAACTTTCCTCAACTATTCTGACAAGATTTCCCACGAACCGTTGCGTTGAATAATACCAGAAGCAGAATCCAAAGCAGATAAATCATCTAGGGCAATATCATCACGATTAATCATAATAATCGGTGCATTACTAGCATTAGCAAATGCCAACATTTCCTTAGACGGACCAAGTATGGTAACCTGTAATTTCAACTTAATATCGTTAATATTGGGAATGTCACAAGTATAACGATAAGACTTATGCCCCGTTCCCTTGGTCGGTATATCCCAAGCATTGTCATTATAAATCCAAATCTGACGATCAATATCGGTTAGGGAAAAAACAATGTGGGTATCAATATCGGTCAGTACATCATAGGAAATTTCAAAGATAATCTTATCTTTTGGTGTCATTTGAGCTTGGGACAACAGTTTAACCTTGAGATTATCGACTTGTAAAATCTCTTCTATTGATTCCGTTTCTTCTTCACTGGTTTCCACCACTTCAGTTTGTACAGCATTGTCAAAACTATATTGGTTGGCTACATCATCTGGTTCTCCATTAACCTTGATCAAACCATCTTCAATCAAAATAGCCTTATTACAGTATTTTTTTACTGCTCCCATGTCATGGGTCACTAAAATGGTTGTCTTGCCACTTGCTTTTCGTTCCAAGAAATAATCATTACATTTACGCTGAAAGGCCTCGTCACCTACGGCTAAAACTTCATCTAGAATGAGAATGTCACCTTGGGCCTTGATGGCTACTGAAAATGCCAGACGAACCTGCATACCACTTGAATAGTTTTTCAGCTTTTGATTCATAAATTCTCGCAACTCAGCAAAATCAACAATGTCATCATACATGGCATCGACTTCTTCTGTGGTAAAACCTAACATGGCACCATTCATATAAACATTTTCGCGCCCAGTCAATTCAGGATTAAACCCAACCCCCAACTCGATAAAGGACACCAATTTCCCATCAATCGTTACTTGTCCCTTTTCTGGTGTGTAAATCTGTGAAATGATTTTGAGTAGGGTTGATTTTCCTGATCCATTGCGTCCAACAATTCCAAAAAAATCACCCTTTTCTACCTCAAAGCTAATGTCTTTAAGAACATGGTATTCCTTGTAGCCCTTAATCCCCTTGAAACGATTAACCAGACTGGTTCGCAAACTATGGGTACTTTCTGTTGGAAGTTTGAAAAACTTACTAACCTGCTCTACTTTTACTGCAATTTGCTTAGCTGTCATTAAAGAATCTCCGCGAATGTTTTAGCATGTTTATTAAAATACCAAAAACCAAAAGCAAAAATAGCCACTGGTAAAAGGTAAGGAATTAAAGAATAAGGAAGTCTGACAATCTGCCAAACGGTTGTATTGGCTGGATTGATTAGTAGATAGCGTAAATCTTGGATAATTTGAGCCATGGGATTGAGCATGACAATCTTGGCTGCCAGCATACTGGTATTTGAAATTTG
Organism: Streptococcus sp. sy018; assembly: GCF_007859185.1. Taxonomy (NCBI): domain Bacteria; kingdom Bacillati; phylum Bacillota; class Bacilli; order Lactobacillales; family Streptococcaceae; genus Streptococcus; species Streptococcus sp. sy018. The sequence goes on along the minus strand of NZ_VOHN01000001.1, from coordinate 280,145 downwards.
ACTAAGCGGGTAAATAATTGGTGTCGCATACATACCTGCTTGCATCAAGACTTCCCATACTGGACCAATGTCACGAAATTTAACGAAAAGAGCTGATAAAAAGAGAGCAATTCCCATAGCCAAGAGCGCCACTTCAACCACTAAAAAAATAGATAACATGGCAGGCCATGTGAACTCAACACCGTTAATTAAGGCAAAAAGCATGACAACTAAAAGGTTAATACCGTAGTTAATCAAGGCTCCTACAACTGAGGATAAGACAATGATACTTTTTGAAAAATTTAACTTTCTCAACAAATCACCACGACTAACAATAGACATCATCCCCATGTTCGTTGCTTCAGAAAAGAAAGACCAAGTCACCATACCTAGAAGAAGCGCTACGGCAAAATGTGGCACATCTTGACCAAATCTCAAAAAATGAATAAAAACCACATACATAATAGCGAAAAGCATGACTGGTTTTAGAATTGACCAAAGGTAGCCAATCACGCTCCCTTGATAACGTAGCTTAAAATCAGTTTTGACCAATTCTTTTAATAAAATTCGATTTTCTTTTTTAAAGAAATCCATTATTTTCTCCTGTAAGCAAATTTTGTAACGATTAACATCCTAAAAATAAAGGTATGAAACCACCTGTTCTTAGCAAATTGATATTTTTTCAACAAACCAATGCGTTCTACCAACGGTTTGTCTAGCAACCCAACATACGTTTCAATTAAGTCACGATTGGGTTGAGATAAGTCTTTATCCAAAAGCAGAGCAGCTTGTTTTTGACTAGCTGTAATTAACCACCAATATTTAGTAACCAACTTATGAGGTTGTAACCAATTTCTCATCCGCTTAGACCAAGTTCTAGCTCCTAAAACATTATCACTATGCTGACGATACAGTTCAGTCGGCGTATCTAGATAGACTAACTGTCCTAAAGCAGCAGCTAGCAGAGCCAAATACCAATCATGCATGAGCAAATTTTCTGTTTCCGTCCAATTCTGAGCCAAGGCATGATTGATCATTATGGTGCCACCTGTGACCGTATTTTCAGTCAGTTCTTGTCGCAAACTGGTGTTGGCATGATGAGATTGTGTCTTTATCATGCTAGGATATAAGACATTTAACTGTTCATCTACCACAGACAAGTCTGTATAAATAAGTAAAGGACACTCCTTGGCAAATTCTTGTGCTTTTTCTAGACAAAGTGATAATTTTTCTGGCAACCAGACATCATCTTGGTCACTAAAAAAATAATAATCCGCCTGTTCCTGTTTTAGCAACCGATGAAAACTCTTAATAACACCTAGATTTTTTTGATTAGGGTTTGGCAACAGACGAATACGTTCATCTTCTGCCATATAAGATTTGACAACATCAAGGGTTTTATCCGTTGAACCATCATCGCGAATCCATAACGTCCAATCGGTAAAGGACTGTTGTTGAATACTCTCAATCTGTTGACCAATGAAAGATTGACCATTATAGCTGGCAAGAAGAATATTAACCTTCATCTAAAAACAACTCCTCATACTGTTCAACAATCCTTTCCCAAGTGTAAGATTCCCTCATCAACCGCTTAGCTTTTTGCCCTAATTCAGAAAAGTCAAACCCTTTATCGTAAACCTCAACTAAGTCTGTCAAGCTATCATCATCTTTTTTCCAATACAAAACCGTATCTTGAGCCACTTGGCGATTAAAATCCACATCTAAAACCAGGTTGCGATTGGTGTGGGCGAGAGCCTCTAACAAACCTGGATTGGTCCCACCCACTTCATGCCCATGTAAATAGGCAAAGGCTTCTTGACGAAGATAAGTCAACAATTCTCGGTCATAAACTGTACCGACAAACTTAATTCTTCTATCCTTATCAAAGCCTGTTTCTTGTCGCAAACCCTCAAAATAAGGATTTTCTTCATGATTGCAAACAATCAAGAGATCACGCTGACTCTTGCTCTTCATAAAAGCCTTTATCATGTGGGCATAGTTATTTTCTGGCACAAAGCGCCCCACAATCAGATAATACGCCTTCTCCTGACAAGACCAGTTGTCAAAAAAATCTCTAACTACTTGACTGTCCTGCCTTAAAGAACTTGCTGACAAATCTGTTCCATAAGCAATAAATGTCGTTTTAGCCCAAGGATATGCTTGCTTGATATAACTTTCAATTCCCTTATTGTCACAAATGACCAAATCTGCCGCCTGGGTCATCTTTTTTTCAGCATGCTTTAAATAGGCTTGAATAGGCTTAGACCATTTGGAACGTTTCCACTCCAAGCCATCTGGATTAACATAGAGCTGACCACCTACTTTTTTTATCTGGTGTGCAACAGGGCCTATCATTCCTCCTATGGTATTTCCCAATATATAAAAAATAGGATTTTTGATTGCTTGTTCTTTAATCATATCCAGGGCATAGGCAATCGCTTTAAGGTCATAGGCAATCACTCGAGCTGGCCCTAAAAACTTGGGAATCTTGATGGTGAAACAGTCTGCTCCTTCGTACATAAAATGATGCCCTGTTTTATCATCTGTTAGACAAGCCACATGGTAACGAATCATCGAAGTTTGTTGATGTTTGACTAATTCTTCCACAAAAGTTTCAAAGCCACCATACTGGGCTGGCAAACCCCGACTTCCAATCACAAAAACATCTTGCATGGCTCACCTCTTTTTCATTACAATCATAGTCTATTATATCATATTTTATCTTGATTCAAACCTAAAAAGCTAGAGCCTAAGCCCTAGCTAACATCACTAATTATTTAAGCTCTTGACGATAAAACTCCTTGAGTGCATCTTGCCAACTTGGAATCACAAATCCTGTCGCCTTAGCTTTATCAAGATTAAGCGTCGAATTAAACGGTCGCTTAGCCTTAGCTGGAAATTGACTAGAATCGACAGGGGATACCTTGACATCATGATCTTTTAGAATCTCACAAGCAAAATCATACCAAGTCGTGTCTTCCTTAGCATCATTTGACAAATGATAATATCCATAAGCCTTGCGATTTTCTGCTAAATATGTCATAAATTCCGCCAGAGTACGTGTCCATGTTGGACGTCCATGTTGGTCATTGACCACTGTTAATTCCGGATGTTTGTCTGCCAAAGACTGCATGGTAAAGACAAAGTTTTTACCATACTGACCAAATACCCAAGCCGTACGGATAATGTAGTAATCAGCCAAATACTTTTCAACAAGCTCTTCACCCAAACGCTTGGTACGACCGTACTCCGTTTGAGGATTTGGTTGATCTGTTTCCAACCATTCTTGACCAACTGGCTTTTCTCCATCAAACACATAATCCGTAGAAATATAAACTAGCGTTGCCTTAAATTTGGCACAAGCCTTAGCCACATTTTCAGTACCCGTCACGTTAATGGCATAATTAAGTTCTTTTCCTTCATCTTCTGCTGCATCAACTGCCGTGTAAGCTGCACAATGATAGACCAACGTTGGTTTGACTTGGGCAAATACTGCTTCGACTTTTTCTGCGTCAAGAATATCCATTTCAGCCACATCAACCGCTACATACTCTTCTTGACGTTCGTCCAAAAGATGACAAAGCTCTGTCCCTAATTGCCCCTTACTACCTGTTACTAAAATCATGATGTTCTCCTTTAGCTCTTTTTTTCTATTCTACACTAAAAAAAGGATATTTTCATCCTTTTTCTTTAATAATATAGACAGGTCGTTTTTTAGTTTCAAGGAAAATCTTGGCAATATACTTACCAATAATCCCTAGACTAAGTAACTGTAAACCACCAATAAATAAAATAATGGAAACCAAACTAGCCCAGCCAGTCACACTACCACCAATGGTTAGCTTGCGAATCACTACAAATAAAATCCCTAAAATCGAGGTCAAGAAAAATAAGGTTCCTGTCCACATTGAGAAATTAAGTGGGGCTTCTGAAAAGTTGATAAAACCATCCAAGGAATATTTGAAAAGACTCCAAAAATTCCAAGAGGTTTCACCCGCTACACGTTCCCTATTTTCATAACTGACATAGGTTACCTTAAAACCGACCCAAGAAAATAGCCCCTTAGAAAAACGATTGACCTCACTCAAAGAAAGGATACTATCGACGACTTGTCTTGTCATCAGACGAAAATCACGAGCCCCATCTACCATTTCAGTATCTGAAATTTTATTGATTAAAAAGTAGAAAGAACGTGCAAAGAAAGAGCGAATAGGTGGTTCACCCTTTCTATCTGCCCGTCTAGTACCAACCACATCATAACCTTCTTGGATTTTTTGATACATCTCTACCAATAGTTCAGGCGGATCTTGTAAATCCACATCCATGACCGTAATTAAATCACCAGTTGCTGCTTCAAGACCTGCCAAGAGAGCTGCTTCTTTGCCGAAATTTCGTGAAAAAGATAGATAATGAACATTGTCAAATTGACTAGACACATCACGCAGAACATCTAAAGTCTGATCTTTTGAGCCATCGTTGATGAAAATATAATCAAAAGCCAATTCTTTTTCCATTTTTTTCTCAACCAATTGAGTGGCTGAGAGAAATGTTCTAATCGTTGCCTCTTCATTATAACAAGGCACCACTAATGATAAACGTTTCATCTCATCCTACCTTATTCCTAACGCAATGCGAGCATAGCGACTCAATTTTTCAGTTGACCAAGCTGGTGTCCAGACTAATTTTACCTCTGTCTTTGTGACTTCTGGAATTTCCTTCATCACATCATAAATCTGGTCAGTAATCAAATCAGCCAAGGGACATCCCATGGTCGTCAGGGTCATGTCAATTTCTGTTTCACCATTTTGTTCAAAACGAATATCATAAATTAAACCTAGATTAACAATATCAATTCCTAATTCTGGATCTAAGACCAATTCTAATTGCTCTAAAATTCGATCTTTGATGTGAAGAATTTCTTCTTCCGTATATCTTGCTGACATTTTTCTCCCTTAATTTATTGATGATAGCACTAATTAACTGATTAGTCTTCCATAAAATCGCGTAATTGCTTGCTACGACTTGGATGGCGTAATTTACGTAAGGCCTTGGCTTCAATTTGACGAATACGTTCACGCGTGACATTAAAGACCTTGCCGACATCTTCAAGAGTACGCATTTTCCCATCATCAAGCCCGAAACGCAAACGCAAGACATTTTCTTCACGATCAGTTAGGGTATCTAAAATTTCATCTAGTTGTTCACGCAAGACAACTCGTGTTGTGTAATCTTCAGGATTTTCAATCACTTCATCTTCAATGAAATCACCCAAATGACTATCGTCTTCTTCACCAATTGGGGTTTCAAGAGATACAGGTTCTTGAGCAATTTTTAAAATCTCACGAACCTTATCTGGTGCCATATCCATACGTTCTGCAATCTGCTCCGGCGTTGGATCTTGCCCCAATTCCTGTAGAAGATTACGTTGTTCACGAACCAACTTATTGATGGTTTCAACCATATGAACAGGAATCCGAATGGTACGAGCTTGATCGGCAATGGCACGCGTAATGGCTTGACGAATCCACCAAGTCGCATAGGTTGAAAACTTAAAGCCTTTTTCATAATCAAATTTATCCACAGCTTTCATTAAGCCCATGTTACCTTCTTGGATTAAATCCAAAAACTGCATGCCACGACCAACATAGCGTTTGGCAATTGAAACAACCAAGCGTAGATTGGCCTCGGCTAGACGTTGTTTGGCATACAAATCACCTGCAGCAACTGCCACAGCCAATTCTTTTTCCTCTTCATTCGTCAAAAGAGGCACAACCCCGATTTCCTTCAAATACATTCTAACAGGATCATTAACCTTAGCGGAATTACTCCCCAAAAGCTCTTCGTCTGTTAATTCTTCTGGTTCAACTTCTTCTATGACGTACTTAGTCGAAGGGTTACCTTGCTTATCTGTAATCGCAATACCGCCATCTGTCAAACGCTCTAACAAGTCATCAATTTGATCCGCATTTAAAGCAAAAGGAATGACCAATTTATCCGTAATCTCATCATCAACAGCCATACCAGCTTTTTTATGATGACGAATAAACTCTGCCACCTGCACATTAAAAGTTGTGATTTCTTTTGTTTCTGTCATAAGTCCTCTTTTTCCATTTGTCGTCGTTGGGCAATCATGGCTTCTAAATCCAAAATTGCCTGTTCTTGATTACCATAACGATTAGCCTGACGAATCCGTTCTTCCTGCTTTTTCACCTCTTTTTGTTGACGGTAATAATGCAAACGTTTTTCCAACTGGCTTAATTCTTCCTCACTAGGAGCTACTGGCAACTCTTGCTCTAAAATATAATAATACATGTCTTGTTCTGCTTGCCCTAATTGTTCTAAACGCAAACGATCCAATTCACCCTCAGCCAAGAGAATATCATACAAGTGTTGAATTTCTTTAGTTTGAAATAAGTATCCCTCATGATAACGAAAATCTTGTAATAGATAATCATGATGCAATAAGCGATGAAATAATTGCATTTCTGCTCGAATTAAGGGAGATAGTTGTCGGCTCTTAGGCAGTTCAACAAAGGTAGCTATGTCATTGCTAGTCGATTTACCTTGAGATTTTCGATAGCGCCACCGCTCTTGATTGACTGCCTGTTCTACCTGTTCATAATTAAAATCCGGTAGAAGCTCCACCATTTTGTGAATATAGGTTGTTTGTGCTGTAATGGACTGCTCTTTAGCCAAAAGCCTAGCTAAACGCTCAACATAGGTAATTTGAGCTTGTAAATTATCAATATTGTCAGGTAAGTAATGATGAATTAAAAACTCCATCTGACTAATTCGATTCTGCGTTAACAATTTAGCTAAATCTTCAGGTGAATTTTTTTGAACAAACTCATCTGGATCCATCTGCTCAGGTAAATGAACAATTTCTACCTTAAAACCTTCTAAGATTGGTAGGGCCTTAGCCACTGCTTCTTGACCTGCCTGATCACCATCATAGGTCAAAATAATCTTTTTTGCATAAGATTTTAGATGTTTAGCATGCTCTGCTGTCAAAGCTGTTCCCATAGACGCCACACTATTCACCAAACCCGCACGATAAGCTGCAATGACATCCATAAACCCTTCCATGACATAGATTTCATCTTGCTTTTTAGCCACCGCCTTAGCTCGATCAAGATGATAAAGTTCGTAGGATTTATTGAAAATAGCTGTCGCTCGAGTGTTTTTATACTTGGCTTCTCCTGCCTGTTCTGCTTGCCAAATCCGACCAGAAAAACCAATCGTCTGTCCCTTATCATTGGTTAAAGGAAACATAATCCGATTTCTAAAGCTATCAAAAACCCGATTTCGCTCTGTTAACTGAAACAAACCTGATTGAAAAATTATCTTTTCTTCATACTTCTCAGCAACCGTTTGATAAAGATAATCACTCGCTTCAGGAGACAAGCCAATCTTAAAGTAAGTCAACAACTCATCAGTCAAACCACGTTGATAAAGGTATTGTTTGGCTGCCTGTCCTTCTTTGGTTGTCATTAAAATCGCATGATAAAAATTAACCGCTTCTTCATGAAGGTCATAAAATTTTTGCTGGGGGTTAGCTCGAAGTTTGGGTGTTTGTGCTGTAACAGTTGTCGTGATACCAACACGTTCTGCTAAAACTTGAACACTTTCCATAAAAGTAATTTGACGATAGTCTTCTAAAAAACGAAAAACGTCACCAGATTTTCCACAACCAAAACAGTGGTAAAATTGTCGGTCTTCCAAAACACTAAAGGACGGTGTTTTTTCTTTATGAAATGGACAATTTCCCAAATAATGACGACCAGAACGAGAAAGATTAACCACTTCGCCAATAACTTCTACAATATTGACTCGACTTTTAACCTCTTCAATCATCGCCTTATTCATTAAAAACACCTCCCCCACCCTAGCTTATTTTCATTTTACTTCTCATTATAGCATAGAGCAAAAAACTTGTAAAATAAAACAAACATAGGGCTTGCACACTCTACCAATTTCTTGTATAATAAATAAGAATGTTAAAAGAAAGGAGATTTGCAATCAGTATGTTAAAAGAACTTAAAGATTTTTTGTTCAAAGGAAATATTGTTGATTTGGCTGTCGCTGTGATTATCGGTGCTGCATTTAGCGCTATTGTGACATCTTTGGTAGCTGACATCATCACACCAATCATTGGTATGATTATTGGTCAACCAGATTTCTCAGGAATCATGCTTGGCTCTATCGCAATCGGTAAATTCATCAATGCAGTGGTTAACTTCCTTATTGTTGGTACAGTCATGTTCTTCATCGTTAAGGCTGCTAACAAAGCCATGAAAGCTCCTGCAGAAGAAGCGCCAGCTGGTCCAAGTCAAGAAGAACTTCTTGCTGAAATCCGTGACTTGCTTGCTAAAAAATAATCAAGTTTAACTGATTCAAAACTCCCAGTTTTTCTGGGTTTTTTCTTTTACCAGTATATAAAACAAAAAGACAGGAATCCCCTGTCTTTTAGCTAATCTCAATTAGAATTTTTTACGTTTACGAGCCGCTTCTGATTTACGTTTACGTTTTACAGAAGGTTTTTCGTAGAATTCACGCTTACGTGATTCTTGAAGTGTACCAGCTTTAGTAACAGAACGTTTGAAACGACGAAGAGCATCGTCAAGCGATTCATTCTTGCGTACAACTGTTTTTGACATGTGTTTCACTCCCCTCAATTTCAATGTAACATTTTCACGTTCCTTAATAGGATAGCTAATTTTTCATCTTTTGTCAACCATTTTCTATCTAATTTCTTATATTTCTCTCACTGTTAAGCAAAAAGAGCTAATCAAAATTAGCTCTTTTAACAAATTATGATTTTAAGCCTTAGCTGCTTCGTAGAGTTCATTAACCTTTGTCCAATTGATTATATCAAAGAAGGCTTTAATATAGTTTGGACGAACATTACGGTAGCTAAGGTAGTAAGCATGCTCCCAAACATCCAAACCAAGAATAGCTTGTTTGCCTTCCATAACTGGATTATCCTGATTACCTGTTGACATGATTTCCAATTTGCCTTCAGCATTAACTACAAGCCATGCCCAACCCGAACCAAAACGAGTTGTTGCCGCTGTTGTGAAAGCTTCTTTAAAGGCGTCAAACGAGCCAAATGTCGCTTCAATATCTGCTTGTAACTCAGCTGACGGACTTGTTTTCTCTAAAGTTAACAAGTCCCAAAACAAAGCATGATTCAAATGACCACCACCATTGTTGATGACTGCTTGACGAATATCAGCCGGAATACTCTTAACGTCTGCTAGTAAAGTTTCTAGGTCTTCACCAATTTCCGGGTATTTTTCAAGTGCTGCATTAACATTGGCTACATAAGTCGCATGATGCTTGTCATGGTGTAAGGTCATTGTTTCTGCATCAATATAAGGCTCCAAAGCATCGTAAGCATAAGGAAGATCTGGTAAAATAATCGCCATGTATTAGTCCTCTTTTCTTTTCTGATTTACTCTTTCATACTACCGAAAATTTTCCCATCTGACAAGTATTTTAACTTACTTGAGTTGACTGATCTTCAAAAGGGCCAAATCAAACAAATAATCTTTTTCATAGCGTCCTTGCTTAATCTGATAATCCGTTTCAATCAAAATTTTCATGCTTTCTTGTAAAAAGTCTAACGAATAGTGCCTCATATCGCGCAAAGCAAATTTGATTTGATAAGGATTGACCTTTCGCCCCAAATAATCTGACAAGTCTGAAATCAACTGATTTTCTGCTTTCCCCATCGATTGTAACGTTTTAAGTTGAGCAAAAAAACGAATTTGCCCTAACATAACTGCAATCAACTTAATCACATCTTCACCTTGCAAGGTTAAATCATGAGCTAATTCACGCGCTGACAATAATTTGGCCTGTAAGACAAACTGGGTTAAATCAAAAATATTATCTTGTAAACTCTTTGGTAATAAGTCATTGACATCCGTTGAGGTAATCTTTTCCTTCCCCTTATATGTTTTTAGAAAAAGTAGATTTTTCAGACTCGTACTAAAATCAAAATTCGATTTTAATAGTAACTGTTCTAATGCTCCTGAAGTAAAAGTTAAACCTAAAGCTTGAGCTTCTCTATCGATATAGGCTCTTAATTCAGGCTCTTTTAGACTTTCTGCTTCAAATACCAAACCGTCACGTTTAAGTAATTTGACCAAGCGACGTTTACCATCCAACTTTCCTACACAGCAAATAATCAAACGTGTGCTTACAACTGGATTAGCCAAATACGACTCAAACTGTTTCATTTCCATATCTGTCAAAATATTTTTCTTATTGGTCGTCATGTCAAAAAAATTGTCAAAAATAACAATTTTCTCATCAGCAAAAAAGGGAAGGCTTTCCAAATCTAAGGCTGCTTGCTCAAAACTTGTTTCCTCCAAATCAAAATAAGAATAGGTCAAATCACTCGCCTCAAAGCCAATACTGGCAAGTAAGGCTGCCTTGCACTCTTGGTATTGTCCCAAATCATCACCAGCTAAAACTAAAATGGGTGGCAACTGACTTGCTTTGAGTTTTTTTATCTTGTCCAATATTATCATAGGGTTCATTATAACAAAAATCAAAACAATTTTCTTCACTAAACCAACAAATTTTATGCAATAAAAATTCCCTCCAATGATAGAGGGAAGGGCTTTATTTATCTGCGTAGTATTCTTGACCGAAATTCGCAACTTCTGCGTTAATCTGCCAAGTGATACCAAACTGATCTGTCAAGTTTGCATAAGCCGGTGACCAAGGTGTTGCTTGTAATTCCAAATTAATAGCTTTAGCGTTAACCGATAACTTGCAATAAAGTTCTTCTGCTGTCTGAGCATCATCCGTTACTAGCGCCACCGAAATATTATCTCCCATGGTATAAGGCAGTTTAGGATCATTATCTGATAGCATAAAACGTTGGCCGTTTAGACGGAATTGAGCGTTCATAACCAAATGTTCCATCTCAACTGGGCAATCTGGTAAAAAATCTTTGAACAGATTAACTTGTTCAACCGTTGCTCCCAAAGCTTCTTTATAAAACTCAATCGCCTTCAAGCCATCACCATTTGTTACTAAATAAACTTCCATTGCTTTTAACATCGTTAATTTCCTTATCTAAATCACTAATTTTTGTTTCATTTTAACATAATTACAACTCTCGACACAAGTAAAAACACCAACTAATAATCCGTACCTTCTGCAGCATCCCAGACATAACCATCTACAATAGCAGCTCTTTCTGTCATATAAACATAGTCATCAATATCTGTACCGCTTTTGACCTCGTAATAGTAATAATAGCCTGTTTCTGTATCCACATAAACATCATCATCATAAAAATATTCATAACCCTTGTCAATTGCTTCTGGTTCTGGCATGGCAAGGTACTTATTGCCGTTCTCTTCAAATTCCTTATTGTCATCAAAATAATAATGGCTAGACTTATCATCAACATAAACGATTTCAACATCATCTTCTGTTTCTGTGTTGACCGAAACAAAGACCTCTCCTGCTGTGACCTCACCAGTTAGGTAATCAATGGTTACATGTGGTGCGATATTATCAAGTGTGACTGTTGCAATGCCATTGGCGTCAAAGTCTTCTTTACCTTCAAGGTCTATTTTTTCAAGCTCACCTTTTGGCGTCAAACCAACATAACGAAGCTTCACTTGACGTGGAACAAGCTCTTCCCCTTGATAAATCAACTCTATCTTGTAATCCACCATATAGGATTTGTTTTTAGAGAATTTCTTATCTGAATTCTTTTGCTTCATCCACTCAACAAGAGCTTTTTCATATTGGCTAATACTAAACAAACCTGTTCGCTTATCAAGAGGAAAACCGTTATCTGTATAATTTGTAATTAGAGCATGATTTCTTATAAAATTCATTACATCTCTAAATTTAAAATCTCCATGTTGCAATAAGTATCTCTGAGACCAAACCCTTTGTATGTAACCTTGGTCTAATTCGGTAGGGATTAAGTAACGATCATTATTGACTTGATATCCTGGCAAATCACAATCTTGCAAGGAAGATTCAGCTGGATAAGTTTCAGCAGCCTTGGCCTCAGTATAAATACTTAATTGACCCTGTCCCCAAGTAGGACGACCGAGTTTGTCTAACTCTCCCAACTTAAAATAAGGCTTTGCTTTATAGGGTAACAGCCCCATATTTTCATAATCTTGTGCTGTTAAGGCTGTAACCTTGGTCGATAAGAGCATACAAGCTATAAAAATCATGAATATCACTGGCTTAATGCTCCGCTTCATCAACATTCTCCTTTATTGTATCTAGTTATAGCTTTATTTTAACATATTTTCAGTGAGCAATTAGCAAAAAATTAACGAACGGTGTCAAGTTGCCAGTTGTTTTTTCCAGAAAATCGAATGGCTCCTTGTTGGTCAGTGCGATAAATTTTTATAGCTCGTTCATTAAGACGGTCTAGAGTTTCTTGATGAGGGTGCTGATACCGATTATTTGGACCAGCTGAAATCAAAGCAATTTTTGGCATCACCTTATCTAAAAAATTCGACGACGATGAACCACGACTGCCATGATGACCAACTTTCAAAACATCCACCTGTAAATTAGGATAGGTCGCCAGTAGCTCTTGCTCCCCTGTTTCTTCTAAATCACCTGTAAACAGAAAAGTCAACCCCAACAAGCGACCATATAAAACCACTGAGTCATCATTGCCGCCATCACCTTGTTTCAATGGAGCAAGAACTTGTAAGGTAGAGTTCATAATTGGTAATTTATCTCCAACACTTACTGTTTTTATCTTACTATTCAAGCGACCTAAACGATTACGAAAACTTGTTTTGGTTAAACTTCCTTGACTGACCAAGAGTTGATCGACTTTAAGCTCTTTCGTTAACATTTCCAAATCCCCCATGTGATCCTCGTGGGTATGGGTAACGATTAACTGATTGATTCGTCCAATTCCTCGACTTTTAAGATAGGGAATCAAGCTAGTTTGTGCATCAGCAGGTTTTGTTCCCTGTTTCCATTCTTCTTTTTGAGTCATTGTCAAATAACCACCAGTATCAATCAAAATGGTCTTACCTGACATATCTCTGATTAAAATACTATCACCTTGTCCAACATTAACCATAGTAACTTCATTTTCCAAAGGATTTTTAACTAAGAAAAATAGCAGAGCTAATATGATACTAAAACCAATGACAAATTGTTTGTTTCGATAATAATCATAAAGAAAAGCTAAAATCAATAACACAACAAATAATAACCAAGCACTTGGACTTCCTAAAATCAATGGTTTTGTCAACCAAGAACCAAACCCTTTCAATAGATTTTCCAAGATGACAAATAATGGATTTAGCCAAGTTAACTTATAAATGGGAGAGATGATAAATGCTAGCGATAGCAGGGGCAAAATAACTTGGTCAAACACAAAGGATAAGAGAGCCGTTAATACAATCGACCAGGGTTGAAAAACGGAAAAATAAGTCAATAAAATAGGGACACTACCTAGACTAATGGTTAGCACTTCTGCTAATTTTTTTCTCATTTGATTTAATTGACTAAAATCCATCATACTGATGATAAACGCATAGGTAAAACTTAAAACACCTGCTGTCGTTAGTAAAACATTGGGCATAGCTAGTAAACAAATCAGTAAAGTCAAAGCAAAATTGTCTAGTTTTTTAAGACCCAAACGTCCTAGAAAAGCCTGTATCAGACTCCGAATAACTGAAATTGAAAAACCAGTTAATCCAGCATAAAAAAAAGAAAATAGTAATTGCAACCCATCAACCCAGTCTTGCCTTAACCCTAAACGCAAGCAGATTTTACGAAAATAATGGATAAAAAAGCCCACTTGCATACCAGAAAGTGCAAAAAGATGAATAATACCAAGCTCTTGATAAAGATCGCTCATCTCTGAAAAATCCTTATCTAAATAGCCAAATAGCAATCCTGTCATGTAATGACTCATAGGAGCTGGAAAACCTTGCTTAATGCTCACGATAGCCTGTCGTCGCCATTGATGCAGGTAATCAAGTAGAGATAGCTTTTGTGTAATCGTCATTTTTTTAATAGACTGGATACTTAAAATTCGATAAATGCCTTGATTTTTAAGATAGGCACGATAATCAAAACCAGAGAAATTTCTTTTTTCACTAGCTTGGCTCAATTCCCCTTCAACTTCTAGGGTCACTGTTTGGCTCAAACGGCTAAAATATTCTTTTTCTTCAACTGATTTTAAAGTATAAAAGGCTTGATAACGCCAGCCATCTGCTGTGGCTTGAAACGTCAGCCGATCACCATTGATACTCATGGTATCTGGAATCACTTGTACTTGGTTGACTTGAATAGGGGCTTGCTCATCATTTAGTTCCATCTGCTGAAAATGATAAACAAAATAAAGTAAAAATCCTACTAAAAGAATTAAATTAGATACAAAAACTTTTAACGGATAAAAATACCATAAACCAATTAGGGCAATAGATAATAGAATGCCTAAACCCAAAAAATGATAGGCTAAAATAAGGTAACTTAAACACACCAAAAAAGTCAAATAAATCATAGGTAGTCCCAAAGATTTAATCAACGCTAATCAACTCCCTTAATTTTTCAAACGTTTTCTCTCCAATACCTGATACTTTTTTCAAATCATCCACAGTCTGAAAAGAGCCGTTACTCTCACGATAGTCAATAATATCCTGAGCTCGCTTAGCTCCGATTCCTGAAATGGTCTGCAAGTCACTAAGGCTAGCTTGATTGATATTGACCTTAGATGAAGCTAACTGGCTTTCCTCATCAGTCTTTGTTTGAGGTGTAACAACACTGATATTTTCTCCTTGACTTGCCACATAAATAACACTAGCATCGGTCAACTTTTGAGCTAAATTGATGGATTTTTTATCAGCTAATTCAGTCAAACCACCTGCTGCCTTAATGGCATCATTTACTCGGCTACCTGCGGGTAGTTGATAAACACCTTCTTTTTTAACTGCTCCCTTGATGTCAACCACTAAAACATCTTGCTCACTTTCAGAACTAAGACCGCGGTCACTAGTTAATACTTCCGTTTGTTCAACCACTTGATTACTCGAACTGGTCAACAATAGATCATCTTGTTCTTTTGTAGGTTGAAAAAAGCTAAAATAAGCTAAGAATAAAAAGATGACACCACCTAAGCCTACTAGTAAAAATTTTTTATTTTTGATTTCGGTTAATATGTGATCCATAAGTCCCCTCCTTATCCTTTTATTCGTAATCAAACATACAAAAAAGAACACCTGACATCAGGTGTTCAACAAGGATTTAGTTACGATGCTTATCAGGATTCCAAACAAAGCTAGCTAACCAGCTAAAAACAAGTGTCAAGAAGACTAAAATGATTGCGACAAGAGCAGCTGGAATCCGAATCAGATACCATAAAACAGATGGTTTTTTAGGATTATGATAATTTTGATTTTCTTGATCTAATTGATCAAAAGCCGTTTGAATTCGACTAGCCACTTCTTCAACACCTACATTATCCATACGTTTAATGTCAGAAATGTCAATCGGTTCTCCAAAATTCATATCCACTCGCTCACGAGAAAGCAATCCCTTTAAGGTCATTGGTCCAAGATAGGCTGATGGTACAATGCGAACCTTTGCCATCTTAGCAATTAAGGCAACACCACCTTTAACATCACTAGAATGTCTGCTACCACTTGGAAACATAATCAAAGAGCGTGAACTTTTTTTCAGCATATTGATAGGATAACGAATGGCTTCTTGACCTGGATTTTCACGATCAATAGGAAAGGCACCACACATACGAATCCACCAACCAAAAATCCGATTGGTAAATAATTCCTTTTTAGCCATAAAGATAAATTGTTTGGGACGAGCAGCAAAGGCCATAAAAACAGGATCCCACCAAGTGCGATGAGGAGCTACTAGGATATAATTTTCCTCGGCATCAGGAATCTTATCTTGATTATGATAGTGGACATTGCCATTGATAATCCAAAGTAAAAAGACCACTAAACCACGAAGATAGGTATAAAACATAGGTTTTCCTTACTTTCTTACTGAAATAACTTATTCTTTTATTGTACCATATTTGAAATGAAACAACAATCAAGTAAATATGATATAATAAAGTCATGGAAAATCCGCATTTACTAGAAAATGAACGAATCGATCAACTCTTTTCAACTGATGTGAAAATTATTCAAAATCGTGACGTTTTTAGTTACTCTGTTGACTCTGTCTTACTCTCTCGCTTTCCCAAATACCC
The DNA here is from genome assembly GCF_007859185.1 of Streptococcus sp. sy018. NCBI lineage: Bacteria > Bacillati > Bacillota > Bacilli > Lactobacillales > Streptococcaceae > Streptococcus > Streptococcus sp. sy018. Next base: position 263,929 of record NZ_VOHN01000001.1, on the reverse strand, counting down.
ACAAAAAAACGGTTTAATCGTCGATCTTTGTAGTGGTAATGGTGCAGTTGCCCTTTTTGCCAGCAGTCAGACTAAAAGTTCCATTCTGGCAATTGAATTACAGGAACGCTTGGCAGACATGGCAAAGCGCTCTGTTCAACTCAATCAGTTAGACCAACAAGTGACCGTTGTTCAAGACGATTTGAAAAATCTACTTCAACACGTCCCACGTTCGCAGGTTGATTTAATCGTGTGTAATCCACCTTACTTTAAGGCTAGTGACACATCGAAAAAAAATCTATCTGAACACTATCTTTTAGCCCGACACGAAATCACAACCAACTTAGATGAAATTTGTCAAGTGAGTCAACAAGCGCTAAAATCCAATGGTCGTTTAGCCCTTGTTCATCGTCCTGACCGTTTTTTAGAAATTATTGACACCTTAAAAACATACAAACTAGCCCCTAAACGCGTTCAATTTGTCTATCCCAAAAATAATAAAGAGGCTAACATGCTCTTGATTGAAGCCATTAAAGATGGCTCAATGGATGGCTTTAAGATTTTACCACCCCTGATTATCCACAAGGATAATGGCGACTACACAGATGAGATTTTTGAGATTTATTATGGTAAAAGAAACTAAAGCTTATCTTTATGTGCTACGTTGCCGAGATAATTCGCTTTATACAGGCTATACCACTGATATAGACAGACGACTGAAGACCCACCAAACAGGAAAAGGAGCCAAATACACCAAAAGTAGATTACCAGTGGAATTGATTTATTGGGAAAGTTTTGACAGCAAATCTCAAGCTATGTCAGCAGAAAGCCTGTTTAAACAAAAAACAAGGCGACAAAAGTTAGATTATATTGCTAGTAAAACTGCTTCGTTTAAAGATTAAATAAAAAGACAAGGCCTATTAGACCTTGTTTTTTTATTTATCGCCTTTGTTACGAATAACAAAGCCATTTTTCTTTTCACTAGAAGTACGATGAGGACGCTTATTGCCTTTATTTTCAAAATCACGACTATTTTTATTAGAACGACGTTTGAAATCACGACGACCACCGTCACGTTGATCTGATTTGCGACCAGAACGTTGTTGATTTCTACCACCTTTATGACCAAAGCCATTACCTGATGGCTTAAATGGCAATGGTTTTTCACGAGCAATCTCAATCTCTGGCATCGTATCTGGGTCTTGAACCGTCAAACTCAAGATGTATAATGCCAACTCTTCTGGCGTAAATTGACCAGCTAATTTAATGGCATCACTCTTGAATTTATCAAATCCAGCAGTAATTTTTTCATCTGCCAAATCACGAGCAATTTTTTTCAAAGCGACTTTCTTTTTAGCTTGGAAAGCTTCTTGAGCTGTTGCTGGTTTAAGACCTTTCATGCGTTTCTTGGTTAAGTTCTCAATGATAGAGAGGTAACCCATTTCATTTGGCGACACAAAAGTAATAGACTGACCATGCTTACCTGCTCGACCTGTACGACCGATACGGTGAACATAGCTTTCTGGGTCTTGTGGAATATCATAGTTGTAAACGTGGGTCACTCCTGAAATATCCAAACCACGAGCTGCCACATCTGTTGCCACCAAAATATCTAACTCATCGTTTTTAAAATCACGAAGAACACGAAGGCGTTTACCTTGATCAAGATCACCATGGATACCTTCCGCACGGAAACCACGTAATTTCAAGCCACGAGTCAACTCATCCACACGGCGTTTGGTACGACCAAATACAATGGCTAATTCTGGCTGATCAACGTCCATCAAACGAGTCATGGTGTCAAATTTTTCTTGCTCACGCACACGAATATAGTATTGGTCAACCAATTCAGTTGTCAATTCCTTAGCAGCGATTTTAACATGCTCAGGCTCTTTCATAAAGGTCACACCGATTCGCTTAATCGCTTCTGGCATAGTCGCTGAAAAGAGCAAAGTCTGACGACTATCTGGCACACGGCTGATGATCGCTTCAATATCTTCCAAGAAGCCCATGTTGAGCATTTCATCTGCTTCATCCAAAATCAAGGTTTCAATATCAGAGAGTTTCAAGGCCTTGCGTTTAATCAAATCCAAAAGACGACCTGGTGTTCCAACAACGATATGAGCTCCTGAACGAAGAGCCTTGATTTGTTTTTCAATACTAGAACCACCATAAACTGAACGAACCTTAACACCTTTATCACGACCAAAACGGAATAGTTCTTCTTGACATTGTACTGCCAATTCACGAGTTGGAGCAATAATCAAGGCTTGAATCGTATTATCTTCTGTATGAATCTTATTTAAGGTTGGCAAACCAAAGGCTGCCGTTTTACCAGTCCCTGTTTGAGCCTGACCAATGACATCCTTATTAGCAAGTGCAAGAGGGATGGTCATTTCTTGAATTGGTGATGGCTCAACAAAGCCAGCTTTTTCCACAGCAGATAAAATGTCTGCTGATAGGTCTAAATCTGTAAATTTCATAATTTCCTTTTCTAATAAAAGGCAGTGCGAAGCTGCCTTATGACGCTTAATTTTATAACATTCCCTGTCGGCAAAAGAGCTAAACACTCAATCACTAACTAAGTAACCTATCTAGTATAACACAAAGTCAACTAATATGATAGAAAGAAAGTGAGAAAAAATCAATAAAGCGTTGTCAAAGAAAAAAGCACCACTAGGGTGCTTGATAACTTATTTGAAAACAAAATCCAGTTCAATACCTGGGTTGATCGATTTGAAAAGGGTTCGATAGTAGTCCTTGGCAGCGATTTGCAACTGTTCTTGGTATTTCTCTAAATACTCTTTTTGCTCCTTATTACTCAGTGCTTTTGTTGCCAACTCACCTGTATCAACATTTTGGGTAAAAACGCTAAGCAACTCTCCACTCGAATCATAGAGTTTATAAGGATCAACCTTGGCTTGTTCCACACCAATCACTTCAAACTTAGGTACCGTAATCTGATAACGATTATCACTAGTTTGACGAATTGATACAGATTTTTTAATACCCAACTTAGCCTGATAATTTAAGATAATAATTGTTTTTTTCTCTGTCAATGGCAGATTAAACTTAGAAAAAAGTTTGACATTATTTTTTTGGGTTTCAATACGCTGAACACCCACATTAAGAAAGACGGTCTCCTTGACTTTTTCAATATACTGCACCACACTAGACGAGCTATTATTCGAAGTAGTCCCAATGACACCGGTATAATTGAGAGTAAAAAATCCCCCGATCAATAAAGCAACTAAAATAAATAAACAAACCATGGCTTTGCGTAACATTTTTTTCTCCCTGTGTCTTTTCTTTCATTATATCACCTTGTTCACGAAAAGTGATTTTTCAACTACAAGCTATTCTTAAAAACCTCAGTCGTATCACTGAGGTTTCTAAATATTATTTCAACACCGCTTCAGCTAAAGCCTGTTGAATTTGAATGACGTTTTTATCACGTTTGAATTGGAGTGTCTCAGCCGGTTCAACCCCTGATGAAATCCAAATTTTTAATTCGGCATCAAGATCAAAATGCCCTGAGGTTTCTACAGTAAAACGAGAAATTGAACGATAAGGTAATGACTTGTACGATGTTTTCTTGCCTGTCATACCCTGTTTATCTACTAAGATTAAACGACGCTCAGTAAAGACAATCAAGTCACGCACCAAACTAAAGGCTAATTCAACTTGCTCACCAGCCACTAAAATATCAGCCAGTTCTCTTTCTACTCGATCATTATCTTTTTGTGAGGCATTGCCTAACAATCCTGAAAATAGTCCCATTTTATTCTCCTTACATTTTTTCTTCTAATTGCACATCTGGATATTTATCGGCAAACCAACGCAGAGCAAAATCATTCTCAAAAAGAAAAACTGGTTGGTCAAAACGATCACGTGCCAAGATATTACGGCTCGAACTCATGCGTTCATCTAAATCCTCTTCACTAATCCAACGCACAGTCTTTTTCCCCATCGGTGTCATGACCACTTCAGCATTGTACTCCCCCTCCATACGATGCTTAAACACTTCAAATTGAAGTTGCCCAACTGCTCCCAGCATATACTCACCTGTTTGGTAGTTTTTATAGAGCTGAATAGCTCCTTCTTGCACCAGTTGTTCAATTCCTTTATGGAATGATTTTTGTTTCATGACATTTTTTGCAGCAACTTTCATGAAAATCTCTGGGGTAAAGGTTGGCAGAGGTTCAAACTCAAATTTGTTCTTGCCGACTGTCAAAGTATCGCCCACCTGATAAGTACCTGTATCATAAACACCGATAATATCACCAGCCACGGCATTCTCTACATTTTCACGACTTTCCGCCATAAATTGAGTAACATTAGACAACTTAGCAGATTTACCGGTACGAGAGAGATTGACGGCCATGCCTTTTTCAAACTGACCTGATACAATACGCACAAAAGCAATACGGTCACGGTGACGGGGATCCATATTGGCTTGAATTTTGAAAACAAAACCAGAAAAATCTTGATTGAGCGGATCAATGACTTCTTCATCCTTTGTTCGATGACCGTGTGGTTCTGGTGCAAATTCCAAGAAAGAATCAAGGAAGGTCTGCACACCAAAATTCGTCAAGGCTGAACCAAAAAAGACAGGGATCAACTCACCACTTAAAATCGCCTCACGAGAAAAATCATTTCCAGCTTCTTCCAATAATTCCACGTCTTCTAAGACTTGTTCGTAGAAGGGGTTGTTGGCAAACAGACTAGCCCCTTGGTCAAAAGAGGCAAAGCGTTCATCGCCTTTATATAACTCTAAACGTTTGTTATACAAATCATACAAGCCTTCAAAGCTCTTACCCATGCCAATCGGCCAATTCATCGGATAATTAGCAATGCCCAAGACTTCTTCTAATTCTTCCAACAAATCAAGCGGTTCACGCCCATCACGGTCTAATTTATTGATAAAGGTAAAGACTGGAATGTTACGATGCTTAACGACTTCAAATAATTTCTTGGTCTGTGCCTCGATACCCTTAGCTGAATCCACTACCATAACCGCAGCATCTACTGCCATCAAGGTACGATAGGTATCCTCAGAAAAATCCTCATGCCCTGGGGTATCAAGAATATTCACTCGCTTACCAGCATAGTCAAACTGCATGACAGAAGATGTGACTGAAATCCCTCTTTGTTTTTCAATATCCATCCAATCTGATTTAGCAAAGTTACCAGTCTTTTTTCCCTTGACTGTCCCTGCCTCACGAATTTCACCACCAAAATAAAGCAACTGCTCTGTAATCGTCGTTTTACCAGCATCCGGGTGACTGATAATGGCAAAGGTTCGACGTTTTTTAATCTCATCTTGTAAAGACATCTTTTCTCCCTATTTTACAAATCATTAAATGATGTGTTCTGTATTGTCATTATACCCCAACTCTTAGCTTTTCGCAATAAAATAAAAGTCTTATTGTTGTCACTAACTAACTAACTATAAGATAATGCACTTGATTAAATAGACAAAGAAAATAACACAATGACCTTAACCAAAAAAATGGCTCGTTTTAGTCATTTTACTAGTCGTCACTAGCTATGATATCGATACGAAAATTGCTATCTTAGCAAGTTACAATGACTCGTTAGATGGTTATTCTCATTTTCTCTTGGTTTATAATTTAATTGGTCTTTATTTTATCCCATTTGTTTATAATCTCAAACCTGAGTTAGCATGAGTTTTATACTGCCATACTAATTGTTTGGTTGGTTAATCTGAAACAATCTCTTGAAAACGACAACTGCTACCATTCATGGCCTTGATTTAATCCTTTATCTTCTTTTAGTTGCCAAAAATAAGAGCTAGTTTAATCTAGCTCTTATTTTCTAATACGTCTACAATTTTTGCCAAATTCATCGAGTTACTTCCTTTTAACAGAAGTTGATCCTTCTTGTCCAGTTCAGCCATAATAGCTGTAAGTAACTGTTCAAAATCATCTTGCTGGTCATTTTTAACAAAGTAATGAACAGTCCCTTGGGGAAACTTAGCAGCCGCCAAGTCAAATAGACCCTTAATATCTTGACCATAAAGATAAATCTGATCAAAATCATCAGGAGATAAACTATCAATCATGCTCTCATGGAGGACTTGTGATGTTGGCCCAAGCTCTTTCATATCTGCTAAGACAACCAACTTGCGGCCAGCTTCATTTTTAGGAATATTAGCAAAGGTTTCAAGAATCAATCGCATGGCAGTCGGATTGGCATTATAGACATCGCTGAGAATATCTGCACCATTACTAGCCTTTTTCCACTCTGTTCGGTTCTTGGTTAAGTTAAGGTGAGACAAGGCTGAGATAATATTGTCTTGGCTAACCCCTTCTTCTAGAGCAATATAGGCTGCGATCATGGCATTCGTTGCGTTATACTTACCCGTCACAGGAATAGTTAATTCTTCCTCCAAAAAATTCACCTTAAATCTCAAGGACTCTTTTTCTTCAACCAAGTTTGTCAGATAAAGCTCTCCTCCTTGACCAAAACGTTTAACCGTCTGACCTTGAGGGATAAACTCATCCACAATCGTATCATTAGGGATTAACAACAAGCTATCCAATGCCATGCCTTTTGTCAACTGCATCTTACCTTGAGCAATTTTTTGACGTGTGCCAAAAAACTCCAAATGCGCTTCACCAATCAAGGTAATAGCTGCCAATTTTGGTCGAGCAATCTCTGACAACAGCGCAATATCACCTAAGTGGTCTTGCCCCATTTCTAAAACTAGCTTTTGAGTATCTTCTGGCATAGAAAGAATGGTATAAGGTAGTCCTATTTCATTATTGTAGTTCCCTTGCGTTTTATAGGTGGAATAAGTCGTTGCCAAAAGGTCAAAAATCATATCCTTGGTCGTGGTCTTACCATTAGAACCTGTCACGGCAATGACATCAACTCCTGTCTTATCAATATAGTAACTTGCCAACGTTTGTAGAGTCACCAAACAATCATCAACCAAAAGATAAGGAACATCAACCAAGTCTTTCTCAGATAGGGTTACAACTGCCCCTTTTTCAATAGCTAAGTCAATAAAATCATGACCATCACGCAAGCCTTTTAAGGGAACAAATAAATCCCCCTCTTCAATCAAACGACTATCAAACTCAATTTTATTGATTGGTAAGTCTGATAGTAGGCTGGTATCATTTTTAGCTCCAATAACACGGGCAATTTCTTGTAAGGTTAAATTCATCTCAATCATTCTTTCTTTTTCTTTCTCTTTATTATATCATAAACTAGACTTGTCATTGGGCAAATATCTGCTATAATATTAGACGGTAGCCAAAGGCTATCTTACAGAGTAGATGATTCGCGTTAAGTGTGTGTGAATGGGATGTTGTCACACAACGAAACCTATTGGTGCGGTGAATCATTGCATCCGCTGTTATTTCCATAACAGCTCCACTTGTGAAAGGAGCACAAATGAACACTTTATTTTCTAGACCAAAAATGACTAGTCAACGTTTGGTAACCTTAGCCATGTTGGCTGCCCTTGCCATTGTCATTAGTAAATTTTCCATTACCGTCATCCCCAACCAACTGGTTGTCGGTTTTACCTTTATCGTTAATACCATTATCGGTATGGTGGCAGGACCTATTTGGAGCTTTATCACACTCGCCTTGATTGATGTTGTTGATAACCTTAGTAGTGGACAAGGTAATTTTATTATTTGGTGGACGCTCATGGAAGCCATTGAAGGCTTACTTTATGGACTCTTCTTCCACGGTCATTTGCTATCAAAAACTAAAAAACAAGACTGGTTCAGAGTAACCTTGGCCGTTTTGGTCATCATGCTTTTTAGTACCTTCTTGATGACGCCATTTTTGATTCAGACCTACTTTGGTACCCCTATTATCGCCCAGTATTTAGCTGGTCGGTGGTTGAAAATCTTTGAAATCCCTGTGCGTATTATAGCCATCATGCTACTTATCCCACAGTTACAAAAAATTCCTGAATTAAGAAAACTTGTTAAATAAAAAACTCAGCGTATCATCCCTACGCTGAGTTTTATTATATTAAAGTAAATGACTTTCTCGCTTATCAAACATTTCTTGAGCCAGTTGAACCAAGCGTTCAATCAAATCGCTATAAGCCAAGCCCATATTCTCCCAGAGGAGTGGATACATTGACCACTGCGTAAAACCTGGCATGGTGTTTAGTTCGTTAAGGTAAATCTTACCATCTGCCGTCAAAAAGAAATCACATCGAGACAAACCGCAGCCACCAATCGCACGAAAGGCCTGTGCTGCATAAGCTCGCATCTGTTCCATAACTTGAGCATCAATCTTGGCTGGGATTTCCATGGTAATCTTATTATCAATATATTTGGCTTGATAATCGTAAAAGGCAACATCTTTAACCACTTCACCTGCTTCTGTAGTCTTCACATCGCTATTACCCAAAAGACCAACTTCGATTTCACGCGCATCAACCCCTTGCTCAATCAAGATACGGTTGTCATATTTAAGGGCGAGTGTAATGGCCGCACGTAAGTCAGCTTGATTGTCTGCCTTTGAAATACCAACACTTGATCCCATATTAGCAGGCTTGACAAAAACAGGATAAGTCAAGTTAGCTTCTACCTCAGCCACTTTTGCCTCTATCTCATCTCCTTCAAGAAAGACCACATAGGCCACTTGAGGAATCCCCACTGTAGCTAGAACTTGTTTGGTCACAATCTTATCCATGGCTACTGATGAACTAAGGACATTGGTGCCGACATAAGCCATGCCAAGCACTTCTAGAAAACCTTGGACTGAGCCATCTTCACCCATAGGTCCGTGAAGAACAGGGAAAACAACCGCTCCTTCTTCATAAATGTCACTTGGCTTCACTTGTTGGCTTAAATTAACCGTATCATTGGTCATCAATTTTTCGTCTTGACCTGGCTGACTGGTAAATTCTTGCGTTTTGATAAATTGACCACTTTTGGTAATAAAATAAGTTTTTACAGAAAACTTATCATAATTGACTGCTCGCATCACACTTTCTGCTGATAAAACTGAAACGTCACGCTCTGCTGAACGACCACCGTATAATAAAATTAAGCTTTGTTTTGTCATCTTTATCTCACTTTCTTTTTTGATTCGACTACCTTTATCATACCATAAAAAAAAAGGATTTTCAAAAAGGACTTTTTAAAGCCCTTTCATACTAAATCAAAAAGACTAGGATAACCTAGTCTTACAACTGTGTCCGATTTTCAATAGCTCGAAGAAGCGTTAATTCATCAGCGTATTCAATGTCACTGCCGACTGCAAGCCCACGTGCTAGACGTGTTACCTTGATACCTGCTGGTTTTAATAATCGGGAAAGGTACATGGCTGTTGCTTCACCATCTGCTGTGGCATTGGTGGCGATAATTACTTCTTCCACTTGCTCGTCCATTAAGCGATTGATTAAACTTTTCAAGTTAATATCATCGGGACTGATTCCATTCATTGGTGAAATCAAACCATGCAGCACATGATAACGTCCCTTATACTCTTGAATTTTTTCCATGGCGGACACATCTTTACTTTCTTCAACCACTAAAATCAAACTGGCATCTCGATTGTGATCTTGGCAAATATTGCAGGGATTTTCATCTGTTAAATTGCCACAAATCTGACAATATGTTAGTTCACGCTTAGCTGATAACAGATTTTTAGCAAATTCATTGACCTCTTCATCACTCATGTTCAAAGTATAAAAAGCCAGTCTTGTTGCTGTTTTAATTCCGATACCAGGTAATTTTGCAAATGAATCAATCAACTTGGCAACTGGTGTTGGATAAAGCATCTTTTTCTCCTTTCTTAGTCAATCCCATAAGTATTAACATAAAGATTGATGATGTCACGAGTAATCTGATGACTGGTTTTTCCTACTAGATCATTACTGTGCGGTAACACAACGGCAACAGCAATTTGAGGATTTTGACTTGGAGCATAAGCGACCACATTTAGATTGCTGGTCATCACTGACTTACCAGAAGCATCAGTGACAAAAGCCTCAGCAGTTCCAGTTTTAGCTGAAATGCTAACATTAGCTCCATAACCAATTTCATTTCCAGTTGTAAAGCCATTGCCACCATAAACCACATTATAGAATCCTTCTTGGATCAGGGCCATTTCTTGAGCTGAAATAGCAACGGTATTAAGATTCTTGACTTCAGTAGCCTGCACTAACTGCCCCAAACCACCATCGTCTGTATTGTCATAAATTCCTTCGACCAAATAAGTCGCCAAGCGATTACCACCATTGGCTACAGTTGCTGCATATTGAGCCAGTTGCATGGTAGTATAATTGTCAAACTGCCCAAAAGACTCGGTCATCATGTTAGCTAAGCTATAATCTTGTGGAATAAAACCTGCCGACTCACCTGGCAAGTCAAGCCCTGTTTTGACACCAAGTCCATACTGAGCATAGGTCGCTCGTAACTTTTCCATAGCCGTTTGATAAACCGAAGCTTTCAATAAATCGCTAGTCATACCATCTTGCCCTGCCAGCTTTAGAGCAACCTGAACCATATAGGTATTAGACGAATACTCTAAAGCCTGAACTGCTGTGATTGGCAAGCTACCACCTGCCAAATCGGTAAACCAAGACTTAATGGTATCGATTTGTTGATCATAAAGGGTTTGATTCTCTGAAATCACCCCATTTTCCCAACCAGCTGATAGGGTAGCCCCTTTCACGACTGATCCTGGTGTGAAAACCTTAGTAATGGTTCCCAAAGCGTCCCTTGTCAATTCTCCTGTTTGAATATTATGTTCTAGACCTGCCATCGCTAAAACTGCACCAGTATTGGGATTTAGAGCAACAGCATATATCCCTTCAGAATTAGTGACATTACCTGCAGCCAACTCCTCTTCATAATAAGTTTTGAGAATCTTTTCAACACCCTCTTGGAAAGACAGGTCAATAGTTAATTTAATATTTTGTCCCTTTTGACCTTGACTCGTTTGCTGATCTGAAACAATTTGACCTGACTTATCTACTGTCACCTGACGAGTTTGACGTTGTCCTTGTAGCACCTCTTCATATTGCTTTTCTAAATAACTTGTTCCGACCCGATCATTGAGTGCATAGCCTTTTTTAAGGTAAGTTTCAGCTTCTTCTTGAGGTAAACCTGCTTGTTCTGTTGACACACGACCAATGATAGAAGACAAGGAGGTTTCAATAGACTGTCTTTGCCAATTGGTCTGAACTGAAATTCCTGGTAATTTAGCCTTATTGGCCGTCACATAGGCAATTTGTTCGGACGATAGATCACCTGTTGTCAAAAAGACGGTATCAAAAATACCTGCTCCGTTCAGCTGATTAAAGATGTAAATAATTTTCAATTCTTCATCACTATAAACTAAGGCTGACTCTGGCACTGCTGCCAAGACATTTTCATAAATGGTGGATTGGGTCAAATAATTCCCTAATTGATCAAATTTTTTATCGTTAGGGAGTTGCTCAACCAATTCTTGAAAACGGTCTTGGTCCACTAAATAATAATCTTTTTTAGCCCGGTCTGATACCTGTGTTTCTGTCAAATCAACATAGCTTGACAAGTCCTGAGCCAATTTTTTCATGTCTTGTGCAGTCATGACATTATTCCGAGTAAAGGCTAGTTGCTGCTTGAGCTGATTATTAACCAAGGCAGTTCCCTTAGCATCATAAATCTGTCCCCTAGGACTAGAGGTAGTGACGGTATAGGTGGTTGAAGCCACTAATTTTTTTTGATAAAAAGCCTTGTTCAATAACTGCATATCTGCTAAGCGTAAGACCAGTATTGAAAATAAAAAAACAATAACAAAAAAAAGAAGATAAATACGTTGTAGTAGAGTGTTAGTTACTTTTGAATGTTTGCTAGCCATATCCTTACTTTCTAGAATTATCGTATGACTATTTTATCATAATTATCACAAAAAAACTTGTCAGTCAGACAAGTTTTTTAAGAATTAGCCAGATAGTTTTCGATAGCTGAAACATCTACTTTTTCGATATTTTCTAAACGTGATTCCTGCTTTTTATTGGCAAAATAGCCCAAATAAACTGGGGCTTTAATCTGATATTTTTTTGAAAAAGCCTTGTACTGTTTACTATCGATACCAACCGTTTCAAGATAGTAAATTGGCAATTCTTTAGTATCCGTAACTTGTTTTAACTTAGGAACAAACTTTAAGGCTGCATCACTATCTGGACGGCCGATTAAAAGATAAAAGGACTCTTTTTGTCGGATTTTGGTTTTTACTTCTCCAAGCTCTATCTTGGGGTAAGCCTGAATCATCTCTTGATAATTTTGATAAAGAGAATCTGCAAACACTTTTTGTGAAAAGATAAGGGTTAAACACGACAACAATAAGAATAAATATTTTTTCATTATTCTACCTCCTATCTTTTTATTCGCAGAAAAATAAAAGAACCTAAGTAGTAACTTAGATTCCTTTATTTTTTAATTATTTACCAAGGTAATACTCAGCTGTTACGTTCAATTTGTCGTCAAATTCAAATACAAGTGGTGGGAAGTTTGGAATTTCCACATCCATGATTTCATCATCTGACAACCCTTTGATGTGTTTAACAAGGGCACGGATTGAGTTACCGTGAGCACCAACAAAGACATTTTGACCTGATTTAAGGGCTGGTGCAATCTTGTCTTCCCAGAATGGAAGTGCACGCTCAAGCGTTACTTTCAAGTTTTCAGCGTCTGGCACAACTGAATCATCAAGAAGAGCATAGCGACGGTCTGCATGTGCTGAATGCTCATCATCTTTAGCCATTTCAGGTGGCAAAGTATCGTATGAACGACGCCAAATATGAACTTGCTCATCACCAAATTCTGCGGCTGCTTCTGCCTTGTTTTTACCAGTCAAACCACCATAGTGACGCTCATTCAAACGCCAAGATTTCTCAACTGGTACCCAAAGTTGATCAGCATACTCAAGTGCCAAGTTTGTTGTTTTAATCGCACGTTTCAGTACAGATGTGAAAGCTACATCAAATTCGATACCAGCTTCTTTGATCAATTTACCAGCATCAATTGCTTGTTGTGTTCCTTTTTCTGAAAGGTCAACATCTGCCCAACCTGTGAAAAGGTTAGCTTTATTCCATTCTGATTCACCGTGACGGGCAAATACTAATTTCACCATGTTATTTCTCCTTTATTTTTGGATAATCCAAAGTAATACCCTTTTATTATATAAAAAAATTGTGAAAAAATCTACTAAAAATATTAGAATTTCTTGCCTTCAAAATGAGTCAAGGCAAACTCAATCATCAAATGACCAATCTTATCCTTTTTCTCCAAATCATCATGGTTAGACAAGGTTCTAGGATCCCAACTTTCATTGGCTAAACTATCAGCCGAATAAAAACAATGCACATGTTGAATTTGGCGAAAAGCTGCTAAGGCTGCTACAGCTGAACACTCCATATCCACACAAATAGCACCTTCTTGCCGACGCTTGGTGATTTTATTTGCTGTTTCTCGATAAATCCCGTCCGTTGTCCAAGCCTTACCCAGCGTATAGCTAATCTGACCTTTGTCTAAAAAGCTTTCTAGGGCAGATAGATGATCTTGATTGACTGGAATTTCACGACTAGCTGGTTGATAATGGTAGCTTGTTCCTTCATCACGAAGGGCGGCTGTCGGAATGATGAGACTGGTTTCTTCAATCTCTTCCAAAACACCACAAGTCCCAAATAGAACAAGGTTTTCCATACCCATATAAATCAAATCTTCTAGCACTGCCACACAACCTGCCGCTCCCACAAAAGCATTGAAAAAGCCAATTTAAACACCTTGGATGTCCAATTCATAAATAGGGATTTCAATACAGGCTAGTGACAAGCTAAACAATTCACGATGTGGATAGGAATTGAGCAAGCGTGAAAAAGTTTCACGAGCAAAGCAAGACACAAAGGTCTTTGGAAAATCTGGCATTCTCTCCCCCATACTATCAGAAGGATTAAGTACTGCCTGTTGATTCGCGTCAAATTCTTCTAAAATCATCACTGTTTTTCTTTCTTATTTTTCCTTATCATCACACTCTTGAGATTTATCGGTCAACATGTCCTTGGGTTTGATAAGATAGCTAGTAATTCCAACGATAATCATACGAAAGATGAATAAAAAGAGAATAATTGCAATAATCAGTTGTTCTGTGGTCATAATAGAGATAAACCTTTCAGATAGACAAAACAAGCCTAAGCAACGTTAGACTTGTTTTTGAGTTAATCATTATTTAACTGCATCTTTTAGAGCTTTACCAGCTTTGAAAGCAGGAACTTTAGAAGCTGCAATTGTGATTTCTTTACCGGTTTGTGGGTTACGACCTTTACGAGCTGCACGTTCACGTACTTCAAAGTTACCAAAACCAATCAATTGCACTTTTTCACCAGCCGCAAGGAATTCTTCGATTGCTGCAAAAACTGCATCAACTGCTACTGCTGAATCTTTTTTTGTCAATTCTGTTGCTTCTGCAACTTTTGCGACTAAATCTTGTTTGTTTGCCATTAAACAAATCCTCCATAAATGTAATACATGCTATATCATACATTAAAAAGACTATCGGGTCAAGTATTTAATGCTATTGATTTAACAATATTATCAGCCAAGGTAACTAAGGCTTAGGCATAATGAATCATGACAGCAAAGGCTCCTTCACCAGTATGCGTTTGAATAATAGATCCAGTTTCTAAAACAGAAATCTCTTGAGCTACGAATGGTTGTAGTTCTGCCTTTAATTGTTGAGCGAAATCCATATCACCTGCGTAAGAAATGGCAATTTCTTTAATCTCTTTCTCAGCTAGATTTTCCTTCAATTGACTGAGCCATTTTGTAAAAGTTTTTTGACCTCTACCTTTCACCAAAGTGTTCAATTGATGGTCTTTTAATTCCATGACAACCTTGATATTGAGTAGAGAACTAAGTAAACCTGTGACACGACCGATACGACCACCTTTGACGAGATTTTCCAAGGTCGATACCCCAATAAACAACTCTGTTTTATCTTGAATGGCCTTGACTTTTTCTAAAATCTCTTCTCTACTAACTCCTTCTTGTGCTAAACGTGCGGCTTCAATCACTTGAAAGGCCATGGCTTGATCAGTAAACATGGAATCAAGCACGGTCACATCTGCTCCAGCAAGAGCAGCCCCTTGACGTGAAGCCTCACTTGTTCCTGACAAGGTATGGGTTAAATGAATGGCAAGAATATGTTCACTTCCTTTTTCTTTTAGTTCTTCATACACTTGAGCAAATAAGCCTACTGGTGGCTGACTGGTTTTCGGGAGTTCACGTGATGACCGCATTAAAGATAGAAATTTCCCAGTTTCTTTCAAGTCATTATCGGAATAAACCGTATGACCAATAGTAACAGATAAAGGAACCACAATAATTCCTAATTGCTCAATTACTTCGGGAGCAATTGTTATAGAAGAATCTGTTACAATCTTGACATTACTCATCTTATCACTCACTTTTCTTTTATTTTGTTACTCTGTTCATTATATCAAATCTTTTGCCAAACGACTATTATCATATCAGTCTAAAAAGCATTGATTTTAATTTACGAATAATTTCTCTTCAAGAATTTAATTATCAAGTCAAATAGTTCTAAAACTGTTGCAAGCAATGGCCTTGATTCAAAAATAAAAGTTAGAGAAAAATTCTCTAACTTTTATTTTTTTAATAATTCTCTAGCTTGAATCCTAGCAGCGTCTGTAACATCTTGCCCTGCCAACATCTTGGCAATTTCTTCGACACGTTCTTCTGTTTCTAAAAGACGAACCACTGAAACAGTTGAGGCCTCGCTACTTCTTTTTTCAATAAAGAATTGATAATCCGCAATAGCAATCACTTGTGGCAGATGAGAAATCGCTAGCACCTGCCCATGTTGACCAATTTTATAAATCTTTTGAGCGATAGCTTGGGCAACTCGTCCTGATACACCAGTGTCAACTTCGTCAAAGACAATACTGGTCTTATCTTCCTTACGAGAAAATGCTGATTTTAAAGCCAACATCAAGCGAGATAACTCTCCTCCAGAAGCTACCTTAACCAAGGGTTTAAAACCTTCTCCAGGATTAGTTGAAATGTAAAACTCCACTTGTTCATGACCGTCACGATTGAATTTACCTTTGCTAAAATTAACCTTGAACTCGGCCTTTTCCATGTACAAATCTGCCAGTTCTTGCTTAATGTCAAGAGCTAGAGCTTCAGCTATCTTGTGGCGTTCTTGGCTTAGCTGACTAGCCGCTGCGACTAATTCTTTCTCAAGACCTTTCAACTGACCTTCCAAGTCATCCGTTCCTAAATCATTACCTGTCAGATGATTATATTCCTTAGAGATACTGCTAAAATAAGTCAAAACATCGTCAACACTCCCACCATATTTACGAGTAATGCTGTTAATGACGTCAAGTCTAGTTTCAATGGTCATCAATCTTTCAGCATCAAATTCTAAATGATCTAGTGTATCTGACAAACGTTTACTGACATCTTCCAAAACATAATAGGCTTCACTCAAATGGCTAGACATGTCTTTATAAGCCGTATCATAATCTTCCAAACTCATCAAATCATTCATAGCGGAACGGATATTAGCTAGGCTAGAAAACTCTTCATCATCTAAGAGTTGATAAGCACTAGTTAAAGTGTCTGCAATTTGTTTATGATTTAATAATTTTTCACGTTCTTGCTCTAATTTATCGTCTTCACCAGTTTGTAAATCTGCCGTTTCAATCTCAGCCAACTGAAATTCCAACATTTCAATTCTAGCCTTATGCTCTGCTTCATTTTTTTGCTTATCTAAGACACGTTTACGCAAACGACGATACCGATCAAACAGTTCTTGGTAATGTTTCTTGGTCTCAACAAACTCTTGATTGCCAAAACTATCTAGGAGAGCAATGTGCAATTGTGGCTTCATCAACTCTTCTTGGTCATGTTGACCATGAATATCTACTAAAAACTGACCAATAGCTTTTAATGTCGTCAAATTAACCATTTGCCCATTAACACGACTAACACTGCGACCATTGGCAAAAATCTCTCGACGAATAATCAATTCATCACTCAACTCAATTCCATTATCAGCTAAGAGTTGGCTTAGGGAAGGATTTTTATCCAAAGAGAAAAATCCCTGAATTTCCGCCTTAGTCGCCCCATTACGAATGACTTCTGTGCTGGCCCTTGCTCCTAGCATCATATTCATGGCATCAATGATGATTGATTTGCCAGCACCAGTTTCCCCTGTCAGTACCGTCATGCCATTATCAAAGTTTAGGGAAATTTCTTCGATAATCGCAAAATTTTTAATCGAAATGCTTAATAACATCTACTTATCCTCTTCGGCTTGCTTAAATTGGGCATGAGCTGTTGCAACCACATCCTCTATTTGACTAGCTACTTGATTTGTTGGCAAATCTGACTTTTCTAAATGTAGAAGAAACTCAATATTACCATGCCCACCTTGAATAGGAGAAAAATCCAACTGACAGGCTGAAAAGCCCGTCGCCACTGCCAATTCAGTCACTTCTTGTAAAACACGTTCATGGATAGCAGGATCTTTAACAATGCCATTTTTACCAATCTGCTCTCGACCTGCTTCAAATTGAGGCTTAACCAAAGCAACAACTTGACCATCATCAGCTAAAATCTCATGCAACGTAGGTAAAATCAAGGCTAGCGAGATAAAACTGACATCAATAGAAGCAAAACTCGGTTGTCCTTCAACAAAATCAGTTAACTGGGCATAGCGAAAATTATACTGCTCCATGCTAATCACTCGTGGGTCTTGACGTAATTTCCAGACCAACTGATTGGTTCCGACATCCACTGCATAGACTAATTTAGCAGCATTTTGCAGCATGACATCGGTAAAACCACCTGTTGAGGCACCTATGTCTAAAGTGGTCAAATCAACAACAGACAAACCAAAAACATCTAGGGCTTTTTCTAACTTTAGCCCACCACGACTGACGTATTTTAATTTTTCACCCTTTAATTTTAATTCGGTATTTTCATCAATTTTTTCACCAGGTTTATCAAAACGCTGACCATTGACGGTAGCAACAACCAAGCCTGCCATGACACCACGCTTGGCCTGCTCTCTCGTATCAAATAAGCCCTGTTTATAGGCCAATACATCTACACGTTCCTTAGCCATGCCATCGTAACCTTTCTATCGTGTTTAAGATATCATCTGCTTGAAAACCTTGTTCTTGCCTTAATTCTGCAAAAATCTCTTGCACCCTATCCAAACTCTCATTTAAGATTTTTTTAGAGTTTTCAAGACCTAACAGACTAGGATAGGTTGATTTATCTGCCAACAAATCTTTTTTCGGTGTCTTACCTAAGGTGTCAAAATCAGCCGTCACATCAAGAATATCATCCCTTACTTGAAAGGCTAACCCAACCAACTGACCAACCTGTCTTAACTTATCCAAAACTTCTGCTGATTGTTGAGTCATTAAACCAGCGGCAACAAAGGGAAAGGTTAAAAGTTGACCTGTCTTGTTGGCATGAATTTTTCGCAGGTCTTCCAAATCAAGTCTTTTGCCTTCACCAAGCATGTCTAAGGCTTGACCTGCCACCATTCCAAAACTACCTGAAGCCCGTGACAACTCACTAATCAAAGCTAAACGAACCTTTTCTGGTAAATCAGTTTCTGCCAATAGGGCAAAGGGATCTAAAAAGAGGGCATCTCCTGCTAAAATCGCCATGGCTTCACCAAACTGTTTGTGATTAGTCGGCATACCTCGACGAAAATCATCATTATCCATAGCTGGCAAGTCATCATGAATCAAACTACCTGTATGAATCAACTCAACACTGGCTGCCACTTGATAATGGCTTTTTGTCAACTCAAGTCCAAAACCTTCCAAAACCTGCAAGCAAAGTAAAGGACGAATCCGTTTCCCCCCTGCCTTAATCGAATAGCCGATGGCTTCTACTAAATGCTCAGACACATTTGCTTGAGCATAGAAATCCAGCATAGCTTGATCAATTTTTACCTTCTCCATCTAGTCCATCTCCACCTGACTGCCGTCTGCTTGCATGACCTTAACCAAGGTTTTTTCTGCTTCTTGTAGGGTTGTTTGAAGACGTTTTGATAGGCTCATCCCCTTTTGAAATTCAGCCAAGGCAGTTTCCAAAGGCACATCCCCATTTTCTAACTTGGCAACAATACTTTCTAATTCTTGTAAGTCTTCTTCAAATGTTTTTTGCGTTGACATTTTTTACCTCCACTTCTAAATCACCATCTCGCATCACGATGGTCAATGCGTCACCTACTTTTATAGGGGTAACTGAATCGATAAGATCTTGATTTTTTTGGACAAGAGCATAGCCTCGCTCAATAATTTTTTGAGTATCTAACGACAGGAGTGCATCTTGGGCTTTATCAAAGCGTGCCACCTGTCTATCGTACTGATTGGCCATATTACTTTTTAATAGACGCTCTAATTGGGTCACCTTATCTTTTTGACTGGCTAGTTTAGTTGGTAACCCTAAAAAAGTCAAAGATTGATTGAGTTGTTGATAAATCTGCTGCTTGATTTGTAAAGTCTGATCCATTTTCTCAGACAATCGAGTCGTCAAATAATCCACTTTCTGTAAGTAACCATCATACAATCTTTGAGGCTGACGAAAAACAAGAGATTGACTCGAGCTCTGCAAACGCTGATTAGCTTGTTCTAACAGAACTTGCATGGCTTGATATAGGCGTTTTTCCCAATCCAACAAACTTGTAAGTAAATCTGTCTTAGTAACTGGTGTAGCTAATTCAGCCGCAGCTGTCGGTGTGGCTGCCCGTTGATCTGCTGCAAAATCAGCCAAGGTCACATCTGTTTCATGCCCCACACTAGAAATAATTGGCAAGCGAGATTCAAAAATAGCCTGAACCACAATTTCTTCATTAAAGGCCCAGAGGTCTTCAATTGATCCACCACCACGACCAACAATCAAGAGATCTAAGTCAGTTATTTGATTAGCCAAGGCAATGTTGTTTGCAACTTCTTTCGCTGCCTCTTGTCCTTGCACCTTAGTTGGAAAAAGTAAAACCTCTACTCCGGCAAAACGGCGAGAAATGGTCGTGATAATATCCTTGATAACTGCCCCACTAGGACTTGTGATGACACCTACTCTTTTGACAAAACGAGGAAGAGCTTGCTTATGGCGACTCTCAAAATAACCTGCCTCCGTAAGCTTTTTTTTCAACTGCTCAAATTGAAGAGCCAAAGCTCCCATACCATCTGGCTCTGCCTTTTCAACAATAATCGAATACGAACCAGATGGTTCATAAAGCTGAACTCTTCCGATGATATTGATTTGCATGCCTTCTTCTAACTCAAATCCCAAATTTCGATAAATACCAGACCACATGGTTGCTTGAATGACTGCCTTATCATCTTTAAGCGAAAAATATTGATGATTGGGACGTCGACGAAAATTGGATACTTGACCAGTTAGATAAACCCGCTCTAGATAGGGGTCACGGTCAAATTTTAATTTTAAGTATTTGGTCAAAGATGACACTGATAAATAATCTGCCATGACAACTCCTACGACTTTTATAATCTATACCAGTATAACAAAAAAAGTGCCAAAAGGCACTTGTTGATTCAGCTCTCTCAGCAATTTTTAGCTCTATTAGCTAAGTCCCTTATTTTTTGCAATCTGATAGGTCTGCTCCAAAAGCATAGTAATGGTCATAGGCCCCACTCCCCCTGGAACTGGGGTAAGTAGGCTAGCCACTTCACTAACCTCATCAAACTTGACATCTCCAACAAAACGGCCATCAGCTAGACGATTCATGCCGACATCAATCACGACTACCCCTTCCTTAACAAATTCTTTTGTAACAAAGTGACCACGGCCAATAGCCACAATTAAAATATCCGCTTGTCTTGCCAGTTCTGCTAAATTTTTAGTTCGTGAATGCGCAATGGTCACCGTTGCATTTCGATCTAACAGCAGTTGAGCCATAGGCTTACCAACAATATTACTACGGCCAATCACTAAGGCTTGTTTGCCTTCGAGTTCGACCTTGTAAGTATCCAATAACTTGATAATGCCTGCTGGTGTACAAGGTATCAAACTCCCATGTCCTGACCAGAGTTGCCCCATATTCATAGGATGAAAGCCATCAACGTCCTTATCTGGCGATATTGCCAACAACACATCTTGATCATTGATATGATTTGGTAAGGGTAGTTGTACCAAAATCCCATGGCAAGTCTTGTCTTGATTATAGTTCTCAATCAAATCCAAAAGGTCACTTTGACTAATAGTTTCTGGAACACGAACAATCTCACTCTCAAAACCTGCTTTCAGAGCAGCTCTTTCTTTATTGCCCACATAAAGTTGACTAGCAGGATCATCACCAACCAAAATCACTATCAGCTTAGGAACAATTCCTGTTTCTGATTTTAATGTAGCGACTTTTTCAGCCAATTCTGCTTGCATCTGCTGAGCAACCGCCTTACCATCTATCAATCTTGCCATTTCCATCTCCTTCTAACAAAAAACACCTAACGGTGTTTTTGTGCATGCTTAATAAAGTAAGTCATAAATTTCCATTGCAATCAAATCAATGCTATCAAAGGTATAGGTCTCACGCGCTGCAACATCACGCAGGGTAAACACTGCTCCTGTTTCTGGATCATGATTAAATGATACTTCAGCAACCACTACACCTTCACGTTCAAAATTACGTTTTAAATTACCACCATCAGTCGCCATTAGTTCCAAGCGATTGATAATTCTTACCAAATGTGATTCCATGGTTTTCTCCTATTTTCTAAATACTACTTCTCTATTTTATCACAAAAATCAATAAAGACGCAAAAAAACAGGCGTTTTTTCCTTATCTTAGCTAAAAATAACTAACCTATCGGTAAGGAATAATCTTTTTACTTGCTTATTTACTTAATTGTTGTATAATAAAACTATAAAAGTTTGACCTTTTTTGACCAATCGAGATTCAAGCTTTTGAAACCAACTTCTATTGAAAAGAGGTACTGATTATGCTATGTAAAAATTGTAATCTAAATGAAGCAAGTATTCATCTCTATACAAGTGTTAATGGCAAACAACAACAAATTGATCTTTGCCAAAATTGCTACCAAATCATGAAAAGTCAACCAAGTCAGCAAGGAATGAGTAGCAATTCACTCAATCCTTTCTTTGATGATTTTTTTGGTGATTTAAATAATTTCCGTGCTTTCAATCAAGATTTACCAAATGCACCTAAAACTCAAGCTGGTGGGGGACGTTCTGGAAACGGTGGAAACAACCGTAACAACAAGCCACAAGCCCCACAACAGCCAAAAGGACTCTTGGACGAATTTGGTATCAATGTGACTGACCTAGCTAAACAAGGTAATATCGACCCTGTCATTGGACGTGATCAAGAAATCGTTCGTGTTATTGAAATTCTAAATCGCAGAACCAAGAATAACCCTGTTCTTATCGGTGAGCCTGGTGTTGGTAAAACTGCCGTTGTAGAAGGTTTGGCCCAAAAAATCGTTGATGGCAATGTCCCTCAAAAACTTCAAGGAAAACAAGTTATCCGTCTTGATGTGGTTAGCCTTGTCCAAGGAACAGGCATTCGTGGCCAATTTGAAGAACGCATGCAAAAACTCATGGATGAGATTCGTCAGCGACAAGATGTCATTCTTTTCATTGATGAAATCCATGAGATTGTCGGAGCTGGCTCTGCAGGCGATGGCAATATGGATGCCGGCAACATTCTTAAGCCCGCTCTTGCTCGTGGGGAGTTACAATTAGTAGGTGCTACCACTCTTAACGAATATCGTATCATTGAAAAAGACGCCGCCCTTGAACGCCGTATGCAGCCAGTCAAGGTCGATGAACCAAGTGTTGAAGAAACCATTACCATTCTTCGTGGTATTCAACCTAAGTATCAAGACTATCATCATGTCAAATACACAGATGAAGCCATTGAAGCAGCTGCTCGACTTTCTAATCGCTATATCCAAGATCGTTTCCTACCAGATAAGGCAATTGATTTGCTAGACGAAGCTGGCTCAAAAATGAACCTTACCCTTAATTTTGTTGATCCAAAAGAATTAGACAAGCGTTTAATTGAAGCAGAAAATCTCAAGGCACAAGCCACTCGTGATGAAGATTATGAAAAAGCGGCTTACTTTAGAGATCAGATTGCCAAATATAAGGAAATGCAGGAACAAAAAATTGATGACCAAGATATGCCAATCATCACTGAAAAGCATATTGAAGCGATTGTTGAACAAAAAACCAATATTCCTGTTGGGGACTTGAAAGAAAAAGAACAATCTCAACTGCTCAATCTCGCTGATGATTTGAAAAAACAGGTCATCGGTCAAGATGAAGCTGTTGATAAGATTGCCAAAGCCATTCGTCGTAATCGTGTCGGCCTTGGTAGCCCTAATCGTCCAATTGGTAGTTTCTTGTTTGTCGGCCCAACTGGTGTCGGTAAAACTGAACTCTCTAAACAACTAGCCATTGAACTCTTTGGTTCGGCTGATAGCATGATTCGTTTTGACATGAGCGAATACATGGAAAAACATGCTGTTGCTAAATTAGTCGGTGCCCCTCCAGGCTATGTGGGCTATGATGAAGCTGGACAACTGACAGAAAAAGTCCGTCGCAACCCTTATTCTCTCATTTTACTTGACGAAGTGGAAAAGGCTCACCCTGATGTGATGCATATGTTTCTTCAAGTTTTAGATGATGGTCGCCTAACTGATGGTCAAGGGCGTACCGTCAGTTTTAAAGATACCATTATCATCATGACTTCTAATGCCGGCACAGGTAAAGTAGAAGCCTCAGTTGGTTTTGGTGCTAGCCGTGAAGGACGCACTCATTCTGTTCTCAACCAATTAGGTGACTTCTTCAGTCCTGAATTTATGAATCGCTTTGATGGGATTATTGAATTTCAGCCTCTTAGCAAGGATAACCTACTCACCATCGTTGACCTTATGCTTGCCACTGTTCGTCAACGCCTAGCCAATAACGGCATTGAACTTGAAGTAACCAACAAGGTTAAAGAAAAATTGGTTGACTTAGGCTATGATCCTAAAATGGGAGCTCGCCCACTTCGCCGAACCATTCAAGATTATATTGAAGACGCACTGACTGACTTCTATCTTGAAAATCCAAACGAAAAACAACTCAAGGCTGTGATGACAAGCAATGGGCAAATCATGATTAAATCAGCTAAAAAAGCAGATAGCACAAAAGTTACTGAATCTTCCGAAATAACTGATTAAACTGAAAAATCTAGTCATTTAGACTAGATTTTTTAACGTTGACAGGTTATAATAAAAGGAAAAGGAGAAATGTAATGACCACAAGACCAACCTTTGGTATAAAAAAAGAAAACACAGACTATACCACACGACATGGTGTTTATGCTATCATTCCTAATAAGACAAATGATCAAATTATCCTTGTTCAAGCCCCTAACGGTTCTTGGTTTTTACCAGGCGGAGAAATTGAAGCTGGTGAAGAGCATCTGACTGCTCTGCGTCGTGAATTGATTGAAGAATTAGGTTTTACAGCTGAATTTGGGCAATACTATGGCCAAGCTGACGAATACTTTTATTCTAGTCACCGTGACAAACACTACTACAATCCAGCCTATATTTATCAAGTGACTCAGTTCCAAGTGGCACAATCCCCCCTAGAAGACTTTAATCAACTGGCTTGGTTTCCTGTTGACGAAGCGATTAGCAAACTCAAACGTGGTAGTCATCAATGGGGAGTTAAAGAGTGGCAAAAAAATCACTAATATGTTAACTTGTTCACAAAAATATGCTATAATAAAACTATCAAAATCATTCGGAGATTAATTTATGCGACTAATCAATACCACAAGTAGCCATTCCGCCTTGGTTAAAAGCCAACTCACCAATACTGATGCTGAATTAGTTGAAGTCTATTCAGCTGGTAATACAGACGTGGTCTTTACCAAAGCTCCCAAACATTATGAGTTGTTAATTTCTAATAAACATCGGGCCATCAAGGATGAAGAAATTGTGGCAATTCGTGAATTTTTCATGAAACGTAAAATTGACTCAACTCTCGCTCTTTTTGATCAATTACAAACCTTGCACACTCCTAATCTGATTGAAATTTCAATCCCTATCAAATAACCAAGAATCAGTTAACTGGTTCTTGGTTTGCTATTATCTGCCTAATAAAAAAGAATGACCTTTTGGTCATTCTTTTATTTTTCAAATCCCTGAGCCACTGCATCAACAAAATGTGTTTCTACAATCTCAGCACAATGAGCACAAATGTTTACTTGGTAAGAACGCTCTTGTGTTGACTCGTCAACACGGCGGCAACGCTCACACACTTGACCACTTGCCGCTTCTACATTAAAGCTAACATTATCAACAACAACAGCATCTACTGGTGCTGATTGATCACTGAGAGTTAATTGTGACACAATCAACAGTTGAGCAATATCTGATTCAAGAGATGTCAAAAGGTTTTTTACAGTTTCATCTGCATAGACCGTCAAATGAGCTTCTAATGATTTTCCGATAACTTTAGCATTCCTTGCTTCTTCCAAAGCTTTTTGAGTTTTGGTACGGAAAACTAAGAAGGCCTCCCATTTCTCTAAAATCTCGTCTTGGTTGTCAAATGTTTCCACTTCTGGCATTTCAGTCAACTGAACAAATTCTGCTGTTTCATGTTCCAGATATGACCAGATTTCTTCTGCCGTATGAGGCATGATTGGTGTCAAAAGTTTTGTGATTTTAACCAAAATATCATAAAAGACGGTTTGCATTTGGCGACGAGCTAGGCTATCCACTGCCTCAATGTAAACGACATCCTTGGCAAAATCCAAATAGAAGGCTGACAAGTCAACTGTGACAAAATTGACAACTGCTTTATAGATAGCTATAAAATCATAAGATTCATAAGCTTCGATGATACTTGCCACCAATTTATTAAATTTGATCGTCATGTATTGATCCACTGGACGTAGATCTTGATAGGATACGCTATCTGTTTCTGGATTAAAATCAGCAGTATTTGCTAGAAGGAAACGTAAGGTATTACGGATTTTACGATAAGTTTCAGATACTTGAGCTAGGATATCCATTGACACACGAACATCATTATCGGTATCGACTGAAGTTACCCAAAGACGAAGAATCTCTGCTCCATATTGTTTGGCCACATCATTTGGTGAAATGATATTGCCTTTCGACTTAGACATTTTTTCGCCTTTACCGTCAAGGACAAAACCTTGAGAAAGAATTGATTTATATGGGGCATGACCATTAACCGCAACAGAAGTAATCAAAGACGAGTTAAACCAACCACGATATTGGTCACTTCCTTCAAGATAAAGGTCTGCTGGATACCCCAAATTTGAACGCGTATTCATCACACCATTCCATGATGAACCAGAATCAAACCAAACGTCCATAATATCTGTTTCTTTAGTAAATTGACCGTTTGGTGAACCAGGGTGACTAAATCCTTCTGGTAAAAGTTCCTTAGCTTCACGTTCCCACCAAATAATTGAACCATGTTCTTCAAAAAGATTAGCCACATGGTCTGTTACTTCCTTGGTCATGATTGCCGTACCATCTTCAGCATAAAAGATTGGTAAAGGTACACCCCAGTTACGCTGACGGGAAATGACCCAGTCACCACGGTCACGAATCATGTTATAAAGACGCGTTTTACCCCAAGCTGGATAGAAATTAACCTTGTCAATCTCTGATAAAATATCTTGGCGGAACTGAGAAACAGAAGCAAACCATTGTGGTACTGCACGCCAAATGATTGGCTTTTTAGTTCGCCAGTCAAATGGATACGAGTGAGAAATTTCTTCTTGTGCTAAAAGTAAATCTCCTAATTTTTCAATAACAACTGGTGTAATTTTATCGTAGAACTGACCAGCAAAATCAGGGCCAGCATTTTCTGTCATCATACCACGTTCATCAACTGTCACAGCAACTTCTAGGCCATACTTGATACCGACATTGTAGTCATCCTCACCAAAACCTGGTGCCGTATGGACAACACCTGTACCAGAATCAAGAGTCACATGGTCACCATTCATAACCAATTCATCAACTTCTTGATCCCATGGATGTTCTGTCACAATACGGTCTAGTTCTTTACCTTGATAGCTAGCCAAAACTTCCACATTTTCCCAAGCAAAACGTTCTGCTAAAGAATTAAGTAAGTCAGCAGCAACCAGGAATTTTCGACTATCATTTGCTGGCTTAACCACTACATAATCAAACTCAGGACCAACAGTCAACCCACGCGAAGCTGTTACTGTAAATGGTGTTGTTGTCCAAACTACAATATAAGTATTAGTATCAAGAAGACCTTTACCATCTTTTACACGGTTGGCATAGTACAGCGATGTCGATACTAAATCATGATACTCAATTTCTGCTTCAGCCAAGGCTGATTCAGATGACCAAGACCAATAGACAGGCTTGGCACCACGATAGATATAACCTTTATCAGCCATAGCCCCAAAGACACGAATTTGTGCTGCCTCAAAATCTGGTGTCAATGTGACATAAGGATTTTCCCAATCAGCTGCGACACCTAAACGCTTAAAATCTTCTCTTTGTTTATCAACTTGACTAAGCGCATAATCACGACACATTTTAAGGTACTCAACCAAGTCCATTTCTTTGCGTTTGACACCTTGCTTAGACAAAACTTGCTCAATTGGTAAACCATGAGTATCCCAACCTGGCACAAAGGGAGCTCGATAACCCATCATCGACTTAGCACGAGTGATGATATCTTTTGAGATTTTATTGAGGGCATGACCAACATGGATATTGCCGTTTGCATAGGGAGGGCCATCATGTAGAAAGAAAGTTGGTTTTTCTGCATTCAATTCTTGACGTTTCTGATAAATAGCTGCTTCCTGCCATTTTTTTTGCCATTCTGGTTCTTTATTTGGTAGGCCTGCACGCATTGGAAATGCCGTCTTGCCTAAATTCAAAGTTTCTTTTAATTTCATATCATTCTCCTTTTCATATAAAAAGAGCTCCGTCAAAAAGGACGAAAGCTCGTGGTACCACCTTAATTCAGATAATACACTGATGTATTATCCCTCTTCTTGTTGAGTAACGACAACAAACCGTCCTAACTTACTCTGATGTTCAGCTAGAATGCGACAAAATGATAATAATCAGTTGAGGGATTATAGGACTTCCACCATCTCCTATTCGCTAGAAATATCAAAAGATTATCTTGTTTTTGTTAATCAGCAATATTTAATTTAAATGTTTGTGTTTCCCCAAAAGATGGCTTAGGATTTTCCTTAACTTCTTCTACCACCACGTCTTCAGTCACAACTGGTGTCTTAAGCTCTTGAGTGGTTTCAAGTTGCTTATTACTTTCTTCCATACGACGTTGCAATTCTGCAATCTCATCTGGTGTAAATTGACGTGTGGCATCCAATGAGTCTTCATCAGATTTCATTACCATTTTTTCATCTAAAACACTTTCTACAACTTCTTTAAAAGCCGATGTCGAATCTTGCAAATAAACGGCTGTCGGTTGTAAGAGTTCACTCCATTCTGGCGACATAATCAAACTATGTTGAGCTTCAATGGCAGCCAATAAGCGTTGATGAAAGACTCGACTTTGACGTTTCAAATCTTCAGTCTCAATCGCTACAACTTTTGCTTCATCAGCAGCATCACGAATAATCTGATTGCCTTTTAATTTAGATTCTTCCAACAAATTATTTGCTTGAGCAATAATGTTATCTGCTTCTACTTGAGCTGTTGATTTGATATTTTCAGAAGTTTCTTGAGCCAAAATAACCGACTGACTCAAAGACTCTTTAATATCATCAAAATAAGCTAATTTTTCTTCCAAAGACTTAATTTTATTGGCTTGTTCACGATTAAGTCGTACCAAGTCCTCATACTCATCAGTAACCAAATCTAAAAAGTCATTAACTTCGTCTTCACTATAACCACGAAATTTTACTTTAAACGTTTTTTCTTTAATTTCTAATGCTGTTAGCGCCATACATTCCTCCTTATTTAGCAATCATTTGACGAATGATCACCTTATATTTTCCTTGTTTAGTCTGTCCTAAAATTTCTTTTATTTGAAAACGACCATACCCACGAATACTAATCAAATCTCCCAGTTTCAAATCTTGACTTCCACGTTGAAGGAGATGATAATTACACTTCACTTTTTCTTGCTCAATCAATCGTGTAATCGTCGTTCGAGATTCCTTTATCACCTTAGCTAATAGGGTATCCGCTCGAAAACTAATCGTTAAAACAAGTTGTTCATCGCTTGCTCCTTCTCCTACCAAGCGTTCTTCAAGAGAAACTTCCCGAAAAGAAACTGGAACAGAAGCGATTTTTTCCACCTGATTTCTCAAATAAATCACTTTGTCTTGGTCCAAAAAAATCTGAACTCTTTTATCAACCAGCAAAATGTCTCCGAGCAGAGAACGTCTGATACCTAATTGATTAAGCAAGGCTCCTAAAACTTGTCGATGAGATAACGTATAAAATTTTCGTGGGTAATCAATCTCTACCAAAGTCAAATTAAAGTCTTCGACAGATAACTCGTAATAATCAGGAGCAATAATCACTCTTGCATATTCCATCGGTGCCATAAGTGTCGAAACAAAATGTTTGACTTGAGCATGTCCTAAAACACTGAGTGCAATTTGTAATTGCCTTGGATCTAAAAATTCTGTCAATTGATAAGTATAGGTATTCTCCATCTTGGTAATTAAATCGCTAATCTTATCAATAAATACTTTTTCATCCGAATGAAAATGCTGATAAATCAATCTTTTATCTGTCATTGCAATAAACTAATCAAAAAGGCACTTAAACGATTAAGTAGGAACATGACTAGAAAAATTGTAAAATCAAGACCTGCAAAAACTAAACGAAACTTTTTAAAGGGTGTTAATAGTGGCTCTACTAAACCAACTATTATTTGTCCCAGTTTCGTTTCATAAGCCCCTGGAAACCAAGACATGATTGCGTAGATAAATAGAATATAAGAATAAACTTGAATTAGTCTTAAACTTACTAAAATAACCAAAACCATGTTTTATCTTCTCTTCATGTCATAATCAAAGGACTGATCTTGAGCAGTATTTGGAATTTGCATTTCTTCGACATCAACGACAACTGAAGCTGGTGTCAATAGATACATCGACGACCCTACTTTTTGCAAATTACCAGATAAAACTTCACTAGCACCATCAATAAAGTCTAGACATCGTCTAGCTTGAGTTTCTAGCATATATTGAAAATCAATCAAGACACATTCATTACTATTTAATAGAGCCACAATCTCTCGAGCATCTTCATACTTACGAGGATATTTAAGAGCAATTGTTACCGCCTCTCCCATGCTTTGATGTTGAACAGCTCTCAAATCTGCTTTTGGACTTCTTGTTCTGACGGTCTCTTGCGTTGACGTTTTCATTGTTGTTACTGGCTCTCTTTGTGGCTGAGCTATCTGTGGTCTCGGTGCTTGAGGACGAGGACGCTCGTGTTCTCTAACCTCTTGCCGATGAGAACTTTGAGCAACCTCTCTTTCTTGCTCAAATTCTTCAAGTTCACTGACCTCATCCGTTGAAAAATAAGAAATGATATTATTTGTAAAATCTTTTAGTCCCATTTCTATCTCCTATTCTTTAAAAAATGATTGGCCAATTCTAACAAAGGTTGCTCCTTCTTTAATGGCCAGAGCAAAATCGCCGCTCATTCCCATACTTAATTCCTTAAATGGCATATGAGCTATTTTCTTTTCAGCTAATTGTTCTCTGAGCAATCTTGCTTGTCGAAAAATCGCTTGTTTTTCGTCATCGCTGGCTTCAAAAGGAGTCATTGTCATCAATCCTACAAGAATAATCTTATCTAATTTTGCTAGTTCTTCTAGTAAATCATCCAATTCTTCTATATAGACCCCATGCTTACTTGTCTCTTTTGAAATATTGACTTGCAAGAAACACTTAACTGGTTTACTTGCTCGTTTTTGAATCTCTAAAGCCAAGTTAAGAGAATCTAAAGCATGGAAATAATCAATATAATCAATAACTTCTTTTACCTTACGCCGCTGAAGACTTCCGATAAAATGCCAAGTTAACACATCGCCCTTAACCTGATGATATTTTTCTAAAAATTTATCAACACGATTTTCACCAAGATGATGATGCCCCAAATCAACTAAGGCTTGAGTTGTTGCAACATCTACATATTTCGTTACTGCAATCACTTCAACCGGTTGAGCCTTTTGTTCATCAGAAACCAAGACAGCTACTTGCTTCATGATTTCTTGTTTATTTCTAGCAAGATTCATCTTAACGGTTTTTGAAAAATGGTGGTGTTTCTAATTCATCGTCACCTTCAAAAGCAGTTTGTTGGAAACTAGACATAGTTAATTGACTATCTAACTCTCCTTCTGTAGGACGGGTAATCTGATCACGTTTTAAATCCCAATTACCAAATGATGATTGTTCACTAGCAGGTTTTACTTGCTTACTAGAAACAGAACTAGTTGGCATTTCACGAACTTCAGCCATATCAAAATTGTGGCGACGATCAAAACCTGTTTGCACTGGTTCTTGTGTTTCTAGAGGTTGAGTTTGAGGACCTGAAGTAAATTGACGAGGCTGACGGAAATTAGCCACTGTTTCAACACGGTCTTTACCAACACCAGTTGCAACAACTGTGACACGAATTTCGTCTTTCATGCTATCATCAATCGATGTCCCTAACCAAATGTTAACACCATTACCTGCTGCTTGACCAACAATTTCAGATGCTTCTTCTGCTTCTGTCAAGGTCATATCCAAACCACCTGTGACGTTAACGATAACATCTTCAGCTCCATCAATGGTTGTTTCCAAAAGTGGTGAATAAATGGCTTTACGAGCAGCTTCAATGATACGTTCCTCACCACTACCAATACCGATACCCATAAGAGCATTGCCCTTATTAGCCATAACTGTCTTAACATCAGCAAAGTCCAAGTTAATCAAACCAGGATTGGTAATCAAATCAGTGATACCTTGAACACCCTGACGCAACACATTATCAGCTTCACTAAGTGCTTCTAGAAGTGGTGTCTTTTTATCAACAATTTCCAATAAATTATTGTTAGAAATAATCAAAAGCGTATCTACTTGCTCACGCAATTCAGCGATGCCTTCGATTGCAAAATTACCACGTTTGTTTCCTTCAAAACCAAACGGACGAGTCACCACTGCTACTGTTAAAGCGCCCAAACTTTTGGCAATACGAGCAATCACTGGTGCAGCTCCTGTACCAGATCCTCCACCCATACCAGCTGTAATAAAGACCATGTCAGAACCCGTCAAGGCTTCAACAATGACTTCTTCACTTTCTTCAGCAGCCTTACGACCAACTTCAGGCTGACCTCCAGCCCCAAGACCTCTTGTTAATTTAGGACCTAATTGAATGACTGTTTCTGCCTTAGAGGCACTCAAGGCTTGAATATCTGTGTTGGCTGCAATAAATTCGACACCTGCCACACCTTCTTCAATCATGCGATTGATGGCATTACCACCGCCTCCACCGACACCAATAACCTTTATCACTGCTCCTTGAACAGACGCAGCATCAAATGAAAATACCATATTTTATTTCCTCATTTCAATCAAACTTTTAATCAAATAAACTTCCAAACACACCACGTACCCGATCGCCTAGTTTATCTTTTGATTTCTTTGGCTTAACTTTTTTCGTTTTAATCGGTTGGGGAATGAAATCTTCTGGAGCTTGTAGCGGTGGACGAACACCAGTATCTAACGTTTCTTCTTGATACATTGTTGGAGCTGGAACAGTCACTGACATCGTCGGACGTCCAACATCAGTTGGTTTACGTCTTAGCAATTCTTCACCCGTTACAGCAGCTTGAGCTAATAATTCTACTTCGCTCATTTTTCCAACATATTCTACCAAACTAATAACATTGGCAAACATTGGATTACGAATACCAACTTGATTAGGCACATGTAATTTAACCTTTGTTTTAAACACATCCTGTGCTAATTCAACAATTCCTGGCAAGATTGACCCACCACCGATTAAGACTACACCACCTGGTAGATCAAGCAAACGACCACGTTCTAGATCTTGTTTAATTCGCTCTAAAATATGACGAATACGAGCTGAAATAATTTCTGATAAATAACGTTCAGTAATTTCAACAGGCTCATCACTACCAATAACATCCACAGGAACAGTTTCTGTCAAACTCGTTGCATTGGTATCGGCACTACCAAAGTTAAATTTCAAGGCTTCTGCAATCTGCATAGAAGTTTTGAGTACCTTAGAAATATCTTTAGTAACATACTCACCACCTTCAGAATAGATGTTTGTATATTGCAACTCTTGTGCTCGCATAGAAGCTACTGTCGTTTGCCCTGCTCCCATATCAATAACAGTCGCACCAAACTCACGTTCCCCTTCATTTAAGACTGATTTCGCCATGGCTAGAGGGGAGATGATAATATTCTCAACTTGAATCCCTGCACGCTCAACTGTTTTTCTTAAATTATGCAAGATAGTATTAGGCCCAGTATAGATTAAACCACGCATTTCTAAACGCACGCCCATCATGCCTCTTGGATCACGAATTCCTTGAAAACCATCCACGATGAATTCTTCAGGTACCAATGAGATAACTTCACGCTCAGGAGTGATGCTCTTAGTCAAGGCTGAACGAACGACACTTGCTACATCTTCATCTTTGATTTCTTTTGATTCATTAGGTACAGGAATCATTCCTTGAGTGGGCTCGATTTGTAACAGATTAGCAGGAAGTGCCACATTAACCTTATCAATGGTAATCCCTGCTTTTTCACCTGCCTGTTCAATAGCTGATTTAATCGAATTCGCTGCTGCTTCAATATCAACAATAATACCATCTCTGACACCAGTACTTGTGACATTACTTACACCGATGACATTCATCTCTCCTTGAACAAGTTCAGCAACTAGAACCTTGATTGAACTCGTCCCTATATCCAAACCTGTAAAAAAGCCATTCCTAGCCATTCACTTGACCTCACTATCTTTTCAAAACTATGATTCGTTTATACTATTCAAAAATAGAATTACTCAGTGATTATTATATCATAAAAAACGTAAAATGATATCATTTTACGTTTTTTATTTCGATAAAATCTCTAGGAAAGCCTATTCTACACTAAGATTTTCTTCAGTTTCTGATATGGTAGCCTCCACAGACACATCTGAACTCGTCTCGATTGCGTCACTACTTTCGGTTTCATCTGAAGAAGTGCCTGATTCACTAGACGATGTGTTTTCTTCTTGACTGCTTTGATTTTGTGCTTCAAGCTCACTCGTTGTGTGATAAATCCCAACTTCCATATCAATGATGCCTACATCAGTCAGCTGAATCATCTTGTTATAATAAGACAACTTCTTGGACAATTCTGATAAAGGAACCCTTACCAAATTACCATCATACATTTCCAACTGTAACAAATCAGCTGTCGCTTTACTCGGTGTCAAACTCACATTTCTGACTTGGCTCACAATTTGTTGATCAACTTTAAGTAATTCTTGAATTAACTGCTTGATCTGCTTTTTATTAGTAAAGTCAACAATTAAAGCCTCTCCTGTTAAAGCAATCGCATCAGGCGTATCTACTCGCGTACCACTTTCTAAAATAGGTCGATAACCTTGATCTGTTAAACCATAGGCATAAATCTGATATTCTTCTATCTTGATCTTAAAAATATTAGGAAATTGATAGGTTATCTTTGCTTTTTTTACCCAAGGATTATTCGTTTTAATGGCTCTTTCATAATTCTTAGTATTAAACCAAACACTTGTTAAATAGTCAGTACTCTTAATACCACTAGCTTGGCTCACTTCTTCAGTTGTTGTTTGTTCCACTCCTGTTATTTGCAGTATCTTTTGTTGACTATAGGGAGTTAAAAAGAAAGCCGAGCTTACCAAGACCAAAACGGCAATAAGAATAACTGAGCCAGCCTTGATAAAGGTTCTCTTTTCTGGTTTAGTAACCTTATGATTTTTTTTTCTTATTTTTTTCTTTGGTTTAGATTGAACTACTGATTCTTCCTCAAGAAGTGATTGTTTCATCAATGATTTTCTTTTAGCTAATAAGTCTTTAGCTGCCTTAGCCTTGATTTGTTCTTCTTGTTGCTTCTTCTTTAAAAACTCAATATTTCTTTTTTGCCAATCACTTAATTCTCTCTCAGGTGTTGCCTGATCATGTTTATTTTTTTTTGACATAATATCCCTTAATTTTGGTTAATATCTGCTTCCAACACGTTATAAAAATCAGCTATTGATTTCAAATCTTTGGTTGTTGCCATAGCTTCTTGATAACTAGCTTGCTTGGTCAAAAGTTCAGCAATAGCTGATTCCAAGTTCTCCAAAGTCAAGTCTTCTTCAAGTAACTGTTTCGCATAACCTTGTTTCTCAAAATAAGCAGCATTTTCCAGTTGATCGCCACGACTAGCCTCTTTACCCAAAGGAACAATCACATGAAGTTTTTTCATCGCTAACAACTCAAATAAGGTATTGGCTCCCCCACGAGTCACCACAACATCAGCCATTGCCATCAAAGGTTGATAAAAATCCGTTACATAATCAACACGGTAAAGATTTTTCGTGAGTTGGTTAAGGCTAGTATCACCAGATAAATTGATAACATTATAACGCTTAATCAATTCTGGTTCTTGGCTAATGAAGTCATTAAAAACCTTGGCTCCGCCAGAACCGCCAACAAACAGAATGGTTTTTAATTGTGCATCAAACTGGTCGCGGATAAAATCAACTTGGGTCATGTCAACACTGTCTTGATCAATTTTTGTGATTGCTCCAACATGTTCTTCCTTAGCTAAATTAGCTTGTTTAAAGGTTGTGTACATCTTTGTCGCAAATTTATAAGCGATTTTATTGGCCAAACCCATAGACAAATCTGACTCATGAATAAAGACTGGAACAGACAAAATTTTTGCTGCAATGACTGGAGGAACTGAAACAAAGCCTCCTTTTGAAAAGAGAGCGTTAGGTCGGATTTTAGCTACAATGACTAAAGATTGTAAAATACCATAGGCTACCTTAAATAAGTCTAGAAAATTCTGCCAACTGAAATAACGACGTAATTTCCCTGTTGCAATGCCATGGAAAGTTACTGAAAGACCTGATTGAATAATGGTTTGGTATTCAACACCATTTTTATCACCAATGTAGTGCACTTCCCAACCATCTGACAAAAATCTAGGAATCAGAAGTAGATTCAGGGTAACATGACCAACTGTTCCACCACCTGTGAAAATAATTTTTTTCTTGGTCATGCTTGTTCTCCCTTGATTTTTTCAACTGTTTGGATAAACTCATCTCCACGTTCTTCGAAGTTGAGGTATTGGTCCCAACTCGCGTTAGCAGGACTAAGCAAAACCACATCATCAGCACTGGCTAAATTAAAAGCTAATTCCGTAGCTTCTGCCACATTATCAGCCATTACCCAAGGCAGAGCTGTTTTTTCTGCCAGTTCTTTCAAACGTGGAGCCACTTCGCCGATTAAAACTAACTGCTTAATTCCCTGTAAATCTGGCAAAAGCTCATCAAAAGCATTACCACGATCCAAACCACCTAGGATTAAAAGCACTTGCTTGTTATCAAAGCCTGAGAGGGCCTTTTGGGTCGCTTGAATATTGGTTGACTTACTATCATTATAAAAACGCACCTGTTT
This sequence comes from Streptococcus sp. sy018, assembly GCF_007859185.1. Lineage (NCBI taxonomy): Bacteria > Bacillati > Bacillota > Bacilli > Lactobacillales > Streptococcaceae > Streptococcus > Streptococcus sp. sy018. Next base: position 227,195 of record NZ_VOHN01000001.1, on the reverse strand, counting down.
CACCGTTCCTAAATCTTGCAAACGGTGCTTGACACCAGAAAAACGAGTAATACCTTCTTTAATCGCTTGATTGTCAATACCAGATAATTTAGCCACTGCAATAGTTGCCAAGGCATTTTCTATATTATGAAGACCAGGAACACCAATCTCATCAGCTGACATAATCAACTCTTTCTTAAAGTAAAGTTGGTTTTCAAACAGATAGGCACCGTCCACTTTTTCAGTAACTGAAAAAGGAACAACAGTGGCTTTACTTGTTTTAGCCAATTCCTTGGCCAACTCTTGTGTGACATTCAAAATCAAAAAATCTTCTTCAGACATTTGCTCTTGAATCTTCCACTTTGCTGCCACATAGTCGTCAAACTCACCGTGATAGTCTAAATGACTTGCAACAAAGTTAGTAATCACGGCAATATGGGGCTTAAATTCCTTAACTCCCATCAATTGAAAACTCGATAACTCAGTAATCATCACATCAGATGCCGTTGCTGTTTGAGCTACTTCGCTAGCAGGAAAGCCAATATTTCCCGCTAATAAGCCTGGACGCCCTGCACACTCAAAAACATTAGCAATCATGGTTGTTGTTGTTGTTTTGCCATTTGAACCAGTAATACCAATAATTGACGCCTCAGAAATCAAATAAGCTAATTCAACTTCAGTAAAAATAGGCAAACTCTTCGCCAAAGCAGCTACAACCATAGGATTACTGTAAGGAATCCCTGGATTTTTAACCATCAAGGCAAATTCTTCTTCTAATAATTCCACTGGATGATGACCACAAATCACTTTCATCCCCATGCTTAATAACTCTTTAGCCATGGGATTTTCTTCCAAGGCTTTTCCATCATTAACCGTAACTAAAGCACCTAATTGGTGCAATAACTTAGCAGCTGCTAGTCCTGAACGAGCCAAACCCAGTACCAAGACTTTCTGATTTTTAAACCGACTAATCATTTTCATATCGTTTTTATCTCATTCTAATCTTTCTATTTCTATCTATTTTACCTTTAATTAAGGGAATTTTCAAGATTAAAGAAAAAGGAAGACCCGACAAGTCTTCCTTTCATTTCTTCGATTGATTTGATTTAGTAGTCAGAGCAAACATGTCTTTTAAAGCTAAAACACCTACCAAAGTCATTAACAAGCCAACAAAAATCTCTGGTGGCGATTGACTCAACTGGGTAAAACTCAAGATAGCTAAAACCACAAAACTACCCACCAAACCCACAATAAAAATGATATTTAGGGTATTCTTGATTGATTTAGGTGCTGCAAAAAAATAGTAACCCAAAATCATCAAGGCAATAATGAGATAAAACATTAGCTCACCTCTTCATAAAAAATCTTATTCAGCAGATTTTTTCTTCTTGTTAGCCTTGTCACGCCCTTGTTTATCAAGAATCTGCTTACGCAAGCGAATTGACTCAGGTGTCACTTCCATATACTCATCATCATTCAAAAATTCAAGTGATTCTTCCAAAGTCAAAATACGTGGGGTCTTAATTACTGACGTTTGGTCTTTAGTTGCCGAACGCACGTTTGTCATCTGCTTGGCTGTTGTAATATTAACTGTCAAGTCATTATCACGAGAGTTTTCTCCGATAATCATCCCTTCGTAAACTTCTGTACCTGGATTAACAAAGATCGTACCACGTTCTTCAATACGCATGATTGAGTACGTTGTTGCCTTACCAGCATCAATAGAAACCAAGGCACCACGGTGACGTCCACCGATTTCTCCTGGAACGACTGGTAAATATTGATCAAAGGTATGGTTCATAATCCCATAACCACGCGTCATTGATAAGAACTCGGTTGAGTAACCAATCAAACCACGCGCTGGAACAAGGAAAATTAAACGTGTTTGACCATTACCAACCATTTGCATATCAAGCATGTCACCCTTACGCTCTGACAAGGATTGAATTACGGCACCTTGATATTCTTCTGGAGTATCAATTTGAACACGCTCAAACGGCTCCATCTTGACCCCATCAATTTCTTTGATGATAACTTCTGGACGAGAAACTTGCAATTCATAACCTTCACGACGCATGGTTTCAATCAAAATGGACAAGTGCAATTCACCACGACCTGACACTGTCCATTTATCTGGCGAATCCGTTGGATCAACACGCAAGGAAACGTCTGTCTGCAATTCTGCTAATAAACGTTCTTCAACCTTACGAGAAGTTACCCATTTTCCTTCACGACCGGCAAATGGCGAATTATTAACCAAGAAAGTCATTTGAAGGGTTGGTTCATCAATACGCAATACCGGCAATGGTTCTACTGCATCTGTCGGTGTCACTGTTTCACCAACAAAGATGTCTTCCATACCTGATACCGCAATCAAATCACCTGCCTTAGCTTCTTGGATTTCACGACGTTCAAGACCAAAGAAACCAAAGAGTTTCGTTACACGGAAATTTTTCGTTGTGCCGTCAAGTTTTGAAAGGGTAACTTGATCACCAACTTTAACACTTCCACGGAAGATACGACCGATACCAATACGACCAACAAAGTCATTGTAATCTAGTAGTGATACTTGGAATTGTAGCGGCTCATCTGAATTATCCACTGGTGCAGGAATATGATCGATGATGGTATCAAAAATTGGTGCCATCGTCGCTTCTTGGTCAGCCGGATTATCTGATAAAGACGATGTTCCGTTAATCGCTGAAGCATAAACAACAGGGAATTCTAATTGGTCATCATCTGCTCCTAATTCAATAAAGAGTTCAAGCACTTCGTCAACAACTTCTTCAGGACGTGCTGATGGTTTATCAATTTTATTGACAACCACGATTGGTGTTAGGTTCTGTTCCAAGGCTTTTTTCAATACAAAGCGAGTTTGTGGCATAGTTCCTTCATAGGCATCAACAACCAAAACAACACCATCTACCATTTTCATGATACGTTCAACTTCTCCACCGAAGTCCGCATGTCCTGGGGTATCCATAATATTGATACGAACATCATTGTAGGCAACGGCTGTATTTTTAGCAAGGATAGTAATCCCACGCTCTTTTTCTAAATCATTTGAGTCCATGGCACGTTCGTCCAAAGTCGTACGTTCGTCCAAGGTTTGTGATTGTTTCAATAATTCATCAACAAGGGTTGTTTTTCCGTGGTCAACGTGGGCAATAATGGCAACGTTACGGATATCTTCTCTTAATTTTGTCATGTTTTCCTCTTAATTCTTAGATTAACCCCTGTATTATATCATAAATTCTCTTAAATAAGCACTAGAAACCTCTTGTAAACGTTTTTTACTCAATTAAAATACGATAATTTCTTCAATCCTGTCCATTTACTCTCTTCATAAAAATAAAAGCCAGCCGACTAGACTGGACTTTTTCATGATTTAATTTTAGTTTCTTTTACCTTACCATCCCAATAGTCAAAACCATCTTTTAGGACATAAATATCTGTAAATCCTGCTTTTTTCAAGGTTAAAATACTACGAGCAGTATTAGCACCACGGGCATTTTCATACAACAAAACTGGCTTGTCTTTTCTAAGAGCCGACAAAGATTCCTTGAATTGAGCTGCTTGGAAATGTCTAGCACCCAAGATATGCTTGCGTCTAAAACTTTCACCATCACGCAAGTCAATTAACTGCCCCTTAGGCATTAGTGTTTTGAAAGTATCATTATCAACAAATTGAGCTGCTTGACGAACCCGGAAATAATTCCAAAGCAACCAAGCTATAAAACCTAGCAAAATTAACCATACCAATGCTGTTATCATCTTATTCTTCTCTTTCTATTTTCTATCCTAGCTGACGAACTAAACTTGCTGCACCAATGATACCTGCATCATTTCCTAGCTCTGCTAATTTCAACTGAGTGGTTTGACGCACTTGTGGAAAAGCATAACGCTTAAATTGAGTTTCTACACGTTTAAGCAAAAAATCACCTGCCGCTGAAACCCCACCACCAATAACAATGGCACTAGGATTAAGAATATTGCCTAGATTGGCAGCAGCTAAACCAAGATAGTTAGCCACCTTATCCACAATCTGATTAGCCAAGTAATCACCTGATTTAGCTTCATCAAAGATAATCTTACTCGTCACGTCATCGCCATTGTCAATCATTGCTTTAATAGGCGATACTCCTTCATATTCTTCTGCTAAAAGCCTAGCCACTCGTACAATACCTGTCGCTGACGCTACTGTTTCCAAGCAACCTACATTACCGCATGTACAAGCAAAACCTGTTTCAGCCGCTACAATCATGTGACCAATCTCACCACCTGCTCCAGCCACACCATGAATGAGGTTGCCATCAGCAATAATACCGCCACCAACACCTGTACCAAGGGTCATAAAAACGACATCAGATTGATTATCACCAGCACCGACCCAAGCCTCTCCCAAGGCAGCAACATTGGCATCATTATCAATGACAAAAGGCAGTTCTAATTCTGCTTCAATCACTTGACCAATTGCTTGAGTCTTTGCCCAATTCAAATTAAAAGCACCTGTAACCGTTTTTTGCTCACGATTAACTGCTCCTGGGGAACCCATCCCAATACCAATAAAATCAGCCTTGGTCAAGCCATAAAGTTCCCAACGATGCTTAATAGAGGCTATAATATCTGGTAAAATATGACGCCCATCTTCTAAACTATTGGTTGCAATCAACCATTTGTCCTGAACGTCTCCTTCTTGAGTCACGATGCCAAATTTAATGCTCGTGCCACCCAAATCAATTCCTAGTAATTTTCTTGTCATTTTCTTGCTCCTTTTCCAATCGATGCTCCCGTCGTAAAATCAACTCTGCTTGCAAATAATTTTCCCTAGCTAACAAGCCATTTTGATAAAGACGCTCCAATTCAATCTTCATCATCTCAATATCATATAAGCGTTTGCCCAAATAAACAAAGATTCCAAATCGTTTGAGCAACTGTTGAACATCATATAAGTCTTTCATACCCTATTCATTTTAGCAAATTCAAGAACAGTTTTCAATGACCAAAATAGCCAGCTCCTTGTTAGGAACTGACTGCTTTTATTAACCTAATTCAGCTTTAAGCATCCAAATGACCTTATCTGCATCAGCTAGGGCATCTGCAAACAGACCATTAGCAACGGCTTCGCCTTCTTCATCCGTTACTTCTAAACCTTGATGATAAAGTTCTGCTAGATAAGTATAGACTTCAATCAATCGTGTCAAACGATCTGCCATTGGAACATCAAAACTACCTTTAACTTCTTCAAGTTTAGATACTTGATGATATTCTTCAAGAGTTGAGTATGGTGCACCACCCAACATAATCAAACGTTCACTTAATTCATCCAAATGACCATCTAATCCATCAATCAAAGCATCCATCTTTTTATGTAGGTAAAGGAAACCTTGACCACGCATATACCAATGTGCCTGACGAATAATAGAAATAGCCTTATAAATATCAGCTACTGCTTGGTTCAAAACTTCTTTAGTACCGTCATAAGATCTTGTTGTCATTTGTTATACCTCTTTCTATTTTATGTTTTAATTATAATCGTTCTAAAAAACTTTGTCAAGCATTTAACTTTTTAAAACGAATTAGCGAATTAAAAAGTATGAAGACTATTTTAATTTTTTTCCTTGGAGCTAGCCTAGGCTCTTTTTTAGGGTTAGTTTTTGATCGCTTTCCAGAAAAATCTATTCTTTTTCCCCGAAGTCACTGCAACCATTGCAAAAAAACATTAACTGCTAGGGACTTAATTCCAATTTTTTCACAATTGATTAATGGCTCTTGTTGTCGATTTTGTCATGCTAAATTCCCCCTTTGGTATGCTGGACTAGAATTAATGTCTGGACTCGTTGCACTAGCTTGCTATGCAGACGTCATTAGTCCTGCCCAGACCATCTTAATCTATCTCGGTTTAATCCTGACTTTATATGATTTGAAAGAGCAAGCCTATCCTCTTTGTATTTGGCTTATCGGTAGTAGTCTCCTTTTTTTCTTTCATCCTATTAACCAAATTAGCCTATTCTTTTTATTTTTGGCTCTCTTAGCGACTTTTCTTCCGCTTAAAATTGGTAATGGAGACTTTCTCTTTTTGGCTAGTCTAACGTTTACTCTCGATTTTTATCAGCTACTTTATTTACTCCAACTAGCTAGTTTACTAGGATTAACTTATTATTTTATTGGCAAAAATAAGCACAAAAGTATTGCTTTTGTTCCTTTTCTTTTTCTAGCCTATCTTGTGGTTTTATGGCTAAGCTAAATAAAAAAGTTGGAACAAATTGTCCCAACTTTTTTATTCAATGATTTGACTAGCTGATGATAACACTTCTTCTGGAATTGAAATCCCTAACTCAGCTGCAACCTTTTTATTGATCACTGGCTTACCTTCACTAAAAATCTCCACAGGAAGATTTGCAATTTTTTCACCATCAAGTACCTTGGCAACCATTTGACCAGTTGCTACACCTAATTGATATTGATCAATAACTACGGAAGCCAAGCCTCCTTCTGCAACCATCGTATCAACGCTTGGAAAAATTGGTTTTTTCGCTTCCTTAGTTACTGAAACAACGGTCGCAAAAGCACTAGCAATGGTATTATCTAAAGGCACCCATAAGGCATCAACCTTGTCTAACATCACATTCAACGTCGTTGCAATTTCATTGGTTGAAGGAACAGCATAGGTTTCAACTTGGTAACCCTTGGTTTGTGCCATGTTAGCAAATTCTTCAACTTGAGATTTGGAATTATCTTCACTACTGCTATATAAAATCCCAATGGTTTTAACAGATGGTGTCAAGGTCTTAATCAACTCTAGTTGACTAGCTATTGGTGTCTGATCTGAAACCCCTGTGACATTACCATTTGGTTTTTCCAAATCTTTGACCAAATTAGCACCGACTGGATCAGTGACAGCCCCCATAACAACTGGAATAGTTTTGGTCGCATTGGCCAAACCTTGAGCTGCTGGTGTTGCAATCCCAACCAAGACCTGATTGCCATTATTAACCAAAGTCTGACTCATGGTTTGAACCTTACTTTGATCGCCCTCAGCATTTAAAAAATCAATCGTGACACGTTTATCATCGTAACCCGCCTGTTTTAAACCTTCTTGAATACCAGCATAGATAGTGTCTAAGGCCTCATGCGTAACATATTGCAAGACTCCGACCTTGACTTCTTCTTGTGCTGACTCTTGTTTTTTTTGTGAACTGAATACCCCAAAAATAATGAGGGCTAAAAATCCTAAACCTAATAAACTAAACAATCGTTTATTTTTTATCATATCTCTCCCTACTTTCTCTAAGATTATCTGATTAAAGTACAGATGTTTTTCTATTTCTGTTCAATGTATCATAATTCAACTAAAAAGTAAAGGTATTTCAGTTGATTTGAAAAGAAGCTTAAGATTAAGCCTCTTTTTTATAGTTGATAGCTAAATAAAAACCGACAAGTATGGTTAAGGCATTGATGGCAATACCTAAGACCAAGATATTTTGATACACACTTGGAATCAACAGAAATAAAATTCCCCAAAAAGCATACAAACTTGAATTGGTTGAATAAACCACTGCCATCTTATCATGATCATATTCTGCATAAATCAGTTTCTCAAAAATATTACCAGAAATCCCAATAATCACAAAGGCTAGGAAAAAGAGAAAAAGTTTAAGGTAGGGATTGGCTACTAGAAAAACCAATAATAAACACGTGCCTGAAATAATATAGTCCATAAAGAAAAATCGTCTTGGTGAAATCGATAGTTTAGGAGCGATAAAAGCCCCCAGCAAGTCAGCTCCACGCTGGACGGCTAAAACCAATCCAACTAGCTTAATGGAAATCCCTTCTTGTAAAAGGTATAAGGGCATCAAGGTCAGCAATAAATCTGTCCCTCCACTTAGAAATGACTCTACCATCACAATCAAGGACGCATAAGGAGATGAGCGAAAGATGGCAATCGACTGAGCCAAATTTTCTTTTTTGTTAGGTTCCTTGTCAGCTGCCGTTTCTATCGTTTGCTTTGGTTTGAGTTGTATTCGACAAATAAAATAAATGGCAGCCATAAAAAATGGCAAGCTCAGTTGTAGAAGCACCTTATAGGAAATGACAGCTAACAAGCAAGAAGCTAGAAAATTACTCAGTATATCGAGAACATTAGATGTCGCATACTGTAAATCAATCGATTTATCAATCAACTCATCATCGTTATCCAACGTATCTGGGATAATTTTCATCTGCATGGTATTTAACCAAACTGTCACAAGATGAAACAAAAAATTTAAGCCATACATCCAAACCACTTGCCACTTAAACGTCAAGCAACAGATGATTGAGATAATCAAAAATAACTGGCTAACTTGAAAGGCAATCAACCAAGGCTTGTCTTGCTTAATCTGGTCAATCACTGGACCATATAAAAAAGAAGTCAACTGAGGAAGCAAGCCCAGTAAGGCAAATAGAGATAAACTACCTGCATCAATCTGATAAACTTGAATCAAACCAATTGATAAGGCAATCCAATAAAAACTATCTGCAATATTACGACTCGACCGACTTAATATCAAATGATAAAAATTAGCTGTCAAGGATCTAAATGTCATAGCTTGTCACCTCCAATCAATCCTATCCACAAGATATGTTATCGCTTTCTTTATTATCATTTTAACATCTTACAACTTGTTGTCAATAGAAAAAACCACCCTTTGACGAAAGAGTGGTTTTGGAGATTTATGAAAAAGAAAAGTTTTAGGATGTTTACATTATAGCTTCCTTAGCTTAAGTCAACCTTAAAAATTACGCTTAGAACGATTGTAGCCATATTGTTCTATAAAATCTTCTCTAAACTCCAGCAAATTGTCATCTAAAATAGCTTGACGCACACGTTTCATTAAATTAACCAAGAAATAAAGGTTATGGTAACTTGTTAAACGAATACCGAAGGTTTCATCTGCTTTTAAAAGATGACGAATGTAGGCGCGTGTATAATTTTGGCAAGTGTAACAGTCACAATTTGGATCCAGTGGACTGAAATCTTCTGTAAATTGAGCATTTTTGACAACCAAACGTCCCTGACTGGTCATACAGGTCCCATTACGCGCAATACGAGTTGGTAAAACGCAGTCAAACATATCAACACCACGAATAACACCATCAATCAGGCTATCTGGTGCACCTACTCCCATTAAATAACGTGGCTTGTTTTCTGGTAACAATGGCGTTGTGAAATCTAGGACCGCATTCATTTCTTCATGCGTTTCTCCGACAGCCAAACCGCCAATCGAATAACCTGAAAAATCCATGCTGACTAAATCTTGAGCAGACTGACGACGAAGATCTTCAAAACCAGCCCCTTGCACGATTCCAAAAATACCTTGGTCATGTGGACGACGGTGGGCATTCAAGCCACGCTCTGCCCAACGACTAGTGCGTTCAATAGATTTTTTCACATAATCATAGGGCTGATAAAATTGAGGGCATTCATCAAAACTCATCATGATGTCACTACCCAGATTGTTTTGAATGGCAATCGCCTTTTCTGGCGATAAAAACATCTTAGAGCCATTGAGATGATTCTTAAAAGTCACTCCTTCTTCTGTAATTTGACGACTATCTGCTAAAGAATAAACTTGGAAACCACCACTATCTGTCAAAATGGCTTGATCCCAATTCATAAATTTATGCAGACCACCAGCTTGAGCCACCAATTCATCACCTGGGCGTAGCCATAAGTGATAGGTGTTCGATAAAATAATCCCTGAACCCATTTCTTTTAATTCCTCAGGCGACTGAGTTTTAACCGTTGCTAAAGTTCCGACAGGCATAAACATAGGCGTCGGAAAAGTGCCATGTGGAGTAATAATTTCCCCCAAACGAGCACCTGTGTGCTTCTCTTTTTTAATCAAACGATATTGAATTGGATGTTGCGTCATCTTATCTCCTTTACTTTGCAACTGGAAAATACAGTTCCAGGCTTTCTTGACTCCCATATTTTACCAAAAAAATGAACTACTGTCATGAGATATGATATAATGAAAATAAGACAAAAGGAGACTACTACTATGATGACCAATAAATCTATTCGCCAAGCAGCTAGGCATCAACTAAAACAAACACCAAATAAATATAAAATTTTCTTAACTCCGATTTTACTCATCCTTATCTATACAGGTATAGAAAGAATACTCTTTAAAGATGATGTTAATTCATTAATTTTTATCTTTATTCCTATAATGGCTTCCCTTTTTATTCTCTCAGCTAGTTTGACCATGTTAGACATTTGGCGTAAAAAACAAACGAGTCCAACATTTACAGATAGCACACGGGGTTTTTCGCTATCTTTTCTTGGTAAGTATATCCTCGTTTCCCTGTTACGTTTCATTTACTTTATCCCTTTTATTGTTCTTTTTATCATCAGTTCTGCTACTATACTGTTTCTGTTATATTCATATACACCCTTAGGCAATCACACCCTTGTTCTCAATGATATTAGCACAACGTTTGGATGGGGCATTAGCCTAATCGTTATCTTTATTTTATTTGCATTGATTTTTCTTGCCCCTTGGCATTATGCTTTTTCTCAAGCTGAATTTATCCTTGCTGAACAACTAGCACTAAATACCTATACAACCCCTCATCACGTTTTAATGACTAGTCGTCGTTTAATGAAAGGCCATCGAAAACAAGCCTTTTTCTTAGACTTATCTTTTATCGGTTGGTTCATCTTAAACGAATTGACTGCCAATCTTTTGATGATATATATTCTACCTTACTATACTACTGCCAAAGTGGTCTTCTATGATCAACTCACAAAACATCACCAATCATAAAAGGCTTAGACAACCGTCTAAGCCTTTTTTTCTTGACACCAGGGACAAATCCCATAAATCATGGTCTGCGTTTTGGTAATCTTAAAACCTGTTTCAGCTTGAATAGCTAATTTCACATCAGGTAGGTTAGTTAGCATGACATCAACAATTCTCCCACAATTTTGACAAATAACATGGGGATGGTGATGACCTAAAAAGTCATAATAGCTGGTGTTATCTTGTGGTAATTTTAACTCACTAACAAAACCCTCATCAACCAGAACCTTGAGATTATTGTAAACAGTTGCCAAACTCATGCTAGGATAGTTTGGTAACAAATCTTGATAGATTTTCTCTGCACTTGGATGTTCATGACTAGCAATCATATAGGCCAAAATTGCCTTCCGTGTATCCGTCAATCGAATATGACGTTCTTTTAGCTCTTCCAATGTTTCTTCATAAATCATACGATCTGTTTCTGATAAGATGATCACAGCCACACCTCCCAACCTCTTTATTTTAATTTCATGTGAAGTAAATCAATCATCGACCAAGTTATTGATACCTAAATTTCTTCAACAACTGACTAATGGCCTATTTTGCCTCGTACCAGGTTTGACCATGACTTTGATCAACCAAAAGTGGCACTGCCAGACTAACGGCATTCTCCATAGTATCCTTAACCAAAATTTGAACTTCTTCTAGTTCTTCTTTAGGCAACTCCAAGACGATTTCATCATGCACCTGCAAAAGCATTCTGGCTTTCAACCCTCTTTCAGTTAGTTGTTTATCTAATTCAATCATAGCTATTTTTAGAATATCAGCGGCACTCCCTTGAATTGGAGAATTGATGGCCGTTCGTTCCGCAAAGCTACGCAGATTAAAATTACGCGAATGGATGTCTGGCAATTCACGCCGACGTTTAAAGATGGTTTCAACATACCCTTTAGTTTTAGCGTCTGCGACAATCTGATCCATGTAGGTCTTAATCCCTGGATAACGTGCAAAATAGGTTTCGATATAAGTTTTAGCTGCTTGGCGGCTAATGCCTAAGTTATTAGACAGACCAAAATCAGAAATCCCATAAACCACTCCGAAGTTAACCGCCTTGGCATTGCGACGGTCATTATCTGTCACTTGATCTGGACTGGCAATGCCAAAAACCCGCATGGCTGTTGAGGTATGAATATCCACCCCTTGCTTAAAGCCGTCAATCAAATGCTCATCACCAGAGATATGAGCCAAGACCCGCAATTCAATTTGAGAATAATCTGAACTCAACAACAACCAATCTGGATGTGACGGTCTGAATGCCTTACGAATCAAACGCCCTTGTTCTAAACGAATAGGAATATTTTGCAAATTAGGATCGGTACTAGACAGACGACCTGTTTGGGTTAAATCTTGTACATAACGTGTATGAATTTTATGATCGTCTAAAATATAATCTTGTAAACCAAGAATATAGGTGGACTGCAATTTGGTAATTTGACGATAATCTAAAATCTTTCTAACCAAGTCTGACTGATGAGCCAAACGCTCCAAAACATCAGCTGCTGTTGAATAACCTGTCTTGGTTTTCTTGGTAGCTGATAGCGGCAGCCCCATTTTTTCAAACAAGATAACTCCCAACTGCTTGGGCGAATTGATATTAAAAGTTTCACCAGCCAAGTCATAGATTTCTTCTGTTAGTTGATCAATCACCAACTGATTTTCCAAAGCCATCTCTTGTAAACTGGATTGCTCAACCTTAATACCTGCTATTTCCATCTTGGCTAAAACAAAAGCCAAAGGCAATTCCATCTCGTAGAATAACTCTTCCTGCTGATTATCTTTTAGAGCTTGACTCATTATCGGTTCTGTTTCTATCAAAACTTGAATCTTTCTTGCCAAATGAGCATGGAAGAGTTCATCTTCTGGTAAGGCACGTTTGACACCTTTGCCATAAACTTGTTCATCACTACTTAGTTGCCCCTTGCCGTATAGACGAGCAATGGTTGCCAAGTCATTATCTTCAACGGTGGATAACAAGTACTTGGCCAAGCGGCTATCATAGCTAGCCATTGGCAAATCAATGCCTAATTGATGCAACAAGACTTTGGTTCGCTTACTGTCATAAGTTTTGATCGGTTGCGATAACACTTTTTTAAATAAGTCTGTGTTTAATAAAGAAAGATTTTGACTGACATAAATCCTTTGTTCATTTCCCCAAGCAAAACCAACAATATCTTCTACATGATAATTATCATTTAAGATTTCAAAGTAAAAGAATTGGTCCTCTGAAAACATCTCAGCACTAAGATCTTCTGTGACTAATTGATAAGCAATCTTTTCTGCGGCTGGTTCTGGTAAATCCAAGGCTTGACGGAACTGTCTAAAGTCCATTTCCTCATAGAAAGTAGCAAGGCTGGTTAGGTTTGGACCTTGATAAAGTAAATCATCTAAGCCAATCGTCACTGGTGCTTGGGTGTTGATGGTCGCCAAGGTCTTAGATAAAAAAGCCTGCTCTTTATCTGCGATTAAGTTTTCTTTCATCTTAGAAGATTTTAGCTCGTCCAAACGTTCATATAAATTTTCTAGACTGCCAAATTCATGCAAGAGCTTCAGACCAGTTTTCTCACCAATCTTAGTCACACCAGGAATATTATCCGACTTATCTCCCATTAGGGCTTTGAGATCCACAAATTGTTGCGGTGTTAAACCTAATTTTTCCTTGAGATAGATCGGTGTGAACGCTTCAAACTCTGCCACACCTTTTTTAGAAATCTCAACCACGGTATTCAGATCTGTAAGCTGAATCAAGTCCTTATCACCACTAACAATGGTGATCTCAAAAGGTTGATCAGATGTTTCTGCTAACTTAGCTAAGGTACCGATAATATCATCTGCTTCATAATTGGGCAAATCATAATAGGTAATCCCCAAATGGGTCAACATCTCACGAATATAAGGAAACTGCTCACGAAATTCTTCAGGCGTTTTTGCCCGACCAGCCTTATAGTCTGTAAATAAGTCTGTCCGAAAGGTCGTTTTGCCAGCATCAAAAGCCACTAGGACGTGGGTTGGCTGCAAACGTTCCATCATGTGATCCAGCATAAGATGAAAACCGTAAATGGCATTTGTATGCAAACCAGTTTGATTTTTGAAACGATCTAATTGATTGTATAGGGCAAAAAAGGCTCTAAACGCGACCGATGACCCATCAATGAGTAATAATTTTTTCTTTTCTAACATGCTATTATTATAACATAATTTACCAAGCAGGAAAAAGAAAGAGAAGCACCCGCTTCTCTTTAGCTTTTATAATTTTTTAACAAATTCTGATTTTAATTTCATAGCACCAAAACCATCAACCTTACAGTCAATATTGTGGTCACCTTCAACCAATCGAATATTTTTAACACGAGTTCCTTGTTTAATATCCTTAGGAGCTCCTTTAACTTTCAAATCCTTAATAACTGTTACACTATCGCCGTCTGCTAGACGCGTACCATTGCTATCAAGAACAACTAATTCATCACTGTCTTCTACCGTTTCATTTGGATTCCACTCATAGGCACACTCTGGACAGATGTAAAGATCGCGATCTTCATAGACATATTCTGATTGACATTTTGGACAATTCGGCATGATTTTCTCCTTTTTATTCTACTGTAACTGATTTCGCAAGGTTACGTGGTTTATCCACATCCAAACCACGTTGCAGTGACGCATAGTAAGCCACTAACTGAGTTGGAATAACCATAGCAATGCTAGATAGATAAGGGTGAACGCTACTCACAACAATATCATCATCTTCTTTGTTAATACCTTCTTCAACGATGGTCAACACATGAGCACCACGAGCTGCAACTTCTGCTACATTACCACGAACATGTGGTGCTAGGATTGAATTATTTGACATCAAGGCAATCACTGGTGTTCCATCTTCAATCAATGAAATTGTCCCATGTTTCAATTCACCCGCAGCAAATCCTTCACATTGAATATAAGAAATTTCTTTCAGTTTAAGGGCAGCCTCCATAGCAACATAATAATCGCTACCACGACCGATATAAAAGGCATTGCGAGCTGTTGAGAGCAATTCTTCCACCTTATTGGCAATCATTTCCTTATCAGACAGACTGGCTTCAATAGATTGTGCCACAAGTGACAACTCATGAACCACATCAAAGGCGGCTGCTTTCGTATTATTGTTTGCTTGACCAACTGCCTTAGCCAAGAAAGCCATCGTCGCAATTTGTGCCGTATAGGCTTTGGTTGAAGCTACTGAAATCTCAGGACCTGCATGAAGCAACATCGTATGACTCGCTTCACGAGATAGAGTTGAACCTGGAACATTAGTAATTGTTAAACTTGGCAAGCCTAATTCATTCACCTTAACCAAGACTTGACGGCTATCAGCGGTTTCACCAGATTGGGTTAAGAAGATAAACAAGGGTTTTTGACTCAAAAGCGGCATACCATAACCCCACTCAGAAGCAATTCCCAACTCTACTGGTGTGTCAGTCAATTCTTCCAAAAATTGTTTCGAGGCAAAACCAGCATGGTAAGACGTTCCTGCTGCAATGATATACAGACGGTCAGCTTCTTGAACAGCTTTAACGATAGCTGGATCAACTGCCATATTTCCATTTGCATCTGCGTAAGTCGAAATTAACTTACGCATCACACTTGGTTGCTCGTCAATTTCTTTTAACATGTAGTGAGGATAAGTTCCCTTACCAATATCTGACAAATCAAGTTCTGCCGTGTAGGCCTCACGCTCCAATGAATTACCTGAGTAGTCTTGAACAGAAACACTATCCTTAGTCAATACTACCAACTCCTGATCGTGAATCTCCATGTATTGATTGGTTTCACGAATCATGGCCATCGCATCTGAACAGACCATGTTATAACCCTGACCAAGCCCAATTAAAAGTGGTGACTTATTTTTAGCCACATAAATAGTATCCGCATCTTCCTTATCAATCAAAGCAAAGGCATAAGATCCCTTAATCAATTGAAGAGCCTGACGAAAGGCTGACAAGGTATCTAGGCCATCTTCTTCGACAAATTTACCAATCAAGTGAACAGCCACTTCTGTATCGGTTTGCCCCTTAAAATGATGTCCTGCTAGATAATCTTCTTTCAGTTCAGCGTAGTTCTCAATCACCCCATTATGAACCAAGGTCAAACGTCCTGTTTCTGATTGATGAGGATGAGCATTTTCTTCTAGCGGTTTACCATGAGTTGCCCAACGTGTATGACCAATACCACGGTCTCCCAGCTCTTGATTGCCAACTTTATCACGTAAATCAGCGATGCGACCAACCGACTTAATCAAGGCAGTCTTATCTCCTGCTGTCACAAAAATTCCCGCTGAGTCATAGCCACGATACTCTAATTTTTCTAAACCTTGTAATAAAATATCAGTTGCATTAGAATTTCCAACAACTCCTACAATTCCACACATATCATTCTATCTAGTCACTCGGACTATTTCTCCTTTATAAAATTGGTCTAGTCATTTTTATAATCATAAACTAACCCTTATCAGTATATTACTTTATAAAATCTTTGTCAAGAATTTCACGTATGTACAATTGGTCTAGTCATTTAAAGAAAAAGACCAGCAAAAGCTGATCTTCTATTCTGTCCGAATAAAACCAAAATCATCCATGGGCCAGAGCCTAAATTCAACCACGCCCTTTATCTGACTTTTTTTGATCAAACCAAATTGACGACTATCTGCTTGATTCTTACGATTATCATTAAGAATGAGATAGTAATCCTCAGGAATATTTGTTAGAGATTTCCCAGTCAGTGTTGTCAAATCAAAATCATCAGTAAAACTAGGTGACATGTCATTGGTCACATATTGATTTTTTAAACTAGTTAAATAAGGCTCGTCCTGAGCTTGATTATTACGATAGAAAATATCATCCATATAAACAACAGAATCGCCTGCTTCTGCAATAAGACGACCAATATAAGTCTTACCTTCAACATCATATTGCACAAAGTCGTGCAAACTTAATTCTTTCTTTTTGTTGATTAAAACCAAATCGCCTGTTCTTAAATAAGTATTGCTCTCCGCTTCTGTAATCTTGGCAGTTGAAAAGACAAACGTTCGTAATCCAAGAAAAACACCAGCTATTAAGAGTAAACCAAATATATTTCTGATAAAATCTCGTTTAAGCATCCTAGCCCCCTTATTCTTTTTCCATTTAACCATTATATCATGTTTTAATGGCATATTCTAGCTTATTATTTTTGAAAATAGAATAAACAAATTGTAAGGCAGTACTCTTTTATCAATCATAAAAAGTTACCAAAATAAACTTTGGTAACTTTTAGATCATTTTATTATTTAACTGTGCGAATACGCATTGTGTTCGTACCACCAGAACCAACTGGTACACCAGCAACAATAACGATATTATCACCAGTTTCAACCAAACCTGATTCAAGTGCCATTTTCTCAGCCAAGTCAAACATATCATCTGTTGATGCAGGTTTAGCTGTCACAACTGGAATGACACCCCAGTTAATCATCAATGATTTTTGAGTTTTTTCATCAAAAGTCACTGCCAAGATATCTGCATCTGGACGGTATTTAGAAATCGCACGAGCCGTATTACCTGATTCTGTAATGGTCACAACCAACTTGATATTCATTGAGTTAGTTGCATCTTTAACAGCAGATGTAATAACTTCTGTTTGATTGCTACGATCATAGCTTGATGGATCAAGACGACCGTATTCGCTAAGTAGAGCTTGACCATTTTTAGCAACAGTTGCCATTGTACGCACTGATTCTACTGGGTATTTACCATTTGCAGACTCACCTGACAACATTGTTGCATCGGTACCATCAATAACCGCATTGAAAACATCTGATACTTCTGAACGTGTTGCACGAGGTTTTTCAGTCATTGTTTCAAGCATGTTTGTTGCAGTGATAACAGCTTTACCAGCAGCGTTAACTTTCTTGATAATAACTTTTTGATAAACTGGAACCATTTCAAATGGTACTTCGATACCCATATCTCCACGAGCAATCATGATACCATCTGCTGCTTCGATGATTTCATCAAGGTTATCAATACCTTGTTGGTTCTCAATCTTAGCAAACAATTTAACATGACCATTACCAGTTTCTTCACAGATAGCACGGACTTCTTCTACGTCTTTAGCTGTACGAACAAATGAAATGGCAATAAAGTTCAAACCTTGTTCAAGACCAAAACGAATATCTGCATTGTCACGCTCAGCAAGAGCTGGGAATGGAATTGAGGTATTTGGAATGTTTACACCTTTTTGTTTAGCGATAACGCTATCGTTTTCAACTTCTACTTCAAATTCACGAGTGGCATTATCTTTAGCGATAACACGAAGACCCAATTTACCATCATCAACAAGAATTTGTTGACCAACAGCCACATCATCAAAAATATCCAAACCACCAGCAACGTTAAGGGCAATCACATCACGAGTTGATTTAATACCTTGTTTTGTCGCAACACGGATTTTTTCACCAGTTGTGTAGTCGTACTCTTTTGCGTCACCTTCAAATAATTCCGTACGGATTTCTGGACCTTTAGTATCTAACAAGAAACCAACTTTTTGGTTAGCAATTTCTTCGGCACGACGAACCACTGCCATACGTTGACCTTGCTCTTCATGGTCACCATGTGAAAAGTTAAAACGGAATACATTGGCACCTTCTTTAATCAACTGAGCGATACGTTGAGCTGATGCTTCAACATCAAGGCTCTCACCCCAGTAACCATCTTCACCAAATTTTTTACCACCACGGAATTCCACCGCTGGACCAAGGGTTGCAACAATTTTTACACGCTTATTCATTTATTCTTTACTCCTATTTGATATTTTTATCGCTTAACGCGCCAAACCTTTATTCAATTTAGCAAAATCCAGACGGGCTTTATGTGGGTTATTAACCACAATCTTACCATCTTCAGTCAGGCTAAACAAAGCACCTTCTTCTGCTGTTCCAAGAATTGGACTCTCAATCAATTGCTCGTTTTTCACACCAACAGCGAGACCACCTTTACCAGCTTTAAGTAATTCAACCGCATGTGATCCCATCCAAGAAGCTAAGACACGGTCACGAGGCGATGGTGTTCCACCACGTTGGATGTGACCCAAGTTTGTGATACGAAGATCGCTTGTGTCACCTGCTTCACGCATTTGTTTGGCAAATTCTTCACCACTCATCACACCCTCAGCAAGAACGATAATAAAGTGATCTTTTTTCTTCACTTCATAACCTTCTTTAAGGTTGGCAACAACTTCTTTCATATCAAACGGTTCTTCTGGGATTACAATAATGTCTGCACCAGTAGCAATACCTGCCCAAAGAGCAATATCACCTGCGTTGCGTCCCATAACTTCAACGATAAAGGTACGACCATGACTAAATGATGTATCACGAATTTTATCAATAGCTTCTGTTGCTGTTCGAACAGCTGTATCGAAACCAATCGTATAATCTGTTCCAACAATATCATTGTCAATGGTTCCTGGAATACCAATTGCTGGGAAACCATGCTCTGTCAAACGCATAGCACCATGGTAAGAACCGTCACCACCGATAACAACTACACCTTCAATACCATGTTTTTTCAATTGTTCAATTCCAGCTAATTGTCCTTCTAACTTGGCAAATTCAGGATAACGAGCAGATTTTAGGAAAGTGCCACCATGTGAGAGAATATTAGACACACTCTTAGCGTCCATTGGGAAAATATCTCCCTCAACCATACCAGCATAGCCACGATTGATACCGTAAACTTCCATTCCTTCTGAAATTGCTTTACGAACAACTGCTCGAATCGCATTATTCATTCCTGGAGCGTCACCACCACTGGTTAAAACAGCAATACGTTTCATTTATCTTTGTACTCCTTTTTCTTTTTAACTACATCATTATAGCACATTCACAAGTAAAATTCTTCACTTTTTAGTGAAAAATCGTTTTCATCACATAAGTTTTTAATTTTTCTTCCATTTCCTTTGACTTGGCGACACGGTAATTTCGACTTCGTAAGGTTTCTTTCTCCTCCTCGTATCTTAAAATAACAGGAAAATCACCAGGATATTGAGCTAGAATAGCTGATATTTCGCGGTCATGATCATGATTAGCTAATTGAATCCAGAATTTTTCCGTAATGACAGGACTCACTAATTGAGCAATCAATTGCAAACGTTCCTGTCGTTCCTGCACCTTTCCTTTGATATAAACTATCTTTCCTTTTTCTAATTGTTGAGCTAAACGTTGATAATCATTTGGGAAAATAGTCACATCCAACCTTTTCACGCCATCAGTTAAACCAACAAACGCCATCAACTGACCTGTCGTCTTGGTTCGAATCTCTCGGATACTCTCTATCTGACCTAGAACCGTTACTGTGGTTTCATTGACCAAGTCATCAAAAGGGATATAGTGACCCGCTTGTTCTCTTAAAATTTGAAAAACAGGATGAGGACTCACACCAACACCTAAAATTTCTTGTTCCATCTCGTACTTTTCTTGGCTTGAAAAGTCATCAGCCTCAGTCCAGTGATACGATGACTGAGCAAAGAGACTACCTAATTGAGTGATAAAATTTAAGAGAGAAGGAAGATTTTGTAAGATTTTTTGACGATTGGTTTCCAATTGATCGAAAAGTCCTGCCTTCGTCATGCTTTCTAATAATTCTATCTTATGATAAGTCACTGGTATACGCATCAGAAAATCTTCAACACTAGTAAACGGACGATTAGCATAGAGCCACTGACTAAACTCTTGTCCTAACCCCTTGATGCGTTTAAGACCTAAATAAATACGACCATCTGTAACTGTATCATACTCACTAATATCATTGATTGAAATAGGAGCTAGTGAAAAACCGTGTTGTAAGGCGTCCCTGATGTAATCACTATTTGAGTAATTCAACATAATGTGGTAAAAAGCATCTGGATAATGTGCCTTAAAATAAGCTAACTGAAAAGCTAAGGCCGAGTAAGCATAGGCATGACTACGATTAAAGCCATAACCAGCAAACTTAGCCATGCGTTCAAAAATGGCTTGGGCAGTCTGTTGATCATGTCCATTTGTGAGAGCACCAGCCATAAAATCGCTAGCCATAGCTGTCATTTCTCGTTGATTTTTTTTGGACATGGCTCGCCTAAGCATATCTGCCTTTCCAAGACTAAAACCTGCATAAACCTGAGCAATCTGCATGACCTGCTCTTGATAAAGCATGATGCCGTAGGTTGATTGTAGGATTGGATCAATCTCTGGTGATAAGGTTTCAACCCGTTCTTGACCAAACTTACGTTTGACAAAATTGCTAATGTAGTCACTTGCTCCTGGACGGTTTAGACTAGTTGTCGCTACAATTTCTTCAAAACAATGTGGCTTCACTTGTTTCAGCAGATTGATGGCTCCTGATTTTTCAAATTGAAAAATCCCCTTGGTTTGACCTTGAGCAAACAATTGCAATGTTTTAGAATCTTCTAAATCAATAGAAGCAATCTTTATTTCCTGACCATAGCGTCTTTTTACTTCTTCTGCCATTTTTTGAGCAAAAGTTAAATTACGCAAGCCTAAAAAGTCCATCTTCAACAGACCATTGGCTTCCACACTATTGGCGTCAAATTGCGTAATCATCATCTCTTCTCCAGCTTTTAGAGGAATGTGATTAGTCAACCTATCATCACTCATCACAATCCCTGCGGCGTGAATAGAAGTCTGACGTGGTTGGCCCTCAATTCGTTTGGCAATTTTAAATGCCTTCTGGTATTCCTTTTTCTCTAAAATCAATTGGCGGAAGGATAGATTAGTTTGATAAACCAGTGCTAAGGTATCTTTAAAACGAATTTTCTTGCTTAGAACATTCAAATCATACTCACTCGCCCCAAACCGTTTAAAAACATCGCGTAAGGCTTGCTTAGCCCCAAAGGTTGAGAAAGTCACAATTTGAGCCACATGCTCCTTGCCATAGCGTTCTTTGACATAATGTAAGAAATCATTACGATGAATATCTGGAATATCAATGTCAATATCTGGCATGCTGTATCGTTCTTCATTAAGAAAACGTTCAAACAGCAGTTGATTTTTCACAGGATCAATACCTGTAATATCCAAGGCATAGGCAACCAAACTACCCGCAGCTGACCCACGTCCCATTCCCATATAATAGTTTTTCCGACGACCAAATTGCAAGAGATCCCAAACAATCAAAAAATAATCATCAAAGCCCATTTGATGAATAACAGCAAGTTCCTGATTCAGACGGTCTTGATAGGCTGGCTGCCATAATTGTTTTGCTTTTAAGCCTCTTTCAGCTTCTTGTCGTAATTCTTGATGGGCTGGTACTAGCTGATTAAAACGAGGCAGTTTTAATTGACTATTTAACTGGTAGTCAATACCTGTTACCAACTCATTTAGATGAAGCAAACTTTCTGGAAAACGTTCTTGAAAAAGTGTTCCGAGTTCCTGTGCTGATGATAAAACTTGGCCACGTTTAACTGAACCAGTTTGTGCCAAACTGCTATTATCACGAATAGCATGTAAAACCTGTAAAGTTTCCATCTCTGATTCTTGGTAGTAGCGAACGGTATGTAGGGGAATAATTGGTTTAGGATAAGGTATTTGTGGACTATCCAAAAAAACACCTATCATGTAATCAAAAGATACATCTAGACTCTCAATCCCTTCAAAATAAGGCAGCACAATAGTCAAATCCTGCCTATTGCTTGGTAAATCTGCTACATTTAGTCCTGTCGTCATAACTTGAGTTGCTAATTGTAAAAGCTGATGATAACCCTTAGTATTTCGAGCGATTAGATAAAACGAACGTCTTGTTTCTTCAAGTGGTAATTCCACTTCCAAGCCTATAATAGGGTGCAACCCTAGTTTTTTAGCTTCTTGCATAAATTGGTAAGCCCCGTAGAGATTCCCCTTATCCATAATCCCTACTTGCTGATAGCCAAGTTCCTTAGCCCTCATCAAATAACCTTTAAGGTCAATCAAACTGTCCATAAAACTATAAACAGTCTTTGTATCCAACTGCACAAACATAAGTTTTTCTCCGATTAGTATTTCTTTTATTATACTATGATTTTCCCCTAATTGCAGACAAAAATAGTGACGTGCCTAAACACCCCACTATTACTGTAAATTCAAGCGATTCTTGATGATAAAATGAATCATTCCATAATAAATCCCTATACAAAGCAAGCTAAACAAAGACATGACCGACCAATAGCTCAGCTCATTAACTAGAACAGTTCCTAAAAAATTAGTAACCAAGGACATTACCACCACCAGCAAGAAATAAGTAAGAAAACTCATCAAGATTTGACGATTTCTAAACAAATGTCCTACTGCAACCGCCAAATAAATGGTCAAAATTTCTCTACTGATAGATAAAACCCACTGAATCAGACTCAACATCCAATTAATCGTTGTCATTCCCCCCCAAAGTACTGCCCACATTGAACGGTCTAACCACTCAAAACCAATCCCAAGGCCAATAAAAATAATGAGGGCATTGACTGAAGCTAAAAATAAGGACACTAAAAGTTTTGACATTAAAATTTGGTGGGTTGACACAGGTAAAGTTAGGGTCAAATAAGCTTGACGACCAAAAAGCTCTTGCCTAAAACGATGACAAATAATAAAAATCGTTGCAATCATCATAGCCACAATTAACAAAAACGTAACAACAGCAGAAAAACGATACACTGTGTATAGCCAGTTAGACAAGCTAACCGACTGACCAAGAGCTTGAAATTCCGGCGTCAATCGTCGTAAAGCAAAAGCCATTGCCAAACACAAGGCATATAGCCCCAGATACCACCTGCCAACAGATTTTAATTCATACTTTACTAACTTCAAAAACACGGTCGTCTCCTTTAACTCTTAAATGTTTCACGAAACAGCTTATCCATGGACATGCCATAAGTTTGGCGTAAATCATCAACTGCTCCTTGCAAACACACCTGACCCTTATCCAAAAATACCACATCATCTAAGATTGGTTCAACATCAGCAATCAAATGAGTCGAAATCAACACAGAAGCATCTTCTGAATAATTGCTAATGATTGTTTTTAAAATATACGCTCGTGTGATTGAATCAACTGCTGCAATCGGTTCGTCCAACAAATACAGTTTAGCTTGACGGCTCATCACCAAAAGCAATTGAACCTTTTCCTTGTCTCCTTTGGATAAATTTTTAAGGTACTGTTTTTGATCAATTGCTAAATCTTTCAAGAGGCTTTCTGCTCGTTCACGATCAAAATCAGTATAAAAATCAGCAAACAAGTGGATAATATCAACCACTTTCATATAATCTTTCAAGTAAGTTTGATCTGGTAAATAAGATACCATAGTCTTAGTTTCTACAGATGGTTCTAGACCATTGATTAGCACACGACCTTGATCTGTTTTCAAAAGCCCCATAATTAGCTTCATTATAGTGGTCTTACCACTACCATTTGGCCCTAACAAGCCAATGATTTTACCTGTCGATAAATCCAGATTGAGATTTACCAAAACTGGAGAATGCCCATAAGCTTTTGAAACTCCTTGCAGACTTAATAAAGTTGTCATCACTGCCTCCCTTCCACATAAGCTTTAACCTTGCTTAAAATTTCATCTTCTGTAAAACCAAAATTTTTCATATTGGCCACAAAGGATTCAATTTCGGCATAGGCGACATCATGACCAACCTTTTTTAATAAGGAGTCATTTTCAGTCACATAACGACCTGACGTTCGAGTTGTAAAAACCAGACCTTCTTGTTCCAATTCCTTATAAGCTCTTTGTGTCGTATTAGGATTTACACCTGCTTCTTCAGCTAATTCTCTCACCGTTGGCAATTGATCACCACTATGCAATTCGCCACTGATGATTTTCATTTTGATCCGCTGTGCTAACTGGATATAAATTGGCGATTTTTCATCAAAAATCCAAGCCATTTCCTAACCTCCTTTCATACGACTCTTATCTTTTCATCTTATAATTTTTTTCACCTTTTATCAAGAGAAACCTCCTTATCGCTTCATTTTATGATATAATAAAAATGACCATCCTTAGTGTAATGGATATCACGCAAGATTCCGGTTCTTGAAATGGGAGTTCGATTCTCTCAGGGTGGATAACAACCACACATGAAAATAAAGTTAGCCAACCAGCTAACTTTATTTTTTATCCTAAACCATTTTGATTTTTCTTAACCAAGCCACCTTGCTCAAAAATCAATTCGATATTGGCAGAATTAACATTGCCACCTTTTTTCAGTCCACTAGACCAAATAGCCTGAATACTGGATTTACCAGTTGATACCACTTGAGCCATCACGTCTGGACGACCTAATTTTTCAACAGCCTGATCAAAGCTCATACCTTCTGTTAAAGATTTATAGTCATCAAGTGTGACACGTTCTTCTCTGACAAAATTAAAGTTAGAAATAGAGCGTGAAATGGCACTATTTTCAAACTGTTGTACAGAGAGCTCAACTTGATCAAAATTCCAAGTATAAACATCAACTGTCACATTTTCCCCAGCTTCTTTGGTCTCATGTTTGCTCGGTTGACCAAACAGTGCTGTCAATTCGTCTAAATTCGACCCACCTTTAAAGTCATTAGCTTCCTCACCAAGTTTAATCTGCTCAAACTTCATTCTGACATCTTCATGATTAGGCGTACTTGGCTCAGTCAGCCAAGATTGTTCAACCTGTAATGATTCCTTGGTTGTGGCTTTTTGAGTTTGATTACTTGAACAAGCCACTAATAACATGACTGACAGAGCAAGACTTGCTAAACTCATCACTTTTTTTGTCATATCTATCCTCTATCTTTAATAAAATTTTATGGAGCCGGTGGGAGTCGAACCCACGTCCAAACACCTGCCAACATATTTGTCTACAACCATAGGCCTTGTCTTCATTTAACAAAAAATTGACACAAGGCTCAAGCCTATCTTTTGCGAGTCTAATCATCTCTTTTTGGTTAGTTAGACCCTAACCAAACGTAGCTTGTTAAAATAAGACCTCTAATGAAACACAAGCCATTTCATAGCGGTCACGCCCGCTGGTTTTTAAGCAGCTAAAGCGTAAGAAGTGTTATTTTTTGCAGTTATATTTAACTGAACGGTTACGCCGTCACTCGAGTTGCAAAATATGCCTCATAATGCCTGTCGAATCCGTAACGACCCCAAAACATTACTTAACTAGTATATCAAAAACATTAAAAGATAGCAAAAAAATACTATTTTTGGTATGATAAAAGCATGTATAGATTTTGGCAAAAAGTATTTCAGGTACTTGGTTTTTTGACGTTAATTGCTTCTGTTGCCCTAGTTATCTGGTTATTTCAAAAAGGAATTTTAAATGACCAAAATGCTTTCAAAACATGGGTTCAGCAGTATCAGGTCATGGCTCCTGTAATTTTTATTCTCATTCAGATTATCCAAATTGTTATTCCTATTCTACCTGGTGGTGTCACAACTGTGGCTGGCTATCTCATCTTTGGACCGTGGTTAGGCTTTATCACGAATTATATTGGGATTATGATTGGCAGTGTCATTCTTTTTCTCTTAGTTAGACGCTACGGTAAACCCTTTATCCATCTTTTTGTCAAAGACAAGGATTTAAGTAAATACGAAGCCAAATTGGAAACAAAAACCTATGAACGTTTTTTCATCTTTTGCATGGCATCACCTATTTCACCTGCCGATATCTTGGTTATGGTAACAGGTCTAAGCAAAATGTCACTTAAACGATTTATTATGATTCTCTTACTCACTAAGCCCTTATCAATTATCGGATATAGTTATTTGTGGATCTATGGTGGCTCTTTCATTCAATATCTTCTTGGCTTATAGCACCAGTTAATTGGTGTTTTTTATTTCCAATAAAAAAAGCTTGAAGAATTCAAGCTTTTTCTTTATTACAATTCGATATCGCCAAACAAGTCTGCCATTGAGAAACCAGTTTGTGTTTCTGGCAATTCGTAATCACGTTTTTCTTGACGGCGTGGACGACGTGGACGAGATTGACGTTTCTCACCGTTGTCACCTTCAGTTTTTTCTTGTGCTGGACGCTCTTCAAGTGCTTTGATTGACAATGATACACGCTCATCAGCAGCGTTCACTTCAAGCACTTTAACAGTTACAGCTTGACCTACTGAAAGGGCATCTTTTGGATTTTCAACACGTTTGTGTGAAATTTGTGAGATATGTACCAAACCATCAATACCTGGCAATACTTCAACAAAAGCACCAAAGTCAGTCAAACGTTTAACAGTTCCTTCAACAACATCACCTGCAGCTAACTTTTGCTCTACGCCATCCCATGGTCCAGGAGTTGTTGCTTTAAGAGAAAGTGATACACGACCTTCTTCTTCATCAATAGCAAGTACTTTAACATCAACATCTTCACCAACAGTAACCACTGATTTTGGTGAAACGTTACGCTCATGTGACAATTCTGTCACGTGAACCAAGCCATCAACGCCACCAAGATCGATGAAAGCACCAAAGCTAGTCAAACGAGCAACTTTACCAGTAACAACTGAACCAACTTCAATCTTAGAAAAGACTTCTTGACGAGCTGCTGCTGTTGTTTCTTCTACAACTTCACGACGTGACAAAATGAAACGATTTTCTGCTGCATTAACTTCTTTAATTTTTGCGTCAAATTCTTGACCAACGAAACGCTCAGTATTGCGAACGAAACGTGTATCAAGCATAGATGCTGGAATGAAACCACGAAGTCCTTCAAATTCAACTGAAAGGCCACCTTTAACGGCACGAGTACCTTTAACAGTAACAACTTCTTCTTCACGTCCAACAAGTTTGTCCCAAGCTTTACGAGCTTCTAAACGTTTTTTAGAAACTAGGAAAGTTACTGTGTCTGTATCTTTACCTACAACTTGACGAAGAACAAGCACTTCTAGTGTTTCGCCAGCTTTAACAAAATCGTTGATGTCTGCATCACGCTCGTTTGTCAACTCACGAAGAGTTAAGACACCTTCAACACCTGTTCCTTCAATAACAAGGTTTGCTTGACCGTTATCAACTGTTAAAACTTCCGCAGTGACGACGTCACCTGGGTTAACTTCGCTAACACTATTTAGCAAATCTTCAAATTCATTCATTCTAAAAAATCCTCCAACAAAAGCTAGCAAAGCTAGCTTTTGATAACACTATATTTTTTCAAGGCAACCCGTAAGGACAATAAACTTTATCGCTGACGGTCTTAGGAAATCCTAATACCTCAACTGGGGTAGCTGGATTCGAACCAACGCATGAGGGAGTCAAAGTCCCTTGCCTTACCGCTTGGCGATACCCCAATACTTTCAGATTTTATTCTGAAAATGGAGAGAGAGGGATTCGAACCCCCGAACCCGAAGGAGCGGATTTACAGTCCGCCGCGTTTAGCCTCTTCGCTATCTCTCCTAAAACAAAATCTATTATAGCATAGCTTTTGTTTTTATACAAGCCCTTTTTCAGATTTTTTTAATGATTTAAGTTATAAAGTTCGATAATATGCCCAATCCCTTGATCAAAGGTCTTATAAAGGCTATCGACTGCTCCATTTTTTAAGACGGCAAATTGTTTATTTAGTTCAACCATCTCGCCAATGGTCTTTTTACCAATAACCACTTGGTAACCTGCTACGTTTTGACCATTGACATCCAATTTGGCATCAAGGACTTGAACCTCAATTTTTTTATCTTTTTTACTCATGCTTGCCCCTTTCGTTTCTCATCCTATTTTACACAAAATAACCGCTACTGACAAGAACGAACTTGCTTTTCTCGTCAGCATCAACTGTTATCAATACCAACCTGTTAGTTGATGAAGTTGATTTTCCAGTCCTGGTAAGTAACGTAAACACAAGAAGAGAACAATGGCAATAAGTAAACAGACTGATACCAATTTTACTAATTTCATCATCTTCTCCTAGTTTAAGTCTAAGTAAGCCTTCACGACTTCATCACTCGCCATACTATCTGCAATAAAACTTCCATTACTAGTACGATCAGATAAAGAAAGTGCCGCTACATCTACTTGATAGATTTGATTTGATTGGGTATGAATGATTAGTTCTTGTGGAATTGCTCCAACATTTCCTGCCATATAGACACGATGAGGCTTGCTTTTCAGCTCACGCAACACTTGTAAGCCACGCTTAGCTCGACCTGTTACAGCTAATTGCTCCACAGCAACTTTCTTCACACTACCACGTTGGGTTAAGAGATAAAAAGCAGTGGATTGGACTGGAAAGACAGCTTGAACATAATCGTCATCTTTAAGATTCACTCCCTTAACGCCTGCTGCTTTTAAGCCCAAGACTGGTACTTCACTGGCTTCAAAGCGTAAGCCATAACCCATCCAGGTAAAGAGTAAAATTTCCTCTAATTGAATTGGGGCTAGGCTAAGCACACGGTCGCTTGCGTCTTTTAATTTCATAAAAGTCAACGATTTAGACTTGTAAGTTCGCCAAGGACTCAAGTCTTTTTGTTCAAAGCGTTTAATCTGACCTGCCTTAGTTGCCGTCAAATACAAGGCACCTTCTGCCACTTGCTCTAGCAAGTCCACTGCAATAATTTCTTCTTCTGCTGCAAAATTGCTAATGGTTTGCGATAGGTGTTCGCCAATATCTTTCCAACGGCTGTCCGTTAATTCATACACTGGGCGATAAATGACATTACCAAGATTAGTAAAAAGATAGAGATGTTGTGTTGTTTTGGCTTGGCTAAGGAAAATCAAATGATCATCTTCACGCTTGCCAACCTCTGCTACCGTTGAAGCCCCAAAGGAGCGTGGACTCGTGCGTTTAATATAACCTGCTTTAGTCACGCTGACATAGGTATCCTCAGCCACAATCAAGCTGCTGCTATCAATCTCAATCGTTTCTGCCTGCTCTTTCAACACTGTCCGTCTAGGATTGGCAAAGGTCTTTTTCACCTGACGCAGTTCTTTTTTCATGACTTGATAAAGGGTAACTTCATCGCTGATAATAGCTGTCAAGTACTGAATCTGCTCTTTTAGGGCCTGACTTTCTTCCTGTAAGGTCACAATATCTGTATTGGTCAAACGATAGAGTTGAAGCGTGACAATGGCTTCTGCCTGTTCTTCTGTAAAGGCATAGCTGACCTTGAGATTTTCTTTGGCATCTGCCTTATTCTCACTTGCACGAATGAGCGCAATGACGTCATCCAAAATCGAAATCACACGAATCAAGCCTTCAACGATATGGAGACGCTTTTCTGCCTTTTCCTTATCAAACTGAGAACGGGCTAAAATAATTTCTTTACGATGAGCAATATAGGCTGACAAAATCTTATGTAAGCCAACTTGTCGAGGCGTGTAATGGTCAATCGCTACCATGTTAAAGTTGTAATTGACCTGTAGGTCGGTGTACTTGAAAAGGTAGTTAAGAATGGTCTGACTATCTGCGTCCTTTTTCAACTCAATCGCCAGTCTAAGACCAGTGCGATCAGACTCGTCACGAACTTCCAAGATACCTGGCACCTTGTTATTCAGACGCACTTCATCAATCTTCTTAACCAAACTCGCCTTATTGACTTCATAAGGCAACTCTGTCACCACAATCTGCTCCTTACCTGCTTTGAGTTTTTCAATACTGGTCAGACTTCTTAGCACCAAACGTCCTTTACCTGTTTCATAGGCTTTTTTCAAGTCTTCTGTCCCTTGAATAATCCCACCAGTTGGAAAATCTGGTCCAGGCAGTAAAGTCATCAGCTTGTCTAGACTAGCTTTAGGATGATCAATTAGATGAATGACAGCATCAATAACTTCGCCCAGATTATGGGGGGGGATGTCTGTCGCATAACCTGCCGAGATACCTGTTGCCCCATTAACCAAAAGGTTGGGAAAGGCTGCTGGTAAGACCGTCGGTTCTTTTTCAGTATCATCGAAATTCCAAGCAAAAGGCACCGTCTTTTTGTCAATATCTTCCAAGAGATAACCTGCCATTTCTGACAGTCTTGCCTCCGTGTAACGCATGGCTGCTGGCGGATCACCATCCATGGAACCATTGTTACCGTGCATTTCTACTAGAATCTCACGATTTTTCCAGTCTTGGCTCATGCGAACCATGGCGTCATAGATAGACGAATCGCCATGGGGATGGAAATTCCCCATGACATTTCCCACTGACTTGGCTGACTTGCGATAGCCCTTGTCAAAGGTATTGCCATCTTTATTCATCGAATAGAGAATCCGACGCTGAACAGGTTTTAATCCATCACGAATATCAGGTAAGGCCCGCTCTTGAATAATGTACTTGGAGTAGCGCCCAAAACGCTCCCCCATGATGTCTTCTAAAGACATGTTTTGAATGTTGGTCATAACAATTGTCACAAAGCGTCAATAAGTTGGCACTTTATGAGTTCCTTTCTAAAAAGGTTTGGTCTTAATAGCATAACACAGTCATCAAATAATGTCACCAACCGTCCAAATACTCTCGTCTTTGTCAAAACGATATAATCGTAAAGATTATCGTGTTCATACTAATACCACTGATGATTCTGATTGATTTTGAATAGGCGGTTGTTTTTCTACTTTCTCTTTTTTAATTGACTTATGACTGTGTTGTTTTCGATAGCGTTCGCGTACGCTATTTAATTGATTTCGCAATTCCACAAAGGCTTGACGCTCAGGATAGGCATAGGCAATCAGGGCTGTAAAATCAACTAGAAAATCATAGGTTTCTTGTAATTGCAAACGCAGTTGACGTATCTGACTAGGCTTTTGCACGCTTTGCTCGGTTAGACGTTCCTTGTAAAGTTGTTCAAATTGCTCTTGTTTATTTTTGAGTTGCGTCACATAGCTTGTCAGAGCTAACTTTTCCACTGCTTTTTGATAAGAAGGGCTTGCCAACTGGTGCAAGAGATGATTGATACCTTCTGTTTCTTTCTCATAGCTTTGCGTTGTTAGTCTAACATAGCCTTTTAAGAGGCTTGATAGGTTTTGATAGGCTTGTGTTATTTCTGTATCTTTGATACGAGCAAAAGCTTTAATAAAGTTCGTCAACGTGACCAAGGCATCGTTACGGTTACGGTCTGCTTCTTCCAAAAGTTGCGTGAATTGACTGCTTTTTGTTTTGTGTAAGCCTTGACGAAACGTTACGAGTAGCTCTTCTAGTTTATCCAAACGCTCTAGATAAACTGGTTCAGTTTGTTCCTTTTGAGAAAAGGTCATCAAATAGTCCTTACTCTCTGTTAGCAACTGGAAAAATTCACTGTTGTCTAGCAGTTTGGTTGATAGGGTTGTGATCTTGTACATCCGTTTCATGATTTCCTCATTTCTTTTTTTGATTCACTTATTTATTCGTCAATTAAATCAGAAACTTTTTGGAAAATCATAAAAAACTCGTTAATTTTGCTTGCCCATTTTGGGCAAAGCTGACTGACTAGGTAGAACACGTTTGCCCAAAATGGGCAGACGTCCTCACAGCTGTGAGGAACTCAACTTCCTTTTGAAAAAACCAGCTCACAAGTGTGACGAGCTCTGCCAAAAATGGGACAAGCTCATCACAAACTAAGCGTTCACAATTTCTTTGGTTGCTGCAATCTTTTTATCTGTCCACTCAACCAAATCTTTGATGACGAGTTTTTCAATGACTTTGATAAGGTCTGACATAAAGTCATAGTCAGGAAATTGATTTTTATTAGGTAAAAGCATCTCAACATGTTTTAATATTTTTTCATTAAAAGAACTACTGCCCCAACTGAATGTTGAAAAACTTCGTTTCATAGAAGAAATAAAATAAAGAGCCAGATATCTATCTAAATTTATCTCTTTCGTTTGTAAAATTTTAATTTTGTCTCCTGTAAAATAAGGTTCTTTTTGATAAAACATTGTTGCTGTATCTTGTCCAAAACTAATAGTATTGGCAGGATTCAAAAATTTTGTTGATTCTGTGATGTAACCTTTTATTCCATTATTATTTTCACCACGTGCAACATATGGAAATTCACCACCAAATTTTATAGTATTAGCATTAAATTTCTTTTTACTACTAGAAAGATGAAAAATTGTAGAAATAGTATAAGTTCCCCATTCCTCTACTCTACTCTACTCTGAGTATCTGTGAGTTTAGCAAACTTGTCAAGTGTTTCCTTGTCTTTTTCTGTCAAGTGATAATCTTTTAGTCCAGTAACGGTTAGATAAGCCTCGAGCGTCTCGATGCGTTCAGCCTCGAGCGTCTTAATGTAAGATTCCATGTATCCTTTAGCGATTTTTGTATGGATATATGGTAATTTAATATTTAATTCTTTTATTTTTATCCAAGAACACATATTCTCATAGCCAAACATTTTTTTTAGAAACTGTAATGATACAGATAAATACATCATCACTTCTTTAGAAAATTCTTCTTTGGCTTTAAGAGAAAAAACACGTGCATGAGTTACCATCTTATATTCAAAATTTCGATAAAATGGTGTTCCAAACATATCAATTGTAATAGTATTTTGACTAAATACTTTTGCTGTAACAGTAGTTTTTCCTGCTACACCTGCATTCGTTTCTCCTGCTGTAACAACATAATGACCAATTTCTGATAAATGCTCTTTCTTTATATCAAAATCACCATTAGATGCTCTAAATAATTTCTCTAAAGCTACTTCTTTCCACTCTCCCCCAGCCTTGATAAAATCATCTTCTAATTTCTGTAAAGCTGGGCTTAGGGCTTTTTTGTTTGGTCTTCTCCCCTTGATTGAAGTAGTTGTGTTACTTCCCACGAGAGATAATCCGCTACTGTCTTTTTGAAGTCTTCCAAGGTTGGCTTGGTATCAATCACTTGATGCTGCTCAAAATTCCAGTCATTCCCCTTATCTGTGATAAAATCTTCGATATAAATCTGTTCTAAATCCCATAGATTTTCATCAACTTTAGCACGAGTCCCAGCCTTAAAGATTTTGACAATATCTTGATAACGCTGTTGAGGATTGTCAATTTCTGACAAACCACGTTTGGCGCGTTTATAACCATCTTGCCTAAAATCAATAAACTTAACAGTCTGATCATAGTCATGTGGTTTATGGGCTTCAAAGATATAGATAGACGTTTGCACTCCTGCCATTGGAACAAAAAGATCGACTGGCATTTTGATAGAAGCTAACAAAGTATGATTAGCGAGAATTTTCTTTGCTGTACTTATGCCTTTTCCTGAACCAGCACTATCTTGGATAATAATAGCTCCCTTACCACCTGCTTTCATCTTATTCAAGCCATATTCAATAAAGGGTAAGCCATTTTCACTGTAAGAGAAAGGAGGATTTAAAAGAACACGGTCAGCTTCAAAGTCTGTGAACAAACTCTTTGGACGATTAAAGGCAGAACCTTTTTCAATTCGACTAGAGCCATCACCACGCAAAATCATATTAGTTGTAGCTAAAGTGTACATCTCTGCATTTAGTTCAATTCCTAATAGATGATGTTTTTTCAAACGAGTAATACTGTCTTTAGCCTGAGTCGTTGACTTACCATAAGTAATGTTGGCATCATCAATCATTAACTCCATAGCAGAAATCAAGAAACCTGCTGAACCTGTCGCCAAGTCCATGACCTTATTTTCCTTTTTAATATCAAGGATTTGTGCCATCATCTTGGTGACATAGGGTGGTGTTAAGACAATACCAATCTCTTTACCATCGCCTAAGGCATATTTGAGAAATTCTGAATACATTTCTCCCATGATGTCAATATGCCCACCCAAACCATCAATTTGTTTGAAAATATACTCGTAGATAAAGACAAAGATTTGTTTGTTGATAGAAGAAGACTTACCATCAATGTGCTTTGCAACTTCCTTATCATTTTTTATTTTTTCATCTCGTTGACTATCTTTTGAGATTTCAGCAAAAGAAGCTAACATCAACTCACGTTTTTCTTCAGCAATCCCACGATTACCCAAGAAACTTTTAATTTTATTATAGATTTTTACGCCATCATATTCTTCTTTGAGTTGAACTCCTTGCAAATCATCAGGTGTCAATCCATCAGCAATTTTATCACCGTTTCCATCTAAAACATCTTGCATGGAAAGAAGCATACCTGACACATAAAGCACACGTTGAGGGGCTGTGATGTTGTGGTTATGCATGAGTTTATTCAGTTTTTTGGCGTAGGCTTGTAAGGTGGCTTGACTATCAATCAAGATTTGATGTTTATCTGCTTCAGTTAGTGTGGCTTCTTGATAAAATTTATCAAAAGCTTCTTGACTTTCAAGGAAATCTAACGTCGTAATTTGTGGTAATTCTTTATGGGCATTAGGAGCTGAACCAAAAACATAATAAACAGAAATGGTAATATTATCTTCATCATCTCCAGCAATACCAATTGCAATTACTTCTTCATATTTTCCACTATCAATCATACTGCGTGAATAGTGTAAGGCACCATTAACCGCATAAGCATTGATCGATTTGTCATCAAACTTGATACCGTCTCTATTTTTAGCTACTAATTTAGATAATTTTAGTTTATTTTCAATAATGATAGGTAGCTTATACTTGTTTTCAATGTGAAAGTCTGGTTTACCAAAGTTTGTCTTAGTTGCTGTTTTAGCAGCACCTTTTAAGGCCTCTTTGAGATAGTCGCTCATGCTTGACTCTTCGTTATAATCTTGATGTTTTTTTAGGCCTATTCTATGAAATTCTGCTTTGACCCAATCATTCACATCACTTTCTAATCTCCAATTCATCGTTATTCAATCCTCCTTTTCCTATTCATAATTCTTCCGTCTTATAGAGTTGGTAACCCTCATAATAATAAGATGCATCAACTCCTTTAAAAAAGATTGCTTGTCCCAAATCATCTGTCAAAGCATTAAGAAGTAAATATTTTAATTCTCCTGTCGAAACATGACTTCTGACCATAGCATTAAAATAATCATCTTTATCAATTTGATTCCAATCAACAACTTTCTGTAAACTATCACGAAGCATACAATCTAACCAAATTCGCATACTTCTACCATTACCTTCTCGAAAGGGATGAGCCACATTCATATCAGCATACTTATCAACAATTTCATCAAAAGTTTTATGGGGAAGCTTATCAATATAGTTTAAGGATTGTTCTAAATAAATTCTTGGTGCAAATTGAAAATTATCCTTAGCGATATTGACATGACGAATCTTTCCTGCAAAGTCGTAAATATCGTCAAATAAAACTTTATGAATCTGAGATAATCCTTTAAAAGTTCCAACTTCAAAATTAAAGAGTTCGCCTGTGTCAAAAAGCTGAGCAGCTGCTTTTTTACTTATTTGTTCTTCCATTCGTGCCAATTCTGCAGAATTTGTTAATCCTAATTTGTTATCTAAAACCATTATCCCTCCTTACCCCCTAAAACACCGTCGCTTCTTCTAAGGTAAACTTGACATTGTCTTCAATCCACTGGCGGCGGGGAGCTGGTTTGTCGCCCATAAGGACAGATACTCGGCGTTCAGCACGAGCTAAGTCTTCAATGGTCACTCGGATTAGGGTTCTGGTTTCTGGGTTCATGGTGGTTTCCCAAAGCTGATCCGCATTCATCTCGCCCAGTCCTTTATAACGTTGAAGAATAGCACCCTTGCCAAAGACTTGACGCAACTCTGCCAACTCACCATCTGTCCAAGCATAAGCGATTTGTTGGGTCTTTCCTTTACCCTTACTCATCTTATAAAGTGGAGGAAGAGCGATATAGACACGCCCTGCTTCGACCAAGGGACGCATGTAGCGATAGAAAAAGGTCAGAAGAAGGGTCTGGATATGAGCACCGTCTGTATCCGCATCAGTCATGATGATGACCTTGTCATAGTTACAATCGACCAGAGAAAAATCTGCTCCGACACCGGCACCAATGGTGTAAATCATGGTGTTGATTTCTTCATTTTTGAGAATGTCAGCCATCTTGGCTTTTTCAGTGTTAAGCACCTTACCACGCAAGGGGAGAATGGCTTGAAACTTCCGATCACGTCCTTGCTTGGCTGAACCACCGGCTGAATCTCCCTCGACGAGATAAAGTTCATTCTTTTGGGGATTTTTAGATTGGGCTGGGGTTAGCTTTCCTGACAATAGCCCCTTGTCCTTCTTGTTTTTCTTGCCATTACGGCTATCATCACGTGCCTTACGAGCCGCTTCACGAGCATCGCGTGCCTTAATCGCCTTGCGAATCAAGTTAGCAGCTAGCTCGCCATTTTCCATAAGAAAGAAAGTCAACTTATCTGTCACGATACCTTCAACCACAGGACGAGCCAAGGGACTACCTAACTTGTCCTTGGTTTGCCCTTCAAATTGCAAGTGTTCTTCTGGCACTAAGATTGATAGAACAGCCGACAAGCCCTCACGATAATCAGACCCTTCTAAATTCTTGTCCTTTTCTTTCAGCAGACCTGTTTTTCTAGCATAGTCGTTCATGACCTTGGTAATGGCTGTCTTAAAGCCTGTCTCATGAGTACCACCGTCTTTGGTGCGGACATTATTAACAAAAGATAGGATATTATCAGAAAACCCGTCATTGTATTGAAGTGCCAAAGCCACTTGAAACTCCGACTGCTCCCCCTCAATCGAAATGACAGGGGTCATGGTTTCCTTGTCTTCGTTGAGATAGGTCACGAAATCTTCAACGCCTTTTTCATAGTGGAAACGTTCTGTCTGACCAGTTGTTTCATCTGTCAGAATCATGGTGACATTTTTTAGGAGAAAGGCAGATTCTTTCAAACGCTCGGCAATGGTATTGAACTTAAAGGTTGTTGTGGAAAAGATACTCGCATCTGGTAGAAAACGCACAGTCGTTCCTGTCTTAGACTTGGCACATGTCCCAATCTTCTCCAAGGTTGTCACAGGTTTGCCACCGTGTTCAAAACGTTGGCGATAAATCGCTCCGTCACGGCTGATTTCAACTTCTAGCCAAGAAGACAAGGCATTGACTACAGATGACCCCACACCATGCAGACCTCCTGAAGTTTTATAACCTCCTTGACCGAACTTACCACCTGCGTGAAGTACCGTAAAGATGACTTCAACCGTGGGAATACCACGAGCATGAAGACCAACTGGCATGCCTCGCCCTTGGTCAGCCACACTTAATGAACCATCTGCATGGAGTGTGACTGTAATTTCTTGACCAAAACCTGATAAGGCCTCATCAACAGCGTTATCGACAATCTCCCAAACCAAGTGATGCAAACCTGCTCCGTCTGTTGAGCCGATATACATCCCTGGTCGTTTACGAACAGCGTCCAAGCCTTCTAGAACTTGAATCGCCTCATCATTATACGTTGTCGTTGTTATGCTTTGCTTAGCCATGCTGACCTCCACTTTTTTCATACTTTCTTATCTTACAGGTTTTTAGCTATTTTTGCAAAGGAATTTTACAGTTTTTAGGAGTACTATGGTATAATAAACCTATGAATACCTTGATTTATCTTTTAATTGCCTATTTACTTGGCTCCATTCCAACAGGACTTTGGATTGGTCAGAAAATCTATGGCAAAAACTTGCGTGAGTTTGGAAGTGGTAACACTGGAACAACCAATACCTTTCGAATTTTAGGTAAAAAAGCTGGGACGGTGACCCTTCTTGTTGATCTCCTAAAAGGAACCTTGGCAACACTGATTCCTGTTTGGTTTGGGGGAAGTTGGTTATCTCCTATTATCATCGGCTTTTTTGCTGTGTTAGGCCACACTTTTCCTATTTTTGCTCAATTCAAGGGGGGAAAGGCTGTCGCTACTAGTGCAGGCGTTATCTTAGGCTTTGCCCCTCAATTTTTCCTTTATCTTTTGCTTGTTTTTCTATCCACTCTTTATCTAACCAGTATGATTTCTTATGCTAGTATCACTGTTGCTATCGCTGGCATACTTGGGATCCTAATTTTTCCCATTTTTGGTACCATTTTATCAAGTTATGATTTAATTTTTTCCTTAGTGATTATTTTAATGTCTGTTGTCATTCTACTTCGTCACAAGGATAATATGAAACGCATTGCAACAAAACAAGAAAATCTTGTTCCTTTTGGCTTAAACCTAACCAAACAAAAACCAAAATCATAAACAGATCACTAGTATTGCTAGTGGTTTTTTGCAACTAAAAAACTAGACGATACCGTCTAGTTTTTTAAAGTTAATCTTCTTTTTTTGTGCGTACTCCTAATAGACCAAAGAGCATTAGACCAAAGCCCGTAACCACACTAATCAAAGAGCTTGGACTTGCTGTCATCGGCAACATCTTATCTGTTTGGTGCTCTTGTGATGGTTTAGCAACTGGGCTAGCTACTTTTGTGACAACCATTGATTTTGGAGCCATTGATGAATTGGCAACAGGACTTGTTGAGCTTATTGTCATTTGAGTTGAAGTTGTTGGTTGTTCTGTCACTACTGGAGCAGATGTAGTTGCTTTTTCTTGTTCAACTTTAACGTCTGGCACTTGTTCTGATACTGGTGTTTGGTCTTTGTTAGTTTCTACTTCGACTGTCTCTACCTCTTCAGCTTCTTCTAACAATGCCATAAAATCATCCGTTGAAATTGACACCAATCGTTCGTTTGGATTGATGGCTTCATAAGCTGACCAGTCAATGACATCTGCATAGGTTGAAAGATAGTCTGCAAAAACAGTATCTAGAGATGGCCCTTCTTCACGAGAACCACCCAACATGGTATAGCCATCACCACCGGCAGCTAAGAAATCATTAGTCGCTAGGTAATAACGCTTCGTCATTTCTAACGGCTCATACTCATCTGTTTCAGGATTATAGATCGAAATAGCAAGAATGCGTTTCACTGCATCTTGAGTGGTATCATAATAAACCAAAGCACCAGAAACATGTAGGAAGCCACCATTTGGCTCCAAGAGTGGTTGACCATTTTCATCTAGGACAGGTTCTTTGGTCTCAGCATTGGTTTGTAAAACAGAACCCAATGACTTGATAAACATAGCTTCAATTTCTTGACCTGTCATTTCAATTTGAGAAATGAAGTTACCAAATGGTAGAACTGCGATGACCCCACCCTTAGTAATTGGCTTATCTTTTTCCAAGGTCTTACGAATACCACCACCATTCATAACGGCTAGGTTAGTTTTATTGCTAAAACCTGTTTGACCATATTCAAGCATGGCATCTGTAATCAAGTTACCGATGTTGGTTTCACGAACACGAACGTTCATACGATCAGCATCTAGCTCAACTGGGTTATTCGCGACAATAACTTCTGAATTTAGTTTTTCAAAGTCAGCTTTGACTTGTGCCACTTTATCTGCTACGGCGACATGAGGCACTGTGTCTTTCAAATCATTATAAGACAAAGACGTTGCTGTCATCTTATCTGGTGAAATCGTGATTTTCCCAATATTATTGAGGTAATTTCCTGTTTGGCCATAGACAACATTGTCACCATAATTAGCCGTTGCTAATGTATGAGAATGCCCGTCAACAACAATTAAACGCTTGCCTTCTAGCAATTTACTTTGTGAAAAGGCTTCTGCCAACTTACCGCCTTGCCATTGTTCTAAGGTTGTTTGATCAATTCCCAAGTGTGAAAGAACAACATAATTTTTATATTCTTTACCCTCAGCCTGAGCACGAGCCTCTACTTCAGCAATGACTTTTTCTACTTCGGCAATCGGTTCTGTGAATGTGACACCTGGAATATTACGTGGGTGCGTCTTAGTCGTTGCTTCTGGTGTGGTTAGACCGATCACGACAAATTCATCACCAGCAACGGTTTCGTCCTTATCGACAATGGTATAAGGTTGCATCAGACGGACACCATCTACATAGATATTGGCACTAATGATTGGGAAGGTCAATAGTTCTTTGAAACGCTTCAACTGATCTAAACCAAAATCAAACTCATGGTTTCCGACAGTCATCGCATCATAGCCAATCTGATTCATCAGAGCAACCATTTCTTCACCTTGCGTGCTATTTGTGATTGGCATTCCTTGTAGGGCATCACCACCATCTAAAAGTAGAGTTGGCCCTTGTTCACGGTACTCTTCAACCACGGCTGCTAGCTTAGCCATACCAAGCACACCACGACCTTCTTCCATGTTACCATGCATGTCATTAGTATGAAGAATGGTCACATCTTGTGTTGGTTCTGACGTGGCTGTTGTTGCCATCATTTCTTCTTGAGCCATTTCATCCAGACTCGTTGTCATCATCTCTGGAGATTCTGACACAGGCTCTGTCGTATCAGCTACTTCTTGAGAACTTTCTTCAGAATCTGAACTTGTCATTTCTGTTTCAATTTCAGATGTTTGGTTTGAACTCTCTGTTACTTGACTTTCTTCTACTACCACTTGTTCCGTTGCCGCACTGGCTACTGGTTCTTCTGGCATCACAGGAGTCACTTCTTCTGCGTAGGTTTTATTAGCAACCAAGGCTGCGGAAAGAACTAACGTTGACAACAAGGGAATCATTCGCTTTTTATCCATCACAATCACCTCTTATAAATCTTAATACGCTTTCATCATACCAAAAACAAACATAGCTTGTCAATTAAAAACAAATCGTTTTACCTTTATTTTAACCAATCAATTGTTGATAGGTTCTGTTGGTTTAAAAAATCGTTGGTTTTAGAAAAAGGACGTGAGCCAAAAAAACCGCGATAGGCTGATAAAGGGCTTGGGTGAGCTGATTCTAACACTAGATGTTTGGGATTACTGATTAGATTTTTCTTTCGTCTAGCATAAGACCCCCAAAGGATAAAAACGACTGGGCTTGTTTTTTGATTAATGACCTTGATGATGGCGTCTGTGAATGGTTCCCAAATTTGACCCGCATGGCCGTTGGCTTGATGTTGGGGAACCGTTAAACAAGCATTGAGGAGCAAAACGCCTTGCTTAGCCCAACTGGTTAAGTCATGACTGTTGCGTTGTCCTAGGTCATCAGCTAGTTCTTTGAGGATATTTTGCAAAGAAGGAGGGGCAGGCAGACTATCTGGCACAGAAAAAGACAACCCCTGTGCTTGATTTGGGCCATGATAAGGATCCTGACCTAAAATCACCACCTTAACCTCTTCATAAGCAGTGACTTGAATGGCATGGAAGACCTTGTCCCTAGGAGGATAGACAATTCCTTCTTGATAAACCTTATCCATAAAGTAATTGATTTTTTGATAGTAGCCACTAGGCAATTCTGCCTTGATTAAGTCATGCCAGCTTGAATGTTGCATTTTCTTCTCCAAAAAAATAAGTTTATTTGATGAAAGTATAGCTATTTTTCGACAAAAAAGCAATCTTCCACCAAATAAACCGATGTTATTATTGATAGTCAAGTCTAATACTTGTTAGAACGACGGAATCGCTTGGCAATTTCTTTTTCCGTCAATAATTGATTTTGATAAGACATGGATAGAACAAGACCAACACCGATGAGATTACTAATCATGGAACTTCCCCCCTGTGAAATGAAAGGAAGTGGAATTCCCGTTAAGGGGAGAATACCTAGACTGGCTCCGATATTTTCAAAAATATGAAAGAGAATCATCATGATAAAGCCTGTGGCAATATAGGTATAAAAAACATTGTTTGATAAAAATGTAATCCGAATCATCCGATAAATCAACAAGAGATATAAGCCCAAAACCAGAACCGAGCCAATAAAACCGAAATTCTCAGCAATCACTGTAAAAATCATATCACTTTCACGAACGGGAACAGCTAAGTCAAGCACATTAAATCCCTTACCAGTTAAGCCGCCTGTACCAATCGCAATCATGCCTTGCGTTTGTTGATAAGCAATATCTTGAGCATAATCAAAGGGGTTAAGCCAGGCAGAAATACGGTTGATTTGGTAGGTGCCTATCCCCAAACGATAAAGCCATTCACGACCCGC
Source organism: Streptococcus sp. sy018 (assembly GCF_007859185.1). NCBI lineage: Bacteria > Bacillati > Bacillota > Bacilli > Lactobacillales > Streptococcaceae > Streptococcus > Streptococcus sp. sy018. The sequence goes on along the minus strand of NZ_VOHN01000001.1, from coordinate 184,565 downwards.
TTCAAACGAAAAGATGGTCAGAAAAAGAGCAAAAATAGCCAACAAGAAAGCAAAGATGGCACCAAGAATTTTCCAAGAAATTCCTGATAAAACAACTAAACCAAGTAAAATGGCTAGAAAAACAATGGCTGTCCCTAAATCTTTTTGAAAACCTAATAAGACTAAAACTGGCAGGGTTAATAAGGTATAGTAACCTAATAAAATCAGGTCTTCCTTAAAGGTTTCTTTGGAGCGTTTTTGATTGAACCATACGGTCAATCGAGAGAGGGCCAAAATGTAGGCAATCTTCATGAACTCCGACGGTTGAAAAAGCGTGATCGATCCGATGCTAACCCAGTTTTTAGCTCCGGTAGCTTCAACCAAACGAGGACTGAAAAAAATCAAAGGTAAAACCATAAGACTCAGACCCAAGAGATAAAACCAAGGTGTTCCTTTCCAGAGGAAACTGGTACTAAAAAACATCACAATAAAACCAATGACACAGCCTAAAAGAACCCAAATCAATTGTTGCCCCAGCATGAACCAAACCATTTGAGGATAATCTGTATTCGTGGCCACATAAACGGATAACAGACCAATTAACAACAAACAAAAGACGGGCAATAACAAGGAATAGTCAATACGACTATCCAGCGAAGGTTTTTTTCTCACAATAAGTCCTCATATCTCAATAGTTTAAAACAATAGAATAATAAACTCGTCAAAAAACAATAAAAAATAGATTAAATCATGCCATGCTATTTTTCAATGATTGATTTAAGCTATTTTTTATTTTCAACTTCTATCATGTCCCCTGCAGGAATCGAACCTGCAACGACTCCTTAGGAGGGAGTTGTTATCTCCATTTAACTAAGAGGACTAAGTAAAAAATCTGCCACAAGAGCAGATTTTATCAGGAAGAAACTCTGATTAACGACGAATTTCTTTGATACGTGCCGCTTTACCTTGCAATGCGCGTAGGTAGTAAAGTTTAGCACGACGTACTTTACCGTAACGTACGACTTCAATCTTATCAACACGTGGTGTGTGAAGTGGGAAAGTACGCTCAACACCGATACCGCTTGAAATCTTGCGGACAGTGTACATTTCTGAGATACCTTGACCTTTACGTGAGATAACCACACCTTCAAAAAGCTGGATACGCTCACGGCTTCCCTCAACAACCTTAGCGTGAACACGAACAGTGTCACCAGGACGGAATGATGGGATATCTGAACGAAGTTGACCTTCTGTCAAACTTTGAATTAATGGATTCATTTAATTTATTCTCCTTCTCTTGCTAATCATTAGGTGCTTGTCCCAGCGGATTAGCCGTTTTTTGTATGTCCATTACATACGCTGATTATTCTATCAAACTATTACTTCATTTGTCAAGAATTTTACAGGGAAAATCCTAAAAAAATCATCAGCAATCCCCCTAGATAAGTTAACAAAAAATAAGTGATCACTTGCTTGTGATGGTCCGATCTATTCAATAACTCTACCTGAACACTTGAATAAGTCCCTAAACCACCGACCAAGCCAACTGTTAACATGGGTAAGTAACTGACAGATGACAACTGCTTACTGGCATAAACTAAAACAAAAGTCGCTAGTAAATTCGCCAAAAGGGTACCAAGTGGCAAATTAACTTTTTGATTAAGACTAGACAAATAATAACGCCCCATCGCCCCAAGTCCTGCAAAGACAGCAATGCCTACAAGTAACATCAATTTTCCCACCATTTTCTAACGACATAGCGACCTAAATAACAAGTTAGTAAGCCACCAAAAATATGCACTGTCCAAATTAAAATCATCTGTCCGTATTGACCTTGTTGGAATTGATCATAAATGACTAAAAAGGGACTTGCCATGGTGGTTAAACCACCAAAAAAACCAATTTGTAAAGCTTTAATCAACAAAGGGTCTATCTTTTTGGCCAAGAAATAACCTTCCAAACTCACTACTAGAGAAAAGACACCAAAAATGTTAATTAACAAGTTAGTCCAATCAGATACCAGCCACTGATTCAAAAAATAGCGGAGTAAACTTGCTAAAGCAGCTAAAGTAAAAATTGCCAGTAATAATTGTTTAGTATGTTTCATGTTTAATCTAAGTAAAAAGTAACCTCACTCCTTTGAGCCAGATTACTTTTGATTTCTCTTATGCCAACTGTTCAGACAAAAGCTGAGCAAAGTTTTCTAGTTTTTCAATATCTGTATCTTCAGCAGCCAAATCTACCTTGACCGAATCAGCTCCTTTGGTTGCCCCCGTTTGAGCAAAAGCTTCTTCAAAATCATCGACAGCTTTACAAAATTCATCGTAGAAGGTATCTCCTGACCCAACGACGCCATAAATTTTCCCTGTCAAATCAAGTTCTTGCAAATCTTCGTAAAAATCAACGATTTCATCAGGTAATTCTCCGTCGCCATAAGTATAACTTGCCACTACCATGATGTCTGCATCTTCAAAATCACTCGCATCAACTGCTGTGCATTCATCAATATCAACAACATGTCCCAAGTCTTTTAACTTATCAGCAACAATATCTGCAATTTCTTCTGTATTGCCAGTCATGCTAGCATACACTATCTTAGCTAAAGCCATTTTATCCTCCTAAAAATATGTTATTTATTATATCATATTTCAACGAAGGGAACAAACCATTTATTTAGGCTAAACGATTTATTCTTCAAAGTTATATTCTTCAAGAGAGTCAAAATAATAGGTTGCTACTACTTTCCAATTTTTTGTTTTAACCGAATCAATAGAATCACTAAATTCTAATTCACCATTACTATTAACGCGTGCTTGCAGGACTTCTTTTCCAGTTTCATCTTTGACTAGGGCACAAGCAAAACCATCTATAAATTTTAAATTTATCTTCTAATCTTGCTTCTAATGAACCTTTCAACACATTGTCACTTTCTTTAATTCCGTGATATAATGGATAAAAAATAAAGAAAGTATCATTGTGATGACAAATATCTTAGAAAAAATCAAAACCTACTCAACCATTATTATTCATCGTCATCAGCGTCCTGATCCCGATGCTCTAGGTAGTCAAGTGGGATTAGCTGAACTGATTAAGCATAATTATCCAAACAAGACTGTTTTGACGACAGGTCTTGATGTACCTAACTTGGTGTGGTTGGCACAAATGGACAAGGTTGAAGATAAAGATTATCAACATGCCTTGGTCATTGTCACCGATACTGCCAATACGGCTCGTATTGATGATGACCGTTATCAAAAGGGAGATTATCTCATCAAAATCGACCATCATCCTAATGATGAACCCTACGGTGATTTAGTCTATGTCAATACCCAAGCTTCTTCTGCCAGTGAAATAATCACTGAACTTGCCCTAGCTGCCAACTGGAAAATGTCTGATCGTGCTGCTTATCTGCTCTATGCTGGTATCATAGGCGATACTGGACGCTTTCTTTACCCTGCTACTAGCAGTAGGACCTTGGAAATCGCCGCCTATCTAAGACAATTCTCCTTTGACTTTTCTGCTCTAGCACGACAGATGGATAGTTTTTCTTTGAAAATTGCCAAGCTACAAGGCTATATGTTTGAAAATCTAGAAATTGATGAACATGGTGTTGCCTGTGTCACTCTCACCCAAGAACGATTAGCTCAGTTTGGTGTGACTGACGCTGATACCGCAGCTATCGTGGGGAGCCCTGGTAAAATTGATAGCGTGCAGACCTGGGCGATTTTTGTCGAACAGCCAGAAGGACATTACCGCGTTCGCTTGCGTAGCAAGGAAAAAGTCATCAATCAAGTAGCAAAAAAACATGACGGTGGTGGACATCCCCTTGCTAGCGGAGCTAATTCAGCCTCAGTCGAAGAAAACCAGCAAATCTATCGTGAGTTGCAAGAACTTTTTCAATAAATCTCAGCAAAAATCTTGACAAAAAAAAATAATGTGGTAGAATGAAATGGTTAATAAACTATGGCTTAAAAAAGCTATGGCAGAAAGGAATTTTTTAACATGAAAAAAGACATCCATCCAGAATACCGTCCGGTTGTATTCCTTGACACTACTACTGGTTACCAGTTCCTAAGTGGTTCAACAAAATCTTCAAAAGAAACAGTTGAATTTGAAGGTGAAACTTACCCACTTATCCGTGTTGAGATTTCATCTGATTCTCATCCATTCTACACTGGTCGTCAAAAATTCACTCAAGCAGATGGACGTGTGGATCGTTTCAACAAAAAATACGGTCTCAAATAAGAAACCATATCAAACTAGGTTTGAACTTAACTCCTTTTCGATTTATCGAGAAGGAGTTTTTTGTTATACAAAAAGCCATTTTAAGAAGATAATCTTCTTAAAATAGCTATCTCATCATTTATTTCATTAGTCCTTTTCATCCTCAACAGTTTTACTTGCACGATCCGTTGTTAAACGAAGGGCTTTAAGATTGGCTCGCATGACAGAGAAGTAATCTTGGCCTTTCTTGATTTCTTCTTGGGTTAGGCTTTCCAAGGGGTTAAGTACAGCAATATTAAGATTGGCTTCACTGGCGAGTGTTCTAGCTAGATTTTTTGAGGCACTTTTTTCAAAATAAATATACTTAATTTCATATTTTTTGACATAGTCGATGAGTTGGATCAGGTGTTTAGCACTTGGTTCTATATCTGCTGAGATGCCTGTTATGGCAATTTGTTGCAGCTGATAATCCAAAGCTAAATAAGTAAAAGCGGCATGCTGAGTGACAAAGCTTTTCTGTTTGGCTTGTGAAAAAGCCACTTGATAGTCTTTATCCAGTTCTTTCAACTGTTTCAAATACTGGGCTGCATTTTGTTCAAATTGAGAAGCTAAATCAGGATGTGCCTTGACTAAACTGTCTTTGATGTTTTCGACCAATTGAATCGCTCGACGTGGTGACAGCCAAAGATGTGGATCAACTTCATGAACATGCTCTTCTTTTTGATGTTCTTCTGGACTTTCTTGACTAGTCGCTAATATCATCTCACCACTAGCCTTAATCATATTAGTTTTTCTGCTACTATTGGTTTTTTCTAACTGAGCCACCCAAGTTTCCATACTTGGATCAAGATAGATAAAATCATCTGTTTTTTCCAACTCTATCATGGTTTTCGTTGAGGGTTCAAAGTCATGAATTTCCATCCCAGGTCCAATCAACATGGTCACATCTCCTGTGTTACCAACAACTGCCTTGGTAAAGGTATAAATCGGATAGAAAGTGGTCATCACTTTAATAGGCTGAGTTTCTGCCAAAACTGAATAACTTCTAAAACCTAGGCTCATTAGAAAGAAACTCAATAAGATACAAAATTGATAGAGGTGTTTCATGGTATTCTCCTTAATTGATTAACCAGTTAAGTATATCATCTTTTGTAAATTTTTCAAGAAAAATAAAAAAACTAGTCAAATTATTGGCTAGTTTTCTTAGTTATAACTCTTCTGCCAGCTTATTGAGCTTACGTAGTCTATGATTGACACCACTTTTGGTCAAGGGAAAATCCAAACTATCGGCTATCTGTTGAATAGAGTAATCAGGATGAGCCACTCTTACTTGAGCAATTTGTTGCAATTCCAAGGGCAAATTTTCCAGACCAAGATTATCCATAATTTTAATGATATTGTTAATGGTTTTCATGCTGGCTGTGATGGTTTTAGCGATATTAGCTGTTTCAGCATTGTTGGCACGGTTAAGGTCATTGCGTGTTTCTCGTAACAGTTTAATTTCCTCAAAACTGCTCCAAGCTTCCATGGCCTTAATCACAATCAGAAAATCCATAATGTCCTCTGCTTTTTGTAAATAAGTAATCGCACCATTTTTATGTTCCAAGACCTTGGCATCTAGCATAAATTTACGCATGAGCTTGGCTAGGTCTTGGGCATGATCCAAATAAACCGAAAATATTTCAAGTTGATACTTACCAGATTCTGGATCCCTTACCGTTCCTGTGGCTAGAAAAGCCCCGCGGAGATAGTCACGTCCCACATCATCATCAGATAAGACACGTTTTTCAATACCAGTTGCCAGACCAAAAAAAGCATCGGCTAATTGTAAATCAGCTAGAATCTGTGACACATCCTGACTCACCACCACCAAATAGACACGATTTTTTTTCAAATTGGTTTTTTGATGATGGGAAACTTCTGGCTCAATGTGGTAATAAGCCACTAACTGTTCATAAATATGACGAGCAATTTTAGCATTTTCAGTCATGATTGAAAGAGTTAGACCGTCAGCAGTTAAACTTAGATTACCAGACATTTTTACAAGTGCTGCTAGTTGTGCCTTATCGGGTTGGGGAAGTCCTAAAACTTCTTCTTTAATTCTTGTGGTGAAACTCATCTTGTCTTCCTTTAATTAACTGCATCAATTCTGCCACAACTCGATTGCCATCATGAAAAGCTCCGCCATTTTTCAAACGAAGAAAGTTAGAGGCGACCACTCGTTTGGTTAGTTTTTGTAAGCCTGTCAAATCATGCTCCACTTGCACCAAGTATTCATCAAAGGCATGGCTATTCATGTAGCCACTAGGAACAGGCTTGACATTAACCAAGACGGTATCAATAATATCTTGTCCCAAGTGCCGATTCAAGACGGCAACATGGTCACTATCTTTGAAATGCTCCGTTTCACCATACTGGGTCATGATATTGCAAACATAAGCAACTTCTGCTTGTGTCACCAAAAGTGCTTCACGGATTTCTGGAATCACGAGATTTGGCAAAATCGAGGTAAAGAGTGAACCAGGGCCTAAGACAATCAAGTCACTCTCCATAATAGCCTTAACCACCTGATCGCTGGCTTTTGGTGTGTCATCATTATAAGTATTAGTGACAAAAACATGATCAATCATGCCTTGATAATCTGAAATGCTACTCTCTCCCACCACTTCGTGTCCATCTTGAAAAACTGCATGTAGGGTCAAGGGCTGGTCACTAGCAGGATAAATCTTACCTGTTGTATGGAAAAACTGGGTCAAGATTTGCATAGCCTTATAGGTTGACCCCTGCATCTCTGACAGACCTGCTATAATCAAATTACCCAAGGGATGACCTGCCAAGGGCCCATCATTTTCTTGAAAACGATACTGGAAGATTTGCTCGTAAAATTTGGGCATGTCACTCATTGCCACTAAAACATTGCGAAGATCGCCAGGTGGTGAAATTTTCATGGCTGAACGCAGTTGCCCTGATGAGCTGCCATCATCAGCAACAGTCACAATAGCTGTAATATCAACATCTTCATGGCGAAGGCTACTCAAAATAACTGGAATGCCTGTTCCACCACCAATAACGGTTACTTTGGGTTTTCTCATGAGCGATTCACCGTTTCCTTACGTCGTTCACAGTCACGATGATTTTCATTAACCAACCAATTTTTCGACAAATCTTGAGATAATCTATGAGCAAAAGCCACACTGCGATGCTGACCACCTGTGCAACCAATAGCCAGTGTCAAAATTGACTTGCCTTCTGCCTTGTAAGACGGTAAAATTGGCTCTAGCATTGCCAGTAAATGCTGGTAAAATTGCTCGGACTGGGGTTGCGTCATCACATAATCAAACACCGCCTTATCCAAGCCAGTCTGCTCGCGTAAGGATTGTTGATAATAAGGATTGGGCAAAAAGCGAACATCAAAAACCAAGTCTGCATCCAAAGGCAGTCCATACTTAAAACCAAAACTCATCACTTCAATACGAAAACCAGATTGATCATCCCATTGGCAAAATTGATCGAGGATGGTTTGGCGTAATTGACGAGGAGTTAATTCGGTAGTATCAACAACATGTTGACTCAGATTTTTCAAGGGAGCTAGCAGCTCACGTTCACGGCTAATCCCATCTAAGACTCTGCCATCTGCTGCCAAGGGATGACTACGTCTCGTTTCCTTATAACGAGCAACTAATTCACTATCTGTTGCATCTAAGAATAGGATTTTGACAGCTAACTGAGCATTCCTTTCTAGCTGGTCTAAAATTTGGCTCATCTCCTTGAAAAAAAGACGACTACGCATATCAATGACCAAGGCGACAGACTGGTAATCATCAGTCTGTTGAATTAACTCTAAAAATTTTGGGACCAAGGCCGGTGGCATATTATCAATGGTAAAGTAGCCACGATCTTCGAAGGATTGGATAGCTACGGTTTTACCTGCACCACTCATTCCTGTCACAATCACTAAATCAAGGCCTTTATTCATGACAACACTCCTTTCCTTATCTTTTCTACATTATAGCATAAATCAAGAATATCCGACGACAAGCAACGAAAAAAATCGCCGAAGCGATCTTTTTATGGTTTCAAACGGTGTAACATGCGTGGGAATGGAATGGCTTCACGGATATGTTTCGTTCCTGCCACAAAGGTCACCATACGCTCCAAGCCTAGACCAAAACCTGCATGAGGAACTGATCCATATTTACGCAAATCAAGATAGAAAGCATAATCCTTAGGATCTAGTCCTTCTGCTACAATCTTGTCATATAATTTTTGGTAATCATCTTCACGAACCGAACCACCAATGATTTCACCGTAGCCTTCTGGTGCCAACAAATCCGCACACAAGACACGCTCTGGATTGTCTGGAACTGGTTTCATATAGAAGGCCTTAAAGCTAGCTGGGTAGTTGACCACAAAAGTCGGCACACCAAAGTAGTTAGAAATCCACGTTTCATGTGGTGAACCAAAATCATCGCCATGCTCTATGTGTTCATAATCTGTATCTTCGTCCGCCTCATGCTCTTGTAAAAGACTGATAGCATCGTCATAAGACACACGCTTAAATGGCTCTGCAATATAACGTTTAAGCGCTTCAACATCACGTTCTAGAATTTCTAAGGCTTGAGGTGCACGGTCTAATACCCCTTGAATCAAGGCTTTAACATAAGCTTCTTGTAAATCAAGTGACTGCTCATGACTCATGAAAGCATACTCTGCATCCATCATCCAAAATTCAGTCAAATGACGACGTGTCTTAGATTTTTCAGCACGGAAAACTGGACCAAAGTCAAAGACTCGACCCAAGGCCATAACCCCTGCTTCTAGATAAAGCTGACCTGATTGACTTAGAAAGGCTGGATTGCCAAAGTAGTCTGTTTCAAACAGTTCTGTCGTATTTTCAGCTGCATTTCCTGATAAGATTGGGCTATCAAATTTGACAAAGCCATTTTGGTCAAAAAATTCATAAGTCGCATAAATAATAGCATTACGGATTTGCATGATAGCCATTTGACGACGTGAACGTAACCACAAATGACGGTGATCCATCAAGAAATCTGTTCCATGTTCTTTTGGTGTAATTGGGTAATCCACACTTTCTCCAACTACTTCCAAGTCAGTCACATCAAGTTCATAACCAAATTTTGAGCGTTCATCTTCTTTAACGATACCTGTTACCAAAACAGATGTTTCTTGGCTAAGACGTTTAATCACGTCAAACTTGGCTGTTCCGTCTTCTTCACCATATTTTTCAATAAAATTAGGCTTAAAAGCAACAGCTTGGAAAAAGGCTGTGCCATCTCGTAATTGCAAAAAGGCTAATTTTCCTTTACCTGACTTGTTAGCTACCCATGCACCGATGGTCACTTCCTGACCAACATGATCTTTCACATCAATAATTGCAACATAATCTTTTGACATCATTTTTCTTTTCTTTCTATTTTAATTTTCCATAAAAGACTTAATGCGTTTAGCGGCTTCTGTTAAACTCTTTAAGTCTGTCGCATAACTTAGACGAATATGATTTGGTGCACCAAATCCTTCACCTGCAACAAGGGCCACACCTGTTTTTTCCAGTAAATCATTGGTAAAATCAACAACTTGCTCATAGCCTTTTAGTTTCATGGCTTCACTGAAATTGATAAAAAGATAAAAGGCACCTTGAGGTTTAATTAAACTAAAACCTGGAATCTCTTGGATAAGTGGATAAATGGTATTTAGACGCTCTTCAAAAGCTTGACGCATCTTTTCAACCTCATCTTGTGGACCAGTTAGAGCTTCAATGGCTGCATATTGAGCCACTGTGGTCAAATTAGATGTGGTTTGACTGATGAACTTACTCATAGCAGAAATAATGGCTGCATTTCCAACTGCAAAACCAACTCGCCAACCTGTCATGGCATAGGTCTTAGACACCCCATTGACCACGACAGTTTGTTGCCGAATGGCTTCAGATAAACTGGAAATCGGAACAAACTCTGTTTCATTATAAACCAAGCGCCCATAGATATCATCAGCTAAAATTAAAACATCTCGCTCCACCGCCCAACGACCAATAGCCAATAACTCTTCACGACTATAAACCATTCCCGTTGGATTGGATGGTGTATTTAACAGCAAAACTTTCGTCCGCGAACTGACCATCTGTTCCAAATCAGCTACCGTAACCTTAAACTGATTGGTTTCATTAGTTTCAACAAAAATGGGCTGACCTTGAGCCAAGACGACCTGCTCAGCATAAGATACCCAGTAAGGTGTAGGAATAAGTACTTCATCGCCCTCATCCAATACAGCCATAAAAAAGGCATATAGGATAAATTTAGCTCCAGTAGCGGCTACAATTTCCTTTGGCGACACCTCATAACCATAATAATGTTTCATGTAGCTTGCAATAGCAGATTTCAAATCTGGTAAACCACTGGCTACGGTATAGTAGCTCGCTTGACCGCTTAAAATACTGTCAATAGCTTGTTTACCAATATTTTTAGGCGTTGGAAAATCAGGTTGTCCTAGTGTCAAGTCAATAATATCCTTGCCCTGTGCTTTCAAAGCCTGTGCCCTAGCACCAGTAGCTAAGGTGGCACTTTCTTGCATGGCTTGGATTCGCTTGGCTAATTTGCTCATAAGCCCTCCTTTTTCACTAACTCACCTGAAGTAAAATCAATCAGATAGTAGGCTTTGTCTGACTTAACTTCCCAGATTGACCGTTCTTGATAACGACCAAATACTGCTTTATCAATAGTACCTGCACCATAGTCTTGAGCCTTGGCTACTGCCTCTTCCTTACTCAAGCCTGTACTTTGTGGCACCATATAAACCTGACCAGTTTCTTGGTTAATTGTAACAATGACCTCTTGGTCATCTTGAGTTTGACCATAAATAGTGTAATAGGTCATTTCACCACTGTAACGCTCTACCTGATTCGTCTGCTTTAATTGGGCAACTTCTTGGGCCACTTGTCTTGCTTGCTGACTAGCTAGCAAATGAGGACGCATAGCCCAATAAGCCATAATCATCACTGCAAAAAACAAGGAAAACAATAACAAAACAAAACCAAAAAGATACTGTTTATATAAGGGAATCGTTCTGTCCATAGTTTTCCTTTCTTTTTTATGATTGATACTCATTCTATTATATCAAAAATTCTGCAATTACTGGCAGAATTTTTATGAAATTTCCCTGCTCCAGTTGAAAATTATCTTCTAAATAATCCAAGATAGTAGAACTATAAGAACGACTTAACAATCGTTGATCTAAAATCAAAATAGCTGACTTTTGCTCAGGACGGCGTTGGGAACGACCAAAGGCCTGAATTAAACGCAAGAGCATCATAGGTAGCGTATAACTCATAAAAGGATTTTGTCCCTTTTGTTCCAACTCTCGATAAATTTTTTGACTAAAACAATCCTTAGGGTTCTCAAAAGGCAATTGCGTAATGATCGTTAATAAGCGGTCTTGTTCTTTAAAATCTACCCCTTCCCAAAAGGTTCCCGTTCCTAACAATAGCCCATTTTTTTCACGGTCAAAACGTTTTTTCAAGCCAAAAGGTTGACCATTCTTATATTGACAAAGATGATTAACTTCAACTTCGTCTAATAAGTCAGAAACCTTCAACATCATTTTTTTTGAGGTAAACAAGGCTAGAATAGGGTAATCAAGTTGAACTAACTGGACCAATTTTTCAGCTAAAAATAGGGCGTATTGTTCCTGTGATAAGGAACGAATATCTGGTAAATCTCTTGGCAAATAGATGTGTTGTGTTGTTGTTCGTTCACTAGGCAAACGCTCAAAGTGATAACTTTCTAGTTGTAACAGGTCGGCTAGATTAACCTCCTGACTAATCTGCAAACTGGATGAAATTAAATAAAGTTTCTTTGGTTTGATAAGTTCAGTTAGTCGAACCAGCTCTTTCTGGCTACTATGGAGTATGATTTGGTCTGGCTCATTTAGTTCATCTTTTTCTAGCCAAACCAATGGAAAATCTTCTGATAAGGCTTTAGCCAAAGGTTGTAATGCAACAAGATCCAATTCAGACAGATCTTGACGTAGCTTAGGCAAACGTAGTTCCAACTGCTCTTGGCAGTATGACTCGTTGCCATTAACCACTTGTTCCAGTTCGAATTGCAGACTTTCTAATAAGCGTTGTTGCAAATGATTAGTTATTTCGTCTAATAACAACTTGATTTGACTCAGCAATTGAGTTAAATTTAGACGCTGATGAGTTTGTGCCTCCAAAGTTGCCAACATGGCCTGTGCTTCATCAATCACCAGCACCTTGTTCGTGATAAAATTCTGACGCTCTTTACTTTCTTCTAACAAATAAGCATGATTGGTTATCAAAAGACGACTAGTTTTAGCTTTTTCTTGAGCACGTCGCCAAAAATCCATTTCATAAAAAGGTGAGTACACATCTAAACGCCCATCATGTCGTAAGGCTTCAAAAAATGACTCCATCCCTTGTTGCTGTCTAATTTCATCTAAATCTCCCGTTTGCGTTTCAGCCAACCAAACGAGCACACGCATTTTATAACGATTCAATAAACGGTTGCTCTCAGGAGTTTCCAGACTCTTTTGGAAGTATTCCAGTTTAATATAATTTCTAGCAGCCTTGATGCTCTGACTACTTAGGTTAAAACAGTTTCTTAGCCATGCTGCCTCTTGATAATAAAGTTGATCTTGTAACGTCTTGGTGGGTACGGCAACAACCAGTTGCTCTTTGAAACCTTGACTAAGCAAGGGAAGAAGATACCCTAAACTTTTTCCGATTCCAGTTGGAGCTTGAATCAAACTTGGCTCTGGCAATGCCAAGCCCTGCTCAATCAATTGAGCAAATGCTTCTTGCTTCGGTCTAACATCTAAGCCCAAAGTCTTTAGATTATCAGTAAAATTTCTAGCCAACTCTTTTTCCTTAGCTAGAGGTAGGCTTTTTTTCAACATCAGATGTTCAACCAACTCATACTGATCAAGATCATCTTCTCTCATCTTCTCTTCCAAAATTTCATCAATAATGAGATGACTTTCATAAAGGAGATGATGTGAAAAAGTCTTTAAGACCTGCAAGGTCTGTTGGGGAAGTTGTCTAATCTTTTCTTGCAGCATTAAAAAAATTTCTGCCGTTGCTTGTGCATCTGCAATCGCCGTATGTGCTTGATTAAGCCTAACCTCCAAAGCACTGGCTAACTGGGCAAGAGAATATTTTTCCAAGGTTGGAAAAAAAACTTGACTTAATTCGACCGTATCAACTCGTGGTTGACGAAGTTCATACCCTTCCCAAAAGAGTTGCTCTGTTAATAGATTGGCATCGAATTTAACATTATGAGCAACAAAAATAGCATCCTTAATCAACTCATAAATACGACTAGCTACTTGCGAAAATTCTGGAGCAACTGACAACTGCTCATCTGTAATGCCTGTCAAACTAATAATATGTTCGTCCAAGGGTTGATGAGGATTAACATCTGTTTCAAAGGTTTCTGTGATTTGTCCGTTTTCAATAATGACAATCCCCACTTGGATAATGGAAGAATCAATCGCCGTTCCAGTTGCTTCTAAATCAACAACGGCGTACTTGCGCAGCTTATTCACTTTCATAGTGCCTCTATTATATCATTTTTAATCGCCAAATTGAGCTTTTTTTGATAGACTAGATGTATGAAAATTATAAAAACAGTTAATACTTTTGCGCGTGAAAACACCTATTATTTAGTCAATGACAAGGCTTGTCTTATTATTGATCCTGGTAGTGATACAGACTTCATCTGTCAAAAATTAAGAGAAATCAACAAACCCGTTGCTGCCATCCTACTCACACATGCCCACTATGATCACATCATGGGGGTTGATGTGGTTCGAGAAAATTTCAACCAACCGCCTGTCTATGTGTCAGAAAAAGAAGCAAGTTGGCTTTATACACCTCATCAAAATCTTTCAGGCCTTAGTCGTCATGATGATATGGCGGATGTTATGATTAAGCCTGCTGATTATTATTTTGATTATGAACAGGCCTATGACCTAAGCGATTTTCATTTTTATGTTCTTGAAACGCCTGGTCATTCTCATGGTGGGGTCTCTTTTGTTTTTCCAAAAGAAGAAATCGTCTTTTCTGGCGATGCCCTTTTCAAAGAGTCTATCGGTCGAACCGATTTACCGACCAGTGATTTTGACCAGCTCATCACTAGTATAACCACCCAGCTTTTTACTCTACCTAACCATTACGCTGTCTATCCAGGTCATGGTTGGAGTACAACTATTGGTCATGAAAAAAGTTTCAACCCCTTTTTCATCAAATAAAAATAAAGTCCTTAACAAATTTGTTAAGGACTTTTTGATATACATTATCTAAACTATCAAACTAAACTTGCTACTCATATCTCAAGGCTTCAATTGGATCCAACTTACTTGCCTTATTGGCTGGTAAAACACCAAAAATGATTCCCACCATGGCAGAAAAGGCAATGCTAACAAAAACAGTAGCCAAGGATATTTCTGGCTTACCAAGATTAGCAACCAGTCCTTCAATATTGCCCAAGGCATAAGTAAACAAATAAGCAATAATCAATCCAATGAAACCACCTAAAATCGTCAATACGACAGATTCAATTAAAAATTGGACCAAAATATTACGGCGAGTTGCTCCCAAAGCCTTGCGAAGACCAATCTCTCGCGTTCTTTCAGTTACGGATACCAACATGATATTCATGACACCAATTCCTCCAACAAAAAGAGAAATTCCACCAATAAAACCAATAAACATGGTCATGGTGCCAACTTGCTGTTTGATTGATGCTAACATTTGAGAAATATCAAACATGGTAAACTCACCTTCTTTGGCATCAGATAACTCGGTTAAACGCTTAGCAGCCTGAGTTCCTAGCTCACTAGCCTGTAAGACATCTGGCACATAAAAATTAACTGCACCAATCTCATCAACATTAAATTCTGCGGCTAGTTGCGTGTTGGCTAAGATAGCATTTCCTTCTGAAGTCGCTCCATAACTGGCTGAACCTGATGCGGGATCTTTATAAACACCGACCACTCGGTATTGCTTATTGCCAACATCAACTGTTTGATTAAGAGCTTCTTCATACGAAGAAAATAATTTTTTTGCCAAGACCTTATCAATCATAATTAAGCGAGAAAACTGACTGTAGTCTGAGGCGCCCAGTTGGCGACCAGCTAAAATCTTATATTTCTTTATCCCAAAATAAGTGCTAGTGACTCCTGTTAAAGTTACCTTATTAGATTTCTTATTCTGATAAGAGATAGCTTCTGTTGTCGTATTTGTCGCATAATAACCACTGATTCCAGGAATTTCTCGAACAATTTGTTCTAGCCACTCTTCTCGAATCAAAGGGGGTTTGATAGTTGGCGACACATCTTCTGGAAAGAGAGCATTATCCCCTTTTTTCTGGTAAAACAAGCTAACATCATGTTGAAATTGTGACGCTTGTTTGGTAATGCTTTTCGTCACACCTGTACCAATAGCCATAACCACTGACACAGCAGCCACACCAATGATAACCCCCAACATGGTCAAGAAAGATCGCATTTTATGCCCTAAAATCGAGCTAATGGCAAATTTCCAATTTTGCATTGACTCCTCCTTCCCTACTCAATTCTTACACTGTCTGTTGTATCGGCTGTAATCTCACCATCACGAATGACAATTTTTCTAGTTGCATAGTCAGCAATTTCTGGCTCATGCGTAACCATGATAATCGTCTTGCCTTCTCTATTGAGCTGGGTCAATAATTCCATGATTTGATTACTGGTTTTAGTATCAAGAGCTCCTGTTGGCTCATCAGCTAGGATAATTGAGGGATTGTTAACCAAGGCACGCGCG
The DNA here is from genome assembly GCF_007859185.1 of Streptococcus sp. sy018. Lineage (NCBI taxonomy): Bacteria > Bacillati > Bacillota > Bacilli > Lactobacillales > Streptococcaceae > Streptococcus > Streptococcus sp. sy018. The sequence continues at coordinate 168,526 of NZ_VOHN01000001.1, read as the reverse complement.
ATTGCCACCCGTTGCTTTTGTCCTCCAGACATTTCAGACGGCATGTGATACATGCGATTTGCAAGCTCGACTTTTTCTAAAAATTGCTCAGCTAGCTCACGTCGTTTTCTTGCTCCCACACCAGCATAAATCAAGGGAAGTTCGACATTCTCAAGGGCATTTAATTTGGATAAGAGAAAAAATTGTTGGAAGACAAAACCGATTTCTTCGTTTCTGACCTGTGCCAACTCCACTTCTGGCAAATCTTCTACTTCATTATCAGCCAAATGGTAAAGACCACTTGTTGGTGCATCTAAAAGACCAATAATATTCATCAAAGTGGATTTACCCGAACCAGATGGCCCCATAATCGCTAAAAATTCACCCTCATAAACCGTTAGATCAATTCCCTTAAGTACTTGTAACTCCTCTTCACCACTGCGATAAGACTTCGTGATTTGCTTTAAGGTCATCAAGGCTTTCGGTCTATCCTTCACTTGAACTTCCTCCCTCACTGTCAGCCTGAGCATCGCCTTCTGTGTCCTCAGAAGCGACACTTTCCAAGACTTGACCGTCTTTTAATTTATTATCTGGATTGGTTACAACCACTTGACCAACTTCTAAGCCTGTATTGATTTCTTGCGAACGGGCATCAGCATTACCAACGCTGACTTCTTTTTTAGCGACTGTTCCATTATTTTCATCATAAACCCAAACATAAGATTTATCTCCCTCAACGACAAGTGCACCAATTGGAACAACAAAACCTTTCTTATCGTTAATGACTTCAACGGAAACAGTAAAGCCTTGCTTTAAGTCACCTAAATCACTTGTAATATCAGCTGTGTAATTATAAGTTGGGGTCGAATTGGTTGAGCCGCTTTCCGTTGGATTGGGGTAATTCGAAATCGAAGCAATTGTTCCTGTCCATTCTTTATCGCTATAAACCTTAGATTTAATTTTTATAGCTTGACCAACCTTAATATTGGCTAAGTCATACTCCGTCAGCGTTCCTTTTACCTGCAATTGCCCCTCACTCGTGACATGAACAATACTCTGACTGGTCTTGGAGGCAGGATCAATATTGTTATTAACCGCAACTACCGTACCAGAAACAGTACTGGTAATCACCGACTCATTCAAGGTAGCTTGAGCTTTGTTGATCTCTCCTTGGGCATTGGCATAGGCATCATTAAGGTCTTGAAGTTGCTGCTCATAACTAGCTGTGGCCTGCATGGTTGGTGGTGTTGTCATCGTATAAGTTTCACCCGTTTCCGGATCTGTGGTCGTATTGGTTGTTGGGAGATTACCATAAGCTCTCAAATACTCAATCTGACGAGCAACCTTATTCAAATTACGAATAGCCGTATCATAGTCGGTCTGAGCTTTGGTAATATCATACTGCACCAACTGCTGACCTTCTGTGACCTGATCACCAACGGCTACAGTAGCAGTAGCACTTGTTCCTTTACTGGCATCGTAATAAACATACTGTTCAGACAAGGCCTTGACAGTACCAGATAACAAGGTCGCAGATGCCAAAGATCCTTCTTTAACATTAGCAATCTTATAAAGATTGTCTGAGGCAACATTAGAAGTTTGACTATTTTTAAAATAGGTAACTCCCGCAAAACCAATTAGGCCTAAAAGCCCTAAGCTAACCAGACCCCACTTTTTCTTCTTCGACGTTTTTTTTCTATGTTTTCTTGACATAAAATCCCTCCTTATCTCGTACCTTTGTATGAGTTATATAATATAATTATAAAGTTTTGAAAAATCCTTGTCAATGATTGGCTGTTAAATTCATTATAAATTTACACTATCTTTTCCATCCACAAAAAACTTCCCAGTTTTAAACTGAGAAGTTGTATTTGGTTAATTAAACAGGAAATTAATGAAACGATCAGCGATTTTTTCTGTTGCTTTTTCAATATCTTCCTTATCCCAAGTATCTTTTGCATACTCAGATAAAGCCTGTGCTAAATGATAACGACTACCACGGTAGCCCTGACCACTTGTCACTTCGTTTTCTTTTTTGGTTCTAAACCAAGCATCACCAATACCACGGTTAATTTCTGCTTCTAATAAAATCTTGTTACCTAATTTTTCCGCATAGCTATAAAATTCATCTTGGTCAACAAAACCTGCATCTCGCATAATCGACTCACGATTTAGACCACTCTGAGGCATGATATGTTCGACATCAACCAAGCCATCTAATTTGAAAGGTAAGCCTTGCTCTTGACTATAAAGGTAGTCATTAACAAAAACCAACGTTTTAGGTAGGCCACTCTCCAACAGGCGACTTCTAATATCTTCTGGAGTAAAGTGATGAGCAATGTGGTCTTTAACCTCTTGAATCAAATCAGACTCACTATAAGTGTCAACTTGGCTATATTTAAGGTTGATTTTTTCCAAAAATCCTTTGAAAATAGAGTGACTGTAAGAAAAATCTGTCACATCTAAAAGAATAGCCAAACGTAGTAAATAACTCAAGTAACGACTATCTGTCGAGCGATAAAAGAGGTAAGACGAAACAAAGGGTCTAAAATTACCATAAAATCTTCCCATAATCTGACCTAATTCGGTTTGCTCAAAACTCGACCAATTGCTTATAATTTGGTTTAACTCATTGATAAAGATCTGATCTTCTTTCAAAAGATAGGCACGTTTTTTGAAGAAGGCACGAATCCCTCGGTTATTAGTTTCTTTTTGCTCTTTAGCTAATTTCACAAAAATATAATAAGTCATGAGCAAATTTAAGTCCAAAGATGATTGATCCACCCGTTGAACCAAGTCCTTCCAAGAAGCTTCAAAATCACGTCTATCCTTAGATACTGCAGTTGCTCGAGACACCAAAACTTCAATAGCTGTCAGAGGCAGACCAGTACCATTTAAGGAATTAAAAATATTGATGGCTTGATCCGTATTAAAACTAGTAATGGTAATAATTTGACAATGAGAGAGTAGATGAGTTGCAAAATCCCTAATTTGGGTGTTGGTCAACGATTGACAATAATGATAAAAGTAACGGAAGTTTTTATAAAAATTGGTGTATTTATTGTCCTTGCGTCGTCCTTTAATCTTAATCACGCTATACTCAATAGTTGACAGGTCTTCACCTCTTAAAATACTATTCAAATCACTAGCATAAAGTTCAGAAATCGAATCATTTTTATATTTGATTTGATGGTCTTGTAAATCATGTTGACCACGACGATAGTTAAAGGCATCCTCATCTGATAAATTATATAGCATAGTGACCGTTCTAGCTATTAAGCCCTTAAGCTCTTCCAATAATCTAGCATCTGCCAAAGACTCTTCTGATAAATGTGAGATTTCCTGCTTTAATTTCAACAAAACTGCCTTGAGCAATAACATGAAGGTTGTTGTTCGTTGCTGACCGTCAATCAAGGAAATTTCATGCTCTTCCCCAGATTCTTGAGCGATCAAGACCGCACCAAAGAAATAGTTATCCTGTTCATCAGCACTAAAGTTTTCTTGATGATTCTTAATATCCTCAATCAACTGCTCACACTGTCCCACCTGCCAAGCATATGGACGCTGATAACTTGGGATATAAAATTCTCTTCGCTTACTAAAATAATCTTCAATATTCTGCAAATCTGGCTTAATATCATTTCTTACCATATCTTTTCCTCCTCAAAATAATTCAATAAAAAATTCTCACAAAAGGTAATTTTTTCATCAGCAAAAACAACTTACCCTTTATAAACAACAGAGTAAGATGGATTGCCACCTACCATATTTTCTGCTGTTTGTTTATCAATAAAAGGTCCCATAACTACATTGCCAAACTGATCAATAACATACCAATTTCCCATTAAATTCACCTCTTTTACTAATATGACTTAATCTAAGTAATTGACAAAGTCAATTACTTAGATTAAAAGATGCTGTAAGTATATTTTAATTTTTTCTTCTTTCAACAATATAAAAAGAACCGCCATTTTGGTGGTTCTTGATAAGCTATTATACCAACTCACTCAAATAATCATAACGTTCATATTTGATTAAGAGTTGTTCATTTTTTTCATCTAATTGAGCTTGTAAATCAGCCAGTTGACCGTAGTCGCTGCCACACTTGGTCATGGCTTCTTCAATAGCAGAAATCTCATCTTCTAATTGACTAATGTCTTCCTCAATGGTTTCCCATTCCTTTTGTTCAAAATAAGATAAGCGTTTTTTACTATCCTTACTTTTTTCAGTCTTTGGCTTTTCGAGTTTACTCACGTCTTGTTCATAGCTGGTCTCAAAAGTCTTTTCATCCAAGTAATCCGTATAATTTCCAAAAAACTCTCGAATCTGACCATCTTCAAAGACTAAAATCTTATTGGCAACCTTATCCAAGAAATAGCGATCATGGCTAACCGTTAAAACTGGCCCAGCAAAATCTGCCAAAAACTGCTCTAACACGGTCAAGGTCGCAATATCAAAATCATTGGTAGGCTCATCCAATAATAAAACATTTGGCTTTTCTAACAAAATCTTCAACAGATACAGGCGTTTTTTCTCACCACCAGATAGTTTCCCAATCAAACTACCATGACTGGCACGAGGAAAGAGAAATTGTTCCAATAAATTTGTGATACTGGTTGTTCCCACATCAGTTTTAACTTCTTCAGCCACTTCTTGTAGATAATTGATGACTCGCTTATTTGGATCCATATCCTTGAGTTGTTGTGAAAAATAGCCCACTCGAACGGTTTCCCCAACAATGAGTTGTCCACTGGATAAAGTTAAATCGCCATTGATGAGGTTCAACAGAGTTGATTTTCCAACACCATTATCACCGACAATCCCAATACGATCTCGATTTTGAATCAAAAGATTGAACTTGTCCAAAATGACCTTATCTGAGAAAGAAAAACTCGCCTCCTGAAATTCAAGCACTTTTTTACCAATACGAGTTGTTTCAAAAGTCATACTCAAATCAGTTGCTTGTTGGTTGGTTTGCAAACCTTTTTTCAAATCATGAAAACGATTGATTCGAGCCTGTTGCTTGGTCGCTCGAGCTTGAGGTTGACGTCTCATCCAAGTCAATTCTTGCTTATAGAGTTGTTGACGCTTATGTAAATTAGCAGCATCTCGTTCATCTTGCTCAGCCTTTAATCTCACATAATCTTGATAATTCCCGTGATATTCTGTTAAATCCGCCTGTTCCAACTCAAAAATTCGAGTTGCTACATTATCTAAAAAATAACGGTCATGGGTAATAAAGAGAACGTTTTTTTTACTTTGATTGAGAAAATTAGTCAGCCAAGCAATCGTGTCAATATCTAAGTGGTTGGTTGGTTCATCCAATAGGAGTAAATCTGCCTCAGCTAGTAAGACTTGGGCCAATTGAACTCGACGGCGTAAACCACCAGAAAGATTACCCACCTTTTCTTGCAGATTCATGATACCCAATTTAGCAAGAATGGTCTTAACTTCACTTTCAATCGACCACACATCCAGGGCATCCATTTCTGCCATGAGCTGATCAAGACGATTCTGCTTAGTTTCATTATAATCCGCCATTAACCGTTCATATTCCTTAATGAGCTGAATTTCTCTAAGGCTTGACGATAATACCGTATCCAAGACCGTCGCTTGATCATCAAAATTGGGTTCTTGCGTTAGATAAGCAATCTGATAATCATTGGCCTTACGAAAAGGTGACTGGTCGCCATCAAATCCCAAACGCCCTGATAAAACATCTAAGAGCGTCGTCTTACCTGTACCATTCACGCCAATCAAACCAATCCGATCTTGCTCATGAATAATAAAGGAAATCCGATTAAAAACGGTCTTTTCGCCCACACTCTTGGTTAACTGTTCGACTAAAAAATCACTCATCTAGCTCTCCTTTTACAAATTCAAAAATGGCAACTCGATCATTTGGTAAATTTCCCATAACAATTTGATCTTCAATCCTTGTCAACAATTTCCCTAGAATTGGACCTGCCTTGAGTTGAAATTCCTTCATTAAATCCCCTCCATTGACAACAATTTCATGTTTATCATGAATGATCAAACTGTCATTTAATTGCCAAATACTATCAAAATCAACAACCAACCCCAAGGCTTGTCGGAGTTCTTCTACTAGGATTAACTGAGCATAGCCATAGTCATAAACCTGTCGTTGCGTAAGTGGTTTAGTAGCCCGGTCATTATAAATGTTAATTAGCTGAGTAACAGTCTTTTGAAACTGGACTGAGGTTTTCCATTTTTTCAAAAAAGGTTTCACATCTACTTCCAAATTGACCAACAAGTAAGCCCAGGCCTGTTCAGAATTTTTAAACTGAAACTCACTTGGCAGTGCAGCTAGCATCTGAGTCAAAGCCAACTTTTTGTGAGCCAAATCTGGTAAATAAAGATAGGCTTGACTAGCGATAAAAGCTTGCAAACCTTTTTGCCAGTAAGGAGCTGTCAATAATTTATCAAATTCAATGAACGAACGCTCCACCGATATTTTAGTCAAAAGAGGGGCACAGGCCGTCATGGCTGCAAAGGTGTCTTTTTCAATGTCAAAATTAAGATTAGCTGCAAAACGAAAGCCTCTTAAAATGCGCAAGGCATCTTCATTAAATCGCTCACTTGCTTGACCCACAGCGCGTAATAAACCTTGTTCTAAGTCCGCTAGACCATTGAAACGATCAATCAACTGACCGTCTTGATTTAAGGCAAAGGCATTTACCGTAAAGTCACGGCGTTTTAAGTCCTCATCCAAAGAGCGAACAAAGGACACCTGACTAGGCCTACGATAATCCACATAGACATCTTCTGTTCGAAAGGTTGTCACTTCATACTCACCTTGATCCGTCAAGACTAAAACAGTACCATGCTCAATGCCTATATCAATGGTTCGCTCAAATATTTTCTTAATTTCTTGAGGATAAGCACTAGTGGCGATATCGACGTCATGAATAGGGCGATTCAAAAAAACATCTCGAACACTGCCCCCCACAAAATAAGCTTCATAACCAGCTTGACGAATCCTCTGTAATATCGGTAAAGCCTTCTGAAATTCAGAAGGCAAATCATTTATAATCTTCATGTTTTATCTTTCACTATAAGATATGTGGTGTTAAAGCAAGAGCAATCGTTCCTTGTCCTACATGGGTGGAAATTACACTATTCAAAGGCACTACTTTTATTTGTTCTATCTTATAACCTTGTTCTCTCAAAAGGCCTTGTAACTTTTCCACCTTGTCTGGTGCATTAGAATGGAGAATAAATAGCTCATAGTCTTGATCAGTCATTTGTTTTTCTAAAATATCCACCAGACGCTTTTGTGCTTTTTTCTCAGTCCTAACCTTATCAAACACCTCAATCTTACCTTCAGTTGTAAAATACAAAATAGGCTTAATATTGAGTAGATTTCCTAACAAAGCACTACCATTTGACAGACGACCACCACGCACAAGATGATTCAGATCATCCACCATGATAAAGGCACCTGTTTGCTCAATTTGTTGTTCCAGACGAGCTAAAATGCTGTCAAAAGCCTGTCCTGACTCAGCCCACATCAAAGTATTGGCCACCAAACTCCCCAAAGGGGCACTGGTAATCTTGGTATCTGGAAAGGCTAAGGTTAATTGGTCATAATCCTCTACTAGATATTGGATATTCTGCCAAAAACCCGAAATACCGCTAGATAAAAAGAGTCCAATGACATGTGTGTAGCCTTCTGCTACTAGCTGATCCAAAGTGGCAACTAACTCTGATAAACTTGGTTGGCTGGTCGTTGGCAAATCAGTCGCCGTTGCTAAATAACGATAAAACTCATCCAACGACAAGTTTTTCCCTTCAACATAGCTCTGCTTATCCATGATGATGGGAATATCCAAACAAAATAGATTTTGAGCTTGTTTAACTTTTGGTTCTAAATAAGCTGACGAGTCCGTAATAACGGCTAACTTCATGACTAAAACTCCAATGTGATTCCTGGACGATCCAGTGCAATTTCGGTTACTTCATAGGTCAAACGTTGGAGCATATCCAATAGTGGTGCTGCTAAACTTTGAACCTCTTCTTGTGAAAATTCACTTGGTTCGTTGATGATTCGATTTTTAATGCAATTCATTTGTGACACAACTGCTGTCAAAACAAATTCTTCCTTAACAATAATTGACTGTAATACAGCAACAATTGTTGTTTCATTTTTTTCTTCATCTTTCTTAATCAGTTGGAAAGTCACTTCAGCATTTGTTTCAGGAGTACCATTTTCTTTTTCCCATTCCAAATTACGAGCATCATAATGATACTGGTTTAAGAATACTTTTTCACGAACTAATTCCATCATCTTCTCCTCTTTGATTTCAATATAATCTAGTATAGCATAGGACCGTTTATTCTTCAATCAAGGTCAAAATCCACCCAAGTCTAGTATTTTTTCTGAGGGTGTTTGGCAATAATTTCAGGGTATTTGGCTAGGGTTTTATCACCCTTATCCGAAAGCGAATACCCACGCAAATCAAACTGCTTGGCCAATTCATCTTCTTCATAAGCAATGATCATGGCTTGGTCCAAGTCAGCTCGTTTCATTTTAGATAAACCAACAACCTCTTTTTCTTTTAGCCACTGCTTTAGTTTACCTGCTGGCAAATGGCGCAACGAATCAAACGCACTATCTATTTTGACATAACCCTGCTTGATTAAAAATTCCAACTCTTTTTGAGCGTCAATACCATAGGTTGTCGCAAAATATTTGTGATGAGGGTAGTCTGTCGTGTAGGTGCCAAAATGCACACGCCATAACATAATGATGTGACCAGGCAACAAGCCCTCTTCCGTTCGCTCCATCGCCCATTTGGCAATAGGTTTTTCCAACAATTCTTGCTCATATTCTGGTGCAATATAAGGTTTTTCGGCATGATTACTATAAACTGTTTCAATTGTTTTCATTTTTTTATTATATCATAAAAAGCGTTAAACTTGGTGGAAAGAAAACTTCTCTTATTCAAAATAAGAGAAGTTTTATAACTTATAATTTTGCCTGCCATTTTTGTGTCCAAACATGTTCGTTTGGAACACCATAAAAATCATCTTTTCCTTCTAGTTTATTAAGTAAAGACTCGATTGTATTTACGTTATGATGATATGCATTAACAGCTGTTTTAACCATTGTCACATCATGGAGATGAGTTGTATAATTCAATGAAACAAATACAGTTGGCACTTCATGCACATACCAAGGCACCTCATTTGCCATAGCCGTCTTCCACTGAATACGATAGTTATTTTGTGCCCCGTAGCCAATGACATTAGCCACAACTAAAGCTAAATCGACTTCTTCTCGATATTTCAAAGTAGATCCTTTAATACGACTATTGCCATCATTAATGGTAACCTCATAACCCCTATTTTCCAAAGCAAATTTGAGATTCTCTACCACTTCATTACTTGCATCCATAATGCCACCTTTTTCTCCTTCAAGATAATAAAGACGGACACGACGATGAGTTTTTGGGTTAATTGGCAAATTAACTTGTGTATCTTTCAATAGTGTGATTGATTTATCTGCTGCCTCTCTTTGCCAAACTAAATGTTCTTCACAACCGATGATTTCTAAATCTTTAGGATCTTTTAGAAGGGTACCTTCTGCCATTTTCACATGAAGATTTAATTTTGCTTTTAAACCTAAGATTCTACGAACAGCATCATTCAAACGTTCTTCAGAAATAATTCCTTTCTTATAGCCATTAAGCATAAAATGAAAATCTTCTTCTATGTCATTGAAAAATAAAAACATATCACATCCTGCTGCAATTGCTGCAGGAACATAGTCTTCACGACGCATAGCCGCAGTCATTCCAAGCATATGACTGGCATCTGTAATCACCAAACCATTAAAATCAAGTTCTGTTTTTAATAAACCATTAACCAATTCTGGAGCCAAAGTAGCCGGCAAAATATCCTCATCTTTCAAGTTTGGATTAAGCTGTTTTTGATAGTATGGAAGGGCAATATGACCGGCCATAATCATCTCTACACCTCGTTCAATATGATGACGATAAACTTGTCCAAAAGAATTATTCCACGCTTCTGGTGATAATTCATTAACACCAAGCACTAAATGTTGATCACGTTCTTCTGTTCCATCTCCTGGGAAATGTTTAATACATTGAATCATATCACGCTCTGCTGTCAAGCCATCTAAATAAGCACTGGTATAACGAATCACGTCCTCTGCGTTGGTTCCATAGGAACGGGTATTTACAATAGTATTACGCCAATTTTCTAAAATATCAACACATGGATCAAAATTAACATTAACACCAAGAGAGGCCGCTTCACGCGCCGAAACCAAACCTGCCAAATATGGCAAACGTGTGTCACGACTTGCTTCTGATTGGGCTCCAGATGAAATATAGGTACCACCTTTGACTGCACCATCACCTCCAGAGTCACAATTTGCTGCCACTAAAAGAGGCACTTTTGAGTGACTTTGCAACTCATTGATAAGCCCCTGTACTTGTTCAGGACTGCCATTCATATAACGGGCACCACCTATATGGTATTTCTCAATAATCTCTTTGTTTGTTAAATTATTGCCACTAAAAGCATCTCCATCAAAGAAGAATAGATTTACAAACAATTGACCAATCTTTTCTTCATCTGTTAAATTTGCCAATGTGGACTCTACCCACTTAATTTGTTCAGCATTCAAATTATAAGGTTTTTTATGTAAATCAACTAATTTTGCCATTTTCTACCTTTCTTTTATCATTCTATTTGAAAAGCTCTTTAGTGTTCTAAATTATTCCAAAATTGATTGGATAAATCTGTTTCAACATCTTGATTCCACTGATTGTTCAAGAAATATTGAATATAAGTTTTATTCAAATTTTCCCAAGATAATGTTTCTTGTCCAACTAAAATCGGATAAAAACATACTCTATTTTGTTTGGCTGCCTGTAAATCTCCTGGAGAATCACCAATCATTAAGATACTAGTTGCTTCAGAAGAGTTTTGAACCAACTGTGCTAAAACATCTTCTTTTTTTCCTCGATCTTGACAATAGAGATCATCAACAAATTCCAAAAGGCCTTGATTCTCCCACTCTTCTTGAACAGCTCCTTTATTGGCAGAAGAAACAACAAAAACCTTGCCTTTTGATTTGAGAAACTCCAATGTTTCTTTGGCACCTTCAAAAGAAAGAACTGGGCCCTCATAAGTTTTTATGAGCTTATTAACTTGTACTGACCAATCCAATGTCTTACGCAAATCATCTGAAGGATTAACTTTTAAAGTATCTTCTAAAGATTCGTTAGATAAAGACTTTGTTGTTCTTACCCAATCTTCCAATCTATCTATATCAGCCACTCCTGCTATTTTTAAACAAGTGAGTAATCCCACAAAACGATTGATTCCTCTTGTTTTAGAATAAAGATTGACTTTGTTCCATTCTGCCAAAAAAGACTCTCTATCAGCAATTTCAAAAATATCTGCGGCAACAGGACCAAAAAACAACTGATGCTTATAAGTCATTGTGTCCATGACACAACCATCTGAATCCACACAAAATATATAATCCGTCATCCTCAAACTCCCGAATAAGCTGAGAAACCACCATCAATTGGAAGAACTACACCATTAACAAAACTTGCTAAAGACTCATCTGCTAAAAAGAATACACTACCAACTAACTCTTCAGCCTCACCAAAACGTCCCATTGGCGTATTCGTTAAAATTTTATTAGCACGCGCTGTTGGTTGACCTGTTTCATCAAAAAGCAAGGCATGGTTTTGATTAGTGACTAGAAATCCTGGTGCAATAGCATTACAACGAATGCCAACCTTAGAAAAATGAACAGCCAACCATTGCGTTAAATTACTAATCGCTGATTTAGCTCCTGAGTATGCTGGAATTTTAGTCAAAGGCGTATAAGCGTTCATACTTGAAACATTGATAATATTAGCACCTGTACGTCCAAGCATATCTTGAGTAAATACTTGAGTAGGCAATAAAGTACCAAGATAATTCAAATCAAATACAAAACGAATGCCCGCCTCATCTAAGTCAAAGAAGGTTTTTGTTTCACTTGGTAAATTCAACTCATGAAATTCATTATCAGTTGTCGCCTTAGGATTATTTCCACCAGCTCCATTGATTAAAATATCTGTTGGACCAAAATCTTTTAATACCTGTTGACGTACTTCTTCAAGATTTTCTTTGGACAAAACATTTGCTTGATAAGCTTTTGCCACACCACCTTCTTTAATAATTTCATCAACAAAGACTTGAGCAGCAGTTTCATTCAAATCCAATAATGCTACTTTAGCACCCGCTTTGGCAAATTCTTTAGCTAAACAACCACAAATAATACCACCAGCTCCTGTAACCACAACAACCTTATCTTTAAATTCAATTACCTTTGTCATTTATTTTCTCCTACTTTTGTCCAACCGTTTTTGCCTTAATTCCAAAATCTGGATTTTTTCCTAACGCTTTCATATTAGCTTCATACAAGCCATTAAAATAAGTCGCTCCTAGTGCTCTGTCATATAAGCCATAACCTGGTGTTTTCGTTTGATCTCCCCAAATACGACGACCATGGTCAGGACGTAGTGCACCTTGCCAGTCATACTCTACCAACAATTTCACTACACCATTCATATCGATATCACCTGCTTGTGATAAATGAGCAGTTTCTTGGAATCCCCAATCTCCAGCAGTTACATTGCGTGTGTGCATAAAGTTGATACGCTGACGTTTCAAAGCATACTCTGTCATTGCCAACACATCATTTTGGGGCTCAGAAGCATAAGAACCAACACACATTGTAATACCATTAGTTGGTGAATCGTATAAATCAAGAAATCGCTCTACTGCATTTTGATTAGTTATAATGCGTGGTAATCCAAAAATACCATAGGGAGGATCATCAGGATGAATCGCCATTTTGACACCGGCTTCTTCAGCTGTTGGTATAATTTTTTGAATGAAGTAAGCAAGATTTTCCCACAAATCTTCTTCAGATATATTTTGACGATAATTTTCAATAATCGCCTTCATTTCATCCTTAGAGTAAGAAGAATCCCAACCTGGTAGATTCAAATCATCAGCTACTGGATCGACTTCTAATAAATCTTCTTTCAAAAACGCAAGTGATGTTGAACCGTCAGGAAGAGGATGATTCAAATCCGAACGTGTCCAATCAAAAACTGGCATAAAATTATAACAAACAACTGGTATCCCAGCCTTACCAACATTTTTAATTGATGTTTTATAATTTTCAATCAATTCATCACGATTCGGTTTACCTTGCTTAATATCTTCATGAACAGGAATAGATTCAATCACTGTAATTTCAAGACCAGCATCTTCTACCAGTTGTTTTAACTCTAATATTTTCTCCAAAGGCCACGCTTGACCAACTGGAACATCATAAACTGCTGTCACAATTCCTTGCATTCCTGGAATTGCTTTAATTTCTTCTAAGGTAACCGGATCATTTTTCCCGTACCAACGAAAAGACATTTTCATTTCACTACCTCTTTATTACCTTTCAAAAAATTCTTTTGCATTATGGTAAGCAATCGCTTCCACCATTTTCCCTAACGCTTGATAATCTTCTGGCACCTCTTCATCTGCTATCCATTGTCCAACATACGAAGCCAAAATTCTTCTAAAATAATCATGTCGTTGATAAGACAAGAAACTTCTAGAATCTGTTAGCATACCAACAAAATTAGCCAACAATCCTTGTTCAGCATAGGCATTCATCTGTTCAATCATTCCAAGTTTAGTATCATTAAACCACCAACCTGCTCCAAATTGTAGTTGACTTTTAATCCCTTTTTCATTAGCTTGGAAATTAGCTAAAGTATTTGATAAAACAATATTGTAAGTTGGATTCAAATTATACCAAATCATCTTCGGCAAACAATTTTTTTGTACAAGATGGTTTAATAATTGGTTTAACCGAATAGCTAACTCACTTTGATCACCAATCGAATCCACACCAACATCTGCACCAAGACGGTTAAATAACTTCTTATGATTATTACGCAACGCACCAAAATGCACCTGAGTTACAAATCCATATTGTTTATACAATCGACATAATTCAACAAAGACTGCCGTTTGCCATTTCCGAATGGCTAGTATATCTGGTTGCTGACCCGCCAAAGTAGCTGTTAGCAACTCATTTAATTCTTCCTTACTTGCTAATTCAAAACTAATTTCAGTAAAGCTAATATCACTTGCTAGACACCCTACCTGAGCAAAATAAGCCACTCTTTCTTCCAGAGCATCCACTAAACTGTCAAAACTATCAATCTGACGATTAGTCTTTTCTGACAACCGATTAATAAACTTGTTAAAATTCTGGTGTTCAATAAAAGCTTCATCCGGTCTAAATGTTGGTGCCACAACTGTTTCAAAACTCTCATCAGCCGCTAATTTTTTATGCCACTCTAGATCATCTAATGGATGATCTGTTGTACCAATAAATGTTACCTGAGCTGCCTTAATCAATTGCCTTGGACTAATTTGCTTTTCTTTCAATAATGAGTTTAAGCGTTCATATAACTCTTCTACCTTATCTTCTACTATTGGTTCAGTTATACCAAAAACTTCTGCAAGTTCTAGATGACTCCAATGATATAAAGGATTTCCATAAGCCTTACTGACCGTTTTAATCCATGCTTGGAACTTATGAAATGGAGATGCTGAACCAGTAATTTCTTCTTCTGAAATACCGTTGACTCGCATCAAACGCCATTTATAATGGTCTCCCTCCAACCATAAATCTACGATATTTTCATAAACACAATCTTCATAAATTTCTTTTGGGTCTAAATGACAATGAAAATCATAAATAGGCAAATCTTTAATCTGATGATACAAGCGATGAGCTGGTTTGTTTTTTAACATAAAAGATGCATCATTAAATGTCATATCATCCCTCCACTGCTTCCACAAAAGAACGTGCAATTTCTGTCACACTCTCATAACCACTGTCAGCCACTCGACTAGCTAGAGCTGAGCCAATTCCTACTGCACAAGCTCCTGCTTTTTTCCAAGCAGACACATTTTCAACAGATACACCACCTGAAGGCATTAGATCAATATCAGGCATTGGTCCGTGGATATCTTTGATAAAACTTGGCCCTAGAACACCTCCTGGAAATAGTTTAATAATAGGACAACCAATAGCATGAGCTGAGGCGATTTCTGTTGCTGTAGCACATCCAGGAAAATATAAAACATTTTGTGCTACTGCTAATTTTTGAATGTCTATTGAAAAATGTGGGCTAACTAAAAATTTAGCTCCAGCATCAATAGCTTTTTGTGCCAATTCCGTTGACATAACTGTTCCTGCTCCTACAAATACAGATAAATCATCTGAGAATTCTTGATTCAAATCTTGAATAACTTTTTCGGCATTAGGAGTTGAAAAAGTTATTTCAATATTTTTTATACCACCAAAAACGGCATGTCTGGCAATTAAAACTGCGTCTTTCTCATCTTTTCCACGAATAACTGCAAAAAAATAATTTTTCTTTAATTGTTCTAACATCTTGTCCTCCTCTTTGAAAAGCGCTATCAATATATTTATAGTATATAATTCATCTGATGAATTGTCAAGAAAAAGAAAAATAAATAGTGCTCTATTTCTTTAGAACACTATTTATTTGATTTAATTTTCTTTTGAAGCTAGTTCATGCATGGTTAAATCTTTATCAAACCATTCTGTCAAAACACTCTGTCTAACAGCAACAATATGTGACAACATGCTATCATAAGCTGCCAAAGGATGACGATGCTTAATAGCTAGTAAAATATTACGATGTGCTTTCAAACTATCTGATTTCATCTGACGATTCGTGTAATTTTCATTGATGAGATGAATCGATTGATTGATGACTGGCATTAAACTGGTCATAGCAATATTACCACTCATTTCTGCCAACATACAATGAAATTTTACATCCAATTCCAAATGAGCTTCGTCACCATTATGAACAGCTTCTTCAATCGCATAAACTACTTCTTCCAATTTAGCAATGTCTTCATCAGAAGCAAATTCTGCTACTCGTTCTGCGATTCTAGGTTCCAGTAAATAACGTAATTCAAATAAATCGGTTGTCAATTTAACACGATCTCTGACTAATGAAAAGCCCAGTGGATCTTCAGATACTCCCTTTTTAGAACTAATATAGGTTCCCGATCCTTGACGAACTTCTAAAATATTCCGAGTCGCCAGACTCCTAACAGCTTCTCGAATCGTTGAACGCCCTACTTCTAAGTCTTGAGCTAGTTCATATTCATTAGGAAGCTTATCTCCAATTTCATACTGACGTTCTAAAATCAATTCTAATAAGCGATGAGCCGTTTTTTCAACTAAAGGTTTTGACATAGCGATTCTCCTCCAGACTAGATAGAATACCTCCACTTACTCTATAAATTATTCTATTTGATAGCATTATATAGAATATAGAAGGACTAAGATAGAATATACGTAAACTTTATTTAACGACTCTTATCTTACTTTCTCATTATAGCTCATTTTGATTTATAATGGTAGTCTGAAATAGATGTCCAGCGTTTTTTAATCTCACGAATCACTTGTTTTGGCTCACGATTTCGTGAAAAGAGACCTTTATGATTACCTTTAACACGAATCAACATAACATTAGTCTCAAAGTCAGCAAAATTCCACACCTGCTCACCCACTAAATTTGGAATTTCATCGAAAACTCGATGATTTGTTTCATAATAATCCACTTGATAGCCTTCTGTATATGGAATATCCCACATTGATTGTAATCCAGGTAAAGTATCAGCACCATATTCCGTCATTAAAATTGGTTTATCTGGATATAATCTCTGCCACTCTTGCAATTCCTCTCTTAATCCTTGCTCAGCCTTTACTAAATCTCCGTGATGTACATACCAACCATAATAACGGTTCAGGGAAATAACATCAACCAAATCCATGACTTCATCTTTATCAGGTGTTGCTAGCATTATATTAACCAAGGTTACTGGACGATGTTGGGGATCAGCTGTCTTCATTTGCTCAATTAGCGGTTCAAAATAGGCCCTTGCTCCTACTTCATGACTAGCTGGCTCATTAGCTACTACCCACATAACAACTGACGGATGATTCTTATCACGAGCAATTAGTTCGTCAATCACCTGCTCATGAGCAGCTTTTGTTTGCATAACTTCCCAAGTATTTTTTGGTTTTTCTCCATTACCTAACAAATCCAAACTGGCACTAAATTCCTGAAAAAGACCTACTGCTGGAATTTCATCAACAACGACAATCCCCATACGATCTGCTAAACGCATCATCTCTTCAGAATAGGGATAATGTGATGTTCTAAATGAATTAGCCCCTATATTTTTTAGTAAATTTAAGTCCATCAAGTTGGCAGCTTCGTTTAATCCACGACCATTGATATAAGTATCTTCATGTTTACCAAAACCTTTGAAATAAAATGGTTTATTGTTAATAAAAAATTGTCCATTTTTAACATTAACACTACGAATCCCAAACGGTTCTGTATAAGTATCTAACAACTCGCCGTTCAACCACAACTCAACCCGCGCAGTATAAAGATAAGCATCTAAGACTTCCCAAAGTCTAGGATGTTGTAACACAATACAACCATTTTCTGACTTACCGACTAGACGATTTTGTTCATCAAAAATGGAAACAGAAATCCTATCTACCACTTCTACACTTTTTACTGTAACATCTATTTTAGCTTCTGACAAATCATCAGATAGTTGACTAGTAATTACAATGTCTTTGATATGATTTTTAGGACGTTTTATAAGATGTACATTACGATGAATACCAGCATAATTATAGAAATCAAAATTTTCTAGAACTTTTTTATGAATTTTTCCATCTTCTTGAACTTCCTCAACATAATTGCCGACTGGCAAAGTCGTATAATTCAACTCATTATTGACACAAACTGTTAAACGAACACTATCTTCTTGATAAAATTCTTCTGGGATAGAGAATTCAAATGGTGTATAGCCACCTTTATGCTCTCCCAAATATTTTCCATTAACATAAACTTTACCAAGATGAGTAACCGAGCCAAAACGAAGAGCCAACTCTTCTTGATCTTCCAATTTTGGTATAACTATATCTACCTCATACCAACTATCACCAATATAAGAGCGTTTGTCCTTTTCAACGATGACATCATTAAAAGAGGTTGGTACGACCATCACTTCGTTGCTATCTAAAACAGTCTCTGGATCATGATTTCCTTGCTTGAAACGCCAAACACCATTCAAACTTTGAATTGTTCTCGTTTTTGTATTGATTGGATATAACATAAGTAACTTCCTTTCCACATATTACCTTTTAATTTCATGAGATTCATGCCTTACTAAACGCTCAATCTCAGAAGATGTTATCATATTGACATCCCCTTCAATAGTATGCTTAAAAACAAAGCTAGCCATAGCAGTGTCTAATATCTTTTGTTCAGGCAAATCATTAACACAACCATGTATAATACCGGCTGTAAACGCATCACCAGTTCCAACGCGATCCAAAACTTGAATCCTTTCTTTACTCGTTTGATACAAAGTATTTCCTTGATATAAAAATGCTTTTAATTGATAATCGTTGGAATAGCTCATTTCTCTCTGAGTAAATGCAATCACATCCAGTTGATAATGGGTTTTAATTGCTTCTAGCACCTTCAACAAGCTCTCTGTATCCTGATATGGAGGTCTCAAGTTCCACACATCTTTCAAATCCTGTCCTTGTTCATTTAACAACAGAATCGGTTCTAAACCAATACAAACATTTGCAAACTTTAACAAAGGGGATAATTTTTCCCGTGCTTCTTGAAATGACGTCCACAAAGTCTCTCGATAATTCAAATCTAAAGACACTTTTACATTCTTTTCTTGAGCCAAAGACATCAAACGATAGGTCAACTCATAAGTTTCTTCGCTCAAGGCTGCAGTAATCCCACTAACATGAAACCAATCAACGTTATCAAATACCCCTTCCAGTTGGTAGTCATCATAGCAACTACGAGAAAAAGATGAGCTTTCACGATCATAAATCACTTGACTAGGCCGAACAGAAAAGCCTTTTTGATAGTAATAAAGTCCCAAGCGTCCTGATTTCTTAATAATATAATTTTGGCAAATCTGACGAGCAAATAAGAAATGCTCTGCCATTTTTCCTAATTCATTGTCAGGAAGAGCTGAAATCAAAGCCGTTTGATGCCCTAGTTGTGTTAACGTTGCTAGGACATTTAACTCTGAACCGCCAAATTGACATTCCAACTGACTAGCTTGAATAATAGTTTGATAATTTGGTGGAGATAGCCTTAATAATATCTCCCCTAAACCGATAATTTTTGTCATTCTAACCTCCTACGAGAAAAGCCTAACTTTCAGGTTAGGCTATCTTAAACCATATGTTATTCTTTAACTTCATATTTAGTGACATCAACATAGTCCATATCTGACAATGGTACATTTTTTGCGATCGCTTTAACACGATCTTCATCTCTGGCTGCTTTCATCACATGAATTTTTTCTTGAACTTGTGCCATAGTCACTTGGTCCAGTTTATAGAATTTCATCAATAGTAAAGAAATGACTAACATTACCAAAGGAATAATGACCATTAAAGTGATGATAGCTCCTTTCAAAGTTGGTGTTAGTGGAGTTTCTGCAGTAGGATATTCTTTAGCAAATCCGATACCTGCCAAGACAAAACCAATAACCATTGGTGCAAACGAAGAAGCAATTGAATCTGTTAACGAAAAGATTGTTCCAATCATACCTGAAACATAGCGGCCTGATACAGAAGTTTCATAGTCAGAGATGTCTGCTCCCATTGTTAAAACTAAACCAGCAGGAGCATTGGCAAAATAACGTAGGGCATAAAGTACAACAAAAGCAATACTATATAGATTCCATTTTACCAAATTAAGAGAACCAATATCACCAAAGTAGAGCAATGCACCTAGTAAAAACATCACAACGATTCCAATTTGTAATGATGCAATATAGGCTCTACGCAATCCTTTTTTACGAGCAATCATTGAAGCAAATACAATGACCAAGATATTTGGGATAACCATCAAACCTGAAATAATCCCTGAAAGAGCATAATTTCCAAACAAAACACCGAATAACATCACAACAATAACAGAATCATTGAACAATTGAGCGACGAATTTAACAAGTGCTGCTGATAGTGATAAAACTTGTAAAGGACGATTCCCTTTGATGATTTTCCAGTAATCTTTAAGACTTGTTTTTTGTGTTTTTTCTTCTCCCAAACCAAAGAATTTTTTATTATCTTTTTGCCAAATTCCGATTGTTGCTAAAACAGCTAATGTTGCTGAAATTACGATAACGCCAAACATCAATTCTGTAAAGAAACTTTCAGTAAATCCACCATGTTTTGGAACTAGAAAACCAGAAATAATAATTTGACTTCCTGAAAATAGCAAGGCAGACATAATCCCATCTACAATATTAAACATCGGACGTTGTTTAGGATCATTTGTCAAAGCAGTTTGACCTGCTTTAGTAATGGTTTGTTGCAAAGAGTAACCAATCTTATGGACAATTAGAGCAACCATAAACAAAGGCATTGTCAATGCACTTCCAAAGTTATGAATATTAAATAAGAAAATAAACGATAGGGCAGTGATAACATTTCCTAACAACAAAATGGGACGATATTTTCCAAACTTGGTATCTGTTTTATCAATCAAAACACCGATAGCTGGATCAATGAAACCGTCAAATATTCGGATATAACCCATCAATTGGCTAACAAAAAGTACTGCTAGTCCAAGAACTCCCGTTGAAAAATATGTTACAAAACTAAACGCAACCAAATAAATATTAGTTGAGGTGTTATTCATTGCAAACAAAATAATCTGCCACAACTTTGCTCGGTTATAGGTAACATCAGCTGTTCTTTGTTCAACTGTTTTATCCATATCAAATTCTCCTGTTTTTTCTTTAATGGTTCCACAACATTTTTGAAAGCGCTTCGTTGTATCTTTATTGTACAATTCATCAGATGTTTTGTCAATGTTTTTTTATATTTTTCATGATTTTATCGTGTTTTTAGTCTGAAATAGACAAAATTCATCCGATTACTAAGAGCTACTTATGACATTACCAAAATTAAAAAAGCAGGTACTTATCTATACCTACTTATTTTTAGATAATTTGTGTGTCTAGTTGCTTCGATTGCTAGAAATCAAGTCAAAATCTACATAACAACCTAATTTACAGAAATCACAATCATCTTTTTGACAACCATTCTTAAATTGTCCTTTACGGATAGCTTGCCAAAAGTCTTTAATGTCTTGCTTCACTAGCTCAATATCTTCTGATGTGACAGTTAAGTCATGAATTGAATAACCTGTTTCTTGACGATCATCATCTAGGAAAATATAGCGTGTTTCGATCGTTTTACCACCTGTATCAATAGCTGTGCTTTCCTCAAGCAAGATATTATAATAGACTGCTTGACGCCAATAGTCACCACCAGTTTCTAACTCTTCGATGCCATGTTGAGCAGAACCTGTTTTATAATCAACTACTCGAATAATATCACCATCGAACTCTAGTTTATCAATAATACCGTTAATTTGTAAGTTATCTTCAAGTGTAACTTGGATTTCTTTTTCTAACTCAACGTCTTTACAACTATTTGGAATATAAGTATCAAATAAATTATTAAGCAGTTGATGACCATATTTTTTCATGTCACTAGCATTCATGGTATCAATGATGTTAGATTCATGACGACTAAGAGATTCGTCAAATACTCCAATCGCAGCCGCTAAATCAAGATGATCACGATAAATATGTTCTAGTGTTTCATGCATAACGGTACCAAATACATGACCTGTTGGAGCATGTTTAGCAGCAATCTTACTAGCATATTCTTTTGCTGCTGGTTTTAACCCAGCAACCGTTGTCAGTTTCAAAACATGATCAAAATAAAAACTATTAGAACAATGACGATAATGATTGAGATTGCTAACACTCAAGGTCTTAAATGACTTCACTGCTTGATCATAACTTGCAAGTTCAACAGCCTCACGGTTATCCAATGGCTGCATATTCAATCTTGCTTGAGTACAATACTTACATAGATAAATATCTTTATTTCTATCTTCTTCCAAAATACCACAACCAGTAGTGAAATCACCAGCCTTAATCTCAAGTAGTGTCGTTTTGATTTGCTCTAAAAGGAAGTCCACATCTTGTTCTGAAATAGAACAATCCTTTTCAGAAAATCCTCTCAAGTCTTTCTCATCTTCAACAAAGACATAACGTACTTGAATCTCTTTACCTGTCACATCGATATCTGAATTCGTTAAAAGGATGTAATAAAATACCGCTTGACGCCAATAATCTTTTCCTTTTGGAGATTCTTCACTTGGTCCAGATAAATTCTCCTCTGCCTTACCTGGATTGCCAGTTTTATAGTCAATCACACGAATAACATCACCGTCAATTTCAAGTTTATCAATCTTACCATTGATTTCAAAATCAGCCACCTCGGTCAAATCAACACTGGTGTTTTTGATATTACCAAGTTTAATATGAGCAATATTTTTTTCAATAGCAACATGTCCAGACTTCAGATAGTCACTTGCCTGATAGAAATTGTTGATAATAGAAATACCACGTTTGTAATTTTCCTGACAAGTACGCTTGCTTGGCAACTGATGTGACTCACGTTCAAAAATTTCTTCAAAATATTTGAGGGTTTCATCTTTAGAGCGAATGGTTTTTGGAGATAAATCAGACAAGTCATCACCGTCTGAAACATAGATACTTTCTAGAGTGCTATGGATAATATTTCCAAACACCAAGGCTTCATTACTTTCAGTTGAAAATCTAAGGCCTTTATTGAAATAAAAACTAAGTGGGCATTTCAAAAAACTATTAAGGGTACTGACGCTTAAACTAAAGTTTGAAGTAATAGTTTCTCGCACCTGGTCAGTTAAGGCTGGAAGACTAATTTCAATCTGATTGGACATCTCTTCAGTCACCGGTACGGCAGTTCTTTCTACTAAATAATCTTTTAACTCATCAATAAAATGTGTATGTGTGCCAGTATTGTTATAGGAAATGTTTAATTCTTTTTTCGCTCTGGTCATCGCTACATAGAACAATCGACGATTTTCTTGCTCTTTAAGTTCTGCCTCATTGTCTTTCTTACCACTCAGGCTAGGTGGATAAGTAAAACTACTAAAGCGATTCTCTCCTCCTGGCCATCTCGCGTTCTTTTTATCATTACAATTAACCATAAAAACATGATCAAATTCCAACCCTTTTGAACCATGAGCAGTCATCAAATTGACACAATTATCTGGACTTGTTTCAAGCCTCTTAATCGGCAAGGCTACCTTCATTTCCTGTAATCCTGTAATCCGACCTAAAAACTCGGCTAGACTAATTTCTGGTGTGAGTTGCATCAATTCATAAAGCGTTGTTAGAACAGACACTAAATGATATTTGTCAGATGATTGCATGAGATAGGTGTCGATGTGACAGATTTTTATGATTTGTTGCAGAATATAGACTGGTGAAAGGGGTTGTTTGGCTCGTAGAATTTTTTGTCGTAAGGTTTCTAGTTCTTTATAAATGGTTAAAATATTAGGAGATGACAGGTCTTCTTTAGTTTTGACATCTCGAATGTTGACTAACTCTTCTAGTGAAACATTGAAGAAATCAAAGTAAAGCAGTTTTCTAAAGTCACTCATACTCGCAGTTGGACGATTAAGATATTTTAACATCGAATACAGTTTGATAAAGAACGCATCTGCAAATAAATCGTCATCAATCTTAATATGGACAGGAATGCCTTGCTGTCTAAACAGTTTCGCCAATTTTTTTCCATAGTTATTACGGCCATAGATAATACCAATTTCCTTGGGTGCTACACCATGTGCGATTAGTTCTTTGACATCATTTAGAACACCACACATTTCAGCAGTCTCTGTTTCATACTTTGTCAAGGTTGGTGCTTTTTGAAGGTAGTCTCTATTAGCTCCTGCTGCTCGTAATTGCTTATCCTTTCTTGGATTGTTTTGAATAAGCTCTTTGGCAGCATCAATAATCACCTGAGAAGAACGATAATTTTCTTCGAGCACAATCTCAGTTGGATGATATTTCTTACTAAAATCTTCGATATTCGTCGCACTGACTCCTTGGAAACGGTAGATACTTTGATCATCATCTCCAACTACGAAAATATTAGGATTTTCTTGACCGGCTACTAATAAATCAATTAGTTCATTTTGCAGAACAGATGAATCTTGAAATTCATCAACAAATAAATACTTAATACTAGCTGAAACCAACTGTTGAAAGGCTGTATTTTCTTCAAGCAAGGCTTTGACCCATAGGATCATATCATCAAAGTCAAAATAGTTTTTCTCAGCTAGCTTTTCCATATAAATTTCATTGAGCCTAGCTCCTGCTATTGACTTCTCTAAACGTGTTTTTAAGGCTTCACCTTTAGCAGTTAATTTATCACTTTTTTTATAACCTAATCCATCAAACTCTCCCTCTCCTCTGGATGTTTTCATTTGCTCTACATAGCTTGTTATCTCATTTTTTAACGTATCTTCATTAAAATTATTGCGTTTCATCCTTGAAAACAAATCAAGCAACCGCTCCTTTGATGAATATCTTTTAGAAGTTTGCTTCTCATAGAGTACATCTCCTTCTTGGATATGCTCATCCATGATCTCTTTAAGAATTTCATACTGGGCAGCAGTGGAGATAACTTTGGGCTGATTCTCAAAATAATCAGGATTGGCAAGAATCAATCCACTACAAAAAGCATGAATGGTTGACACTCTAACATTTCTTCCACTCTCTCCAAGTAAGTTTTCCAAACGATCCAACATCTCAGAAGCTCCTGCTTCTGTATAAGTCAAGCACACAATATCTTCTGGGTTCGCATTATGATTTAACAAGATATTGACCACACGTCTAGAAAGAATCTGGGTCTTACCAGTACCTGGACCAGCGATCACCATCACTGGACCTTCAACTGTTTCAACCGCTTCTTTTTGCTTCGGATTTAATTTTGCAAATTCTACTTCATAACTATGTTTAAGATCAATTGTATTCATTTTATTTCTCCTTTGTATTTAATTTTTTAATTTAAATAATTTTATCATTTTTTTAATTATTTCAGCAACTAAGGGCATCTACCTGATTAGCATTTGAAATCTCCACGTTTTTGCTCAATAACTTTCATCGCTGCTTTCACAGCATGGTATTCATCGATGAGTTGAGATAATAGTTGATAATTTTTCTCCGTCAACCTTCCAACCATCAAGGTATGAGCCAATTGGTAAAATGCTTCTAAATGTTCCTTGGTGCTGAGTAACATTTCTTGAGAATCTTTAAGCCGATATTTATGAGCTAGCTTGGTCAATTCCTTAGAAAACAACTCCACATTATACTCATGAATAGTTATCTTCTGCCCTTCTGCTAGCATATCATTAGCTTCATAACAAGTGACAAAAGTTCGGTTAACCGTATCACAAACAAAGATAATACCATCATCTGAAACATATTTTTTCACATCAGGCGAAGACGTGGTTTCAGTTGAGTATAAGGTTAAACTACCGATTTGCCGAGCAACCCACTTATCCAGCCTGTCCGAGTCAACACCAAATCTTTCCAAAGCTCTGTCTGAAAAGTGCTCGCTACAAATATAATCAGGAGCATGAGACAATCCCATATTATCCCTCCTCTTTCTCTTTTTTGATAATTTTAAAGCTTAGCCCATCACCTTTGACACCAACTAGCAACTTATCTCCTTTATCGACCAAGCCTTGAATGATTTTTTCTGACAAGGGCGTTTCAACTAATTTTGAAATTCCTCGCTTAATTGGTCTGGCACCATTTTTAGGATCATAGGTTAATTTTGCAATTAACTTTACCGCTCCTTTTGTAAACTCTAGATGATAACCTTGTTCTTTGATTAACTCAATTTCTTGGTCAAGTAATAATTTAGTGATTTTCAAAAGTGATGCCTCACTAAACGGCTTAAACGTTACAATCTCATCAATTCGATTTAACAATTCTGGTCTGAAAAACTGCCCAACAGCCTCCATCATGTGCTGACGAATACTATCTTCTTCAAGTTCTGATGATTGTTTGCGACCAAATCCCACTGTCTTATCTTGTTTCAAGGCAGCTAAACCTAGATTGGAGGTCAAAATAATCAAGGTATTTGAAAAATCAACTTTTCGACCGCTATTATCTGTCAAATGACCATCATCAAACACCTGTAACATCAAGTCAAAGACCTTAGGATGTGCCTTTTCAATTTCATCAAAAAGAAGTACTGAGTTAGGATTGGTCTGAACTGCAGAGGTGAGTTGACCACCTTCTTTATAACCAACATAACCCGGAGGAGAGCCGATTAGTTTGGATACTTCATGTTCCTGCTGATATTCAGACATATCAAATCTAATCAACTCGCGACTATGACCTGTCAACTCCTCAGACAGAACCTTAGCCGTTTCTGTTTTACCCACACCGCTAGTTCCAAGAAAGAGAAAGACACCTACTGGACGTTTAGGATTTCTAAAGCCTGTCTTAGCACGAATAACTGCCTCAGCAACCACATCGGTCGCAGCCGACTGGCCAATGACTTTTTGTGCTAAGGTTTCTTTCAACTTGGACAGTCGAATTCGCTCCTGTTCTTCTGCAAATTTACCAACTATCATATCTTCTGGTTTTACTATCTGACCTGATTTTTGCTCAATCACCTTTTTAATAACTGTTTCATCAATTTTTAAAGAATAAGTTTGTGGCGTAAGATTATTGCGTGATTTCTGAAATTCACTCACCAGTTTGTCTAGTTCTTGACGAATCCTATTTTCTTCAACTTCATTATATTCAATCGCTTGAGCAGCCTCCAGTTTCGCTTTCAGTTCATCGACTTGCTTTTGGTATTCTTCCAATATATCCACGCCTTGCTCAGCCTCAATCCTGACCATAGCTCCCGCATTATCAATTACGGTAAAAGCAGAATCTGGGAGTTTTTCCTTAGGCAAATACTTTTTAGCTAGACGGACAGCCAACTCAATACTTTCGCCTTCAAAATTAGCACGATGAAAATTTTCATACACAGGGGATGCCTTTTTAACAATAGTAATGGCCGCATCAATACTAGGCTCATCAACAATCACTTGTTCAAATCGTCGAACCAAGGCAGAGTCATCTGAAAGATACACATCCCATTCTGTAGGTGTCGTTGCACCAATAATTCTAAAATCTCCTCTTGCCATGATTGGCTTAAAGGCGTCTGTTAAATATTTCACACGACCTAACATGTGAATTTCATCAACAAATAAGATGACATCTTTTTCACGTTTCATTTCTTCAATAAATCGTAAAATTCCCTTGTTGTAATCGCCAGATAAAACGGCATATAAATCATTCAGACTAAATTGTAAAATTCGTTTGCCTGCTAAAGAAGCCACCTGACCAGCTGCTATTCTCATAGCTATCCCATCCACAATCGCCGACTTACCAACACCACCTTCTCCAAGTAAGACAGCATTATTCTTATCTCGACGAGTTAGGGCAATCTCTACTTTTCTAATTTCGTCATCCCTACCAATGACTTCCATCAGCTCTGAATTTTTCGCTTTGAGTGTAATATCTGTCGCAATATCCTGAAGTAAAGAATAGTTGGGATCAGACAGTTTATTTGAAATATTCGAAGCAATTCGGTTCTTCAACCCTCGTTCTTTTTCTGCCTTACCATCTGTAAATTCTCTGTAATTATACTTTCTTGACGTGAAGATAGCATCTAAGGTTTGGTCGCTATAAACATTATCACCAGTCAATAGATGCTGTTTGTAAATAATATGGTAAGCGTTGGTGGCAAATGACTGGCTAATACCAACCAATAACCAGTAAGAATCTATGACACCATCTGGGGCATTTTGCTGACGCATTTCTTCTGCGAAATCAAAAATCTGTTTCACATACTCTGATATAGGGTAGCTGTCACACTCTGCCAAAAAACAATCAGATGATTTTTCGACAATAAGTTCTACTGGAGTTTGAATCACTTGCTTTTTAATTTCTTGCTTTTTTCGATACCCTTCAAACGTTTCATCAGTCATATCAAAAATAGTCCGCTCTTCTACAAGAACACTCTTATCCAGTTCTGTTTGTAGCTTAGTTCTTGTCAGCGAATGATAACCCAGAGCATAAGCAAAACCTGTGTCAACAACTGACAACACTGCCATCATGATATCTTGAGTTTCGATAACCTTATATGATTTATGAGAAACTAAGTCTTCTAATTTGACCATCGCAGCCTTTAACTGTCTGCTAAATTTATGTGAAATCGTTGTTTGTCTTTCTTGCATTATCCTTGTTCCTTTATGTTTGATAAGTCAATTATAAAACAAAGCGTGGACATCTCACGTCCACGCTTTACCTAATCATAATTTTTTTGCATTTTTTCTAACATATCTTTGATCTCATCAACAAAAGATTGAGGTGATAAGACCGTCAAAACATCCAACTGACTAATAATATATCTTTTCAGACCCAGCGTATTTTGACTTTCAATAACAATTTCATATCCCTTATCATCTTCTTTGACTACTTTGGCATTAGGAAACTTATCCAAAATAATATTTTTATCGATTGTATAGTTAATGGTAAAAGTCATAGGTTTACCTGAAAAAGCATCAACTTTCAGGTTTCGGTGTTCGCCATCTTTGTAACGATGACGATAATCTATTTTGGGCTTATCGACATCAGAATTTTGCCACGACTGCACCCGATCTAATCTAAAATCCAGATATTTCTCTTTCTCCATATCGAATCCCTTTAGATAGAAATAATGATCATCATAATAAAGAGATGATAACAAAACCGTGTGTTTCTTTACCTTTTTACTATACGGTGAAGCATAGTCAAATTCAATCATCTGCTCTTGACGAATGTATTCTGAGAAAATCCAAACCTTATCAATACGATGTTGCTGGTCTTGTAAAGGAGCATAATTCAATTTTTCTGATGCTATGATTTGTTCAATTTCTTTCTGGTCACTTTTAGAAAGCAGGGCTAACAAGCCATCCAACAAGGCATTGTTTTCTTCTTTATTTAAGGCTCTATTTTCTAGCAAAATTTTAGAAATAACGAGAATCTCTTTTTTATTAAATTGGGACGCTTTCTTCAGTTGTCTTTTATGGTTACTGTGATTATAGATAAGCTCCCCAGAAAAGTAAGACTGGGACTCAATAAAATTTTCTAAAAAGGAGAAATCTCTCTGTATGGTTTTTGTACTGACACCAAATTCTCTAGCTAATTGTGATTTACTTAAATATTCGCCTGCTTGAAGGCGTAGAAAAATCATCAAAATACGTTCTGCCTCTTTCATTATGCCATCCTTATCCACTTTTTTACTATTATATCATGAAACTGTTCTTATCATTTGGGCACTGATTTTTTATCAGAAAAGAGATAAAACAAAGCCATTAAAAGAATTGAAAGATAAACAATACTAATCTGTTGCGAAGATAAGTATAAAACTAGAATCGAAAAAGATAATTTTGAAATAATATCCCCAACTTGAAAATAGGTTACCATACCACCAAAGATTGTCGCCAATTTATCTTCTTCAATATTATTGAAAACGAGTGCTCCCATTTTGGGGTTTAAGGCACTCACAAACAGGCTTGACAGAAAAGACATGAGTAAAATGCCAACTATATTTTGCAAATAAAGTGCCGCAAAGAAGCCTACGACGAAGAAAAGATTGATTTTTAATAGGGTTGATATGGACAGACCTTTGAAATAATTATTTGTCAAAACTAAAGCTCCACCTAAAATCCCACCTAAAACAGTACTTATCCCCAAAAGTGAAATGGTTGTAGCCTTATTGAACAAAATCAAAGTAGGCGTCTGAGAGAGATTGATGACCACTAAGGAAGTCGTAATGGCTAAACTTCCATTGAGAATCGGAATCGTCAGCAAAACACTTTTCATGTCTTTTATTGAAAACAACTGCCTAACTGATAATTTCAAATCTAACACCAAGTCCGAAACGATGGTATTTAATTTGATTGCACTCAAGTTTTTCTCACTAGAAGCATGAGTCAGTTGATTTTTTACCGATAAGATAATCAAAAGACTGCATAAAAAACTCAAGGCATTGAGCATGGCTAAACTTGCATAGCTTATAAGAGTAAGCAAGAGAACACCTGTAACTTGAAACATAATAGCTAAAGTTGACGTTAGTGTTTGCCTAAAAGCAATCGCTTCTTCTCTATCTGCTTCATCTATGATTTGATTAGAAATTGGATAAAACAAACCATTTTCATACTGCCCTAAAATATCCGACACGAAATTCACCAAACTAGCAAATAAAACAATCACTAAAGACGGTTGGAAGGTCATGGCAACTGCAACTGCCAGATACAATAACATCCTTAGCCATAAGGTTTTAATAATCATCCCGACCTTATTCATGGTTCTATCTGCCAGAAAACCAAACAGTATGGTAAACAATATCGGCAAGGTTTCTGAAAGGTTGATAGCAGATACGGCCAAACTACCATTCTTAATCTCAGTAATATAGGTCATCAAGGCGAGATAGTACACGGCATCGCCAAAATTGGATACCAAATCTGACATTAAAATTTTCATGTATAATCTGTTTCGTAAGATTTTTTTCATCATCTCCTCCTTATACTCTGACAAATATCAAGATTTCCCACTTTGATTGGAACATACGGAACTTGATAATGTCATAGCTGAGAGTACTTATCGTTTCTTCAAACTAGAATTTATAAATCAAGAAACTTTCCATTCACTCAAAGAATCAACCCTTAAAACCATCATCGTATTCACACCAGTCTCAATTACCAAATACCAATAATCAAGTGAATGTTTGCTTAACAAAAACAATCTATAAGATCCTTCTATGGTCCAAAATACATAGCCATCAAATTCTCTTTCTTAAAACTTACCCTAACAATAAATAATAAATTAGTAACGCATGAAAAGTAAGCCTGATTAAATGATGATGATAATTGATTTTTTTTCCACTTCTTTTCCTATCGTAGAATAAACCTACTGATAGTAATATCAAAAGAACTGCTGTCAGTAATTTCAAATAATTATTTGTATAAAATACATTGAACAGTGCCGAAACAAATAAAAATAAGCTTATAAGTATTGACATAATTGATACTCCAAGATTATTTCTATATCCAAAACAAGATAAAATTATTAAAAAGATAGAATAAACTACAATAATATAGTTCATCAGTTCTTCCTCCAAATCTAAACAATAATTCTAATTCCACTATCATTACGGTTTAACTTGCCAAGTTACAGATTTTTCAGCTAAATAGTACCAAATCAAATGATCACAATCTTCTAGAGTATCTCCTAGTTCATTTGTTTCTTCCACGCCATACCAATCGTCAAATGACTCATCAAGTAAAACTACCCTTTCTTGAATACCATTTCGCCATTCAAATCTCGATACATAGATACAACTTTCTTCTACTGCATACCATTTAACTTGATGATCTAACTGGATTGATTTTTCAATGGCAGGAATGGGATAATCTCTTTTTGTCGCAAACTTGACTGTATAACGACCATCTGCACGCTCACGATAAGTAAAGCCATATCCATAATAAATATATTCTCCATATTTTTCTCTATATTCGCCAATATCTCTCACACCAACAATCTTGTTGAAACTAATATATGGCGGATCTCTTCTTTGATCTCCGATAGGATAATAGTCAAGTAAATACTTCTCTAAAAATTCTTTGGAACAAATCACTTGTTGATAAACATAGTTTGCCATGATAAGAACTCCTACTTTTAATTTAATAATAAATACTTGGTTATGTAATCTTTATTGCCTTTGGAATTTGACATTTTGAACAATTAGTTAACGTTCCACATTTTTAATATTTAATATATTTTGTTTCAAAACAAAACCACCAACTTGCAAATAAACGTATTATATCTGTTGAGCTAGTACACATTTAAGCTATCATAGAGTCCCATCATGAAGATTACCTTTTATTTATTGAATCTAACCTATGAGCATCTACAATTTCTTCAGTGAGATTTTTGATTATATTTTTGTCCTTAATAATAGCTGCTCTATTTATCATAACTTTCTTGCATGTTCTTTATTATCTTCTTCATCTCACTAACTAAAGATTTAGGAGATATGACTTTCAATGCATCGCCTTGACCCAACAGCCATCGTTTCAAACCTGGTGTATCCTGACTCTCAAACTCAATAAGAACACCTTTTTCTGTATGCTCAATTATCCGAGCAGTCGGAAACTGATCAAGCAAAATCATCGGATCATAAGCAAATTGAACTCTAACGGTGAACTCTCTTCCCAGAAATGAATCCACATGCTTGTTTCTCATATCGCCATCTCGAAACCTTTTCCCATAGGAAAACGTCGGTTTGCTCTCTTTAGATAGTTTCCAGTCTAAAATTCTATCTAATTTTAAAGTCATATAAGAATCAAAGCTCAAATTATAAGCGACGATATAGAAATAGTGCAAATCATAATAAAGTGACACAGGAAAAATAGTGTGTTTCTTTCTGGAATTATAAGGCGACTGATAATGAATATCTAACACCATTTCTTTTCGAATCATTTCTGACCACTCCCAAATTTTATCAATACGATTTTGAGTATCTGATATCGGTGCATAGTTTAACCGCTCGCTAGCAATAATCTTAGAGATTTCTTTTTGTTCTTCCTTTGACACTAAGGCTAGCAAACTATCTAGTAAACTCTTATTTTCATCTTCATTCAGCGAACGATTTTCCAGTAAAATCTTTGAAATGACGAGAATATCTTTTTTATTAAATAAAGATTTTCCTTTCAAATAACGTGTGTGGTATTTTCTATCATAAGCCAGTTCAGCTGCAACTACTGGCTGTGTTTCTAAGAAATTACCAAGAAGCGAAAAATCTCTCTGTATCGTTTTCTCACTGACACCAAACTCATCTGCCAACTGTAGTTTTGACAAGTGGGCACCTGATTGTAAACGTAAAAATATCGTTAATAGACGTTCTTGATCGTTCATATTTCCCTCAATTCTTTAAGATATTATAACATTTCTAATAGTCCAAATTCAATACTTCCTTTTATCTGCCAAATCCAATTACTGGACTTGAAATCTGACGTTTTGTCTCAAAATCTTCCAAAGTTTTATCGATATCTTCAAGTGTTACTTGACTCAAAACTTCCAAATTTGATAATTGATTAGCCTCCTCATTAACAACTCGCTGTGCTTGATAGAAAGTAACTTTTTCAACTAGTTTACGTACATAGCGAGCATTCCCAAAATGGTTGTCAGTTTTTAAAGCAGAAAAGTGACGATTTAACGTAGCTTTACACTCCTCAGTCAACTGATAATGTTTTTTTGTTAACATCAGTTCAAAAATAGCATAGAGTTCTTCTGGAGAATAATCCTCAAATCTTATTTCCTGAGAAATGCGTGAAGATAAGCCAGGATTAGTGGTAAGAAATTCTTTCATCAAGTCCTCGTAGCCCGCAAAGATAACAAGCACCTCATCTCTCCGATTTTCCATTTCTTGAATAATAGCTGCAATTGCTTCAGGTCCGTAATCTCTCTTAGTACGGGGAATTAAGCTATAGGCTTCATCTATGAAGAGAACACCTCCTTTCGCATCATCAAATACTCTCTTAATTTTAGGAGCTGTCTGACCAATATATTCACCAACCAATTCTGCACGTCCTACCTCAATAATCTTATTTTCTTGAATCAGATTATTATTATGCAAAATTGTGGTATAAAGTCGTGCCACTTCTGTTTTTCCTGTACCGGGATTTCCTGTAAACATAAGGTGATGGTTACTTGTCTTGTCTGTAATGCCATGTTTCTTTCTCAGATTACTAATTTTATTGAAAGCAAGCTGCTGATTTAATAAACTTTTAACCGCTGTCAAACCAATCATCTCTTGCAAGGTTTCTTCCGCTGAATTTTTCTGACTAATACTATTTGAGGACGCCAAACAGAAATTATCTAGACTTACCTCTGTCCCCAAAGACGAATCATAGCCTGATTGGATAGCGAACTCAACAATCTCTTGAACTAAATGCCTAACATCTTTAGCGTTTTGAACAGATGACTTTTTGCTTAGTAACATTCTAAAATTTTCTTCGTTGACTCGAATTTTTTGCTTGTCTAACAACTTTCTACCAATAGCAAAAAGTTCGTCTTGATTATACTCTGGAAACGAAACAATTGAAACTCTATAGGCTATGTCTAACAATTCTTTTTCAATTGCTTTTGCTTCTTTGTTATCATTGACCATAAAGATAGCTAGTGTATGCCTACCTTGTTCTCGTAAATTTTTAAAAAAATCAAGTTTTGCTCTTGGTCTTGCTGACAAATAGTCATAGGTTACTGGAAAGTCTTTAGCTGTTATTTGGGGAAGGAAATATTGATCACAATTAACAACAACCGCATTCAAAGCAAATAAACCTTCTAAAAATTGAATAGCAAACCTACGACCAGAACCCTGCTCACCTACAAAAATATAAAAATGTTGTTGCTCTTCTTCGTTATTTATTTCTTCTTGAAATGATAAATAGGAGACTAAATTTTGTACTGCACTTTTAAAATCATCTAGACCGGTCACACTATCCAGTTCTTCCATTTTTTCCAGTTTAGGTTTCAGTATTGAATTTGAAACTTTATCACCATTATTAAGTAAAAATTTAACCAACTCACCTTGATGACTTTTCTCAATCTTTTTTAAAAAATCGTTTTCTGTTAATACCTCTAGCTTATTAAGAGACACCTTATTATCAAAAATCAGTTTGAATTTCTTACTCATTTCTTGATAACTATAATCGTCACATGAAATGAGATAATAAGTCTCTTTCTCTTTAACAAGTATCCAACGATTATCTGCCACAAACTTTTCTGTTTGTATTTTCAAAAATTCATCAGGATTTGTAAGCTCAACTTGAAAATATTTCATGTTTAATACCTCTTATATTATATTGATAATCTCAGTTTACAATAACGACTGGACAATTTTTGTCCAGTCTAAAAATTTTAATCTAAACTTTCAAACCATTATCTAATGACTTGTCATACCACCTTATTTAGTAATCAAAAATTTTATTAAATTCCATACATAAAAAAACGCCCTCAATATCAAGGGCGTTTAATCATTTGTTTGTATCTATCAATATCTACTGATTTTTCTAAACCTAAACTCTGCGTGAGGCTAATTGATAAAAAGATATTCCTGTACACTAAAACATCTCTTCTGTGAAAAAACTCCCCTATCATAATGCTATCAAACCTACTTTCTCAACTACTGCTCTTACTCTGATATTTCCTCTCTATATAACAAAAAGCCTTGAAAAACAAGGCTTTTTAAAATTACAATGTATCAAATAGTTTTAGATTTTCATAAGCAAACTACCCACCTCAACCTGTGGTGATAGGTATTATCTATATTATGGAACAAATGATATTATGAGTATTAAAGTAATACAACTGAACGAAACATAAAAAAAACTTACCATAATTGAATATTAAATTTTTTTGATGATAGAGAATATCTTTCAAAGTTTTCGCCAAAATAATATATCGATATCATCTGACGTGCAAGAAATTCAATTTCTCCTAAGTCGTTAATATTTATTGAAACAATATTGCCGTGAGCAATACCATTTCTTATCTTTACTAGCTGCTGAATTCTAGAACTGTCAATTTTTCGTAACCTTTTTTTTATCTCTACGTTTTCACAGGACTCTACCAAGCTACTCAATGCAAGCACAATCCGCCTATGGTTCTTACTCTTTAAATACTTTTCTAATACACCATTCAGTGAACCTGAAATTTCCTCTAATGTTGAATCATCAAATCTTGTTTTGCTAAAATCACTATTAAACATCTCTTCTAAAAATTTTTTAAACTCTTCTTTACGATTACCTGAAGTATCTTGTAAAATTCTATTATTATCTATTTGCAATTTAGCTAATTTCTCAACAGATTTGAAATACATAAAAAATTGTTCGTCTTCATGTTCCCTGTACTCATGCAACACTCCAAAAGAACACATTTGCATCAATGATAGGATTGTATCTCTATGTTTTATATTTCTCTTAGCTTTTAGTTTTAAGGTAATAATTTCAAGCTTATCGCACCATGTTTTCGTAGCTACATTTTCCTTCTGTGTTTCGGAATAATCTTCATTAGTTAGATAAAAATCCTTTTTAATGGCAACCAACGGTATTGTGGTGAAAAAAGAAAGTAAAATAATTGCTTCTTCAATATTCTGTTGCTGTTCCGAATTAATCAAAAGATAGTGACTGAGATTACTGTTTACATATTTTATTTTACAATTCCAGAAAGAGAAAACTGCACCATTCGGTAATTTAATCGCGGTTCCCCAAGGATCGTCTATTTCAAAATAATCAAAGTCTAATTTTACTTCATAACGCATTTCTTACCTCCCATAACACTTTGTTCGAAACATATAAACAACATTTCAATTAATATTTTACCACACAATCAAAGAAAAACCGTAACTTTTCGGTCACAGTCACTTACAAATCTATCTCAGTCCCTTCTAAAAATTTTACACTTATCTGCCCATCTTCTGAAATTGTAATACTATCCACCACCTAACACATCTCATACGAATCAAATTCCCAAGAAGTCTTGTTTATCATATCAGCCAACTTTGTACTACATTGCTTTTCTAGAAGACGAATTTCTTCCAGTATCTTATTCCATTTTCCATGTAACAAATCAACATTCTCACTTAGTAGTTCTACAGCCATTACTACTGCTTTCTCTAGCGTTTCTTCAACAATATGGTTATTCTGACAGCCAATCTGTCCTTTGACCCTATAACGATTGTTACACTGCCATACTTCACGTTTACCTCGACTGGTAGTCCAGTTCTTTCGACCAAATACCAATCCACATTATGCACAGAATACTTTAGTTGTAAAAGGGGTATCGTCATTTTGCATGATGTATGATTTCAGTAGATGTTCTTCACGAAATGCTTTCCTTCTTGCTAATTCCAAATGTACTAATTCCCAAGTGTCTTTATCAATAATAAGTTCATGGATTGTAGGTGCATTTCTATTCCTTCATACTCCTTATCAATGGAAACAAACACGTGCCCACAGAATAAATGGAAATAGAATGAGATAAATTCTAGTTATTACTTCTATTCACTCCAATGCTTCTCCACCACATAAGAAAAAGCCTTGTCTCCAAGGCTTTTTAATATGCTTTCATTCAGAAGCCTCTAGACCTTCACGAGCAGAGCTACACACTCCACGTGATGCGTCTGTGGAAATAGATCAACTGGTTGGCTTTTGATGAGTTGGTAACCTAATTGGTGATAGTACTTGATATCACGCGCCATGGTCGCTGGGTTACAAGAGATATAAACAATTTTTTTCGCTCCCATTTGGCTACTTGTCTCAATGAAACTTTCTGTTAAGCCCTTGCGTGGTGGGTCAACAATAATCACATCTGCTACAAGCCCATCTTTCAACCACTGGGACATGACTTTTTCAGCAGGGCCTATCTGATAATGAGCGTTACTAATACCGTTACGTTTGGCATTGGCTTTGGCATCCTCTACGGCTTGCTTGACAACTTCGACACCATAGACCGCCTTAACATGTTTGGCAAAAGATAAGCCAATCGTTCCAATACCTGAGTAGGCATCAATGACCACATCACTCGGCGTCAAATCAGCAAATTCAATAGCTGTTTGATACAGTTTTTCAGCCATAGGGGTATTAACCTGATAAAAAGACTGAGCTGAAATTTCATAATGGTTGCCTAGTAGTTGATCGCTGATGGTCGGCGAACCATACAAGGTGCGAAACGCTTTACCTAAAATCACATTGGTCTTTTGATCGTTGATGTTTTGAATAATCGACACCAAATTCGGAAAAGATTTCGTCAAGTGTTCAATCAATTGCTCAATACGAAAAATCTTTGGGCGAGTCGTCACCAAGACCAACATGAGCTGACCTGAGTAATGCCCACGCCTTACCAAAATATGACGAATCAATCCTGTATGAGCCTCTTCGTCATAGGGCTTTAAGTCCAAACGACGCAATAAATCACGGGTCGTATTGATCAGTTGGTCAATCTCTGGATGTTGAATGTAATAATCAGAAAGGGGAATTAAATCATGTGACTGCTTACGGAAAAAACCTGTTTCTAGCTGGCCATTGACACGGCGAACAGGGACTTGAGCCTTATTACGATAAGCCAAGGGTTGCTCCATACCCAAGGTATCTAGGACTAGACTCTCTTTAAGCCCTGCAATTTTCGACAAACTTTTTCTAACCTGTTCTGCTTTAAATAATAGCTGCTGATCATAGGCTAGATGCCCCAAATCCGCGATACCTGTTCGCAAATAAGCCAAAGCCACGTCCTCTTGTCGATAGGGCGATTGACTGATCCAACGCTCAACTTTTCCATAAGAAATATTCTTAGCTAATTTCAAGATTCGCATGTCAATTTCTTCATTTGGTAGAGCATTATCCACAAAAAAGACCTTGCCTTCATGTCTAACCACACCCAAACCGTCATGGCTCAAATCAGTCACTTGAACACGGATAATATCATTTTTTTGCATTTTTTTCTCCTTTTACTTCCCCTTATTATAGCATAAAATCAAAAAGACTTTTACATCAAGAAGAAAAGGCTGGCTCTGCCAACCTCTCTTAATATTTTCTAAATCGTTGATAACGTTCTTCTAACAATTGTGCCACTGGTAGTTTTGTTAGATAATCCAATTCTTCAATCAAACTAGCTTTCAAAAAGTCCAAGGTTTCACTAGTAAAGTAACCATGCTCTGCAATAATCTTATCAATTACCTTCATCTGAAGCAGTTCAGCAGCTGTAATTTTCATTAACTCAGCCGCTTCATTGGCCCGTGTGCCATCTTTCCATAAGATAGAGGCAAAACCTTCTGGGCTGAGTACCGCATAAATGGTGTGTTCCAACATCCAAACACGGTCAGCAACTGCTAGGGCTAAGGCACCACCTGAGCCACCCTCACCAATAATCACAGCGATAATTGGCACTTTGAGGTCACTCATTTCCATCAAATTTCTAGCAATCGCTTCGCCTTGACCGCGTTCTTCAGCCTCAATACCTGGATAAGCACCTGCAGTATTGATAAAGGTAATGACAGGACGACCAAATTTTTCGGCTTGTTTCATCAGACGCAGTGCTTTACGATAGCCTTCTGGATTGGGTTGACCAAAACGACGATTCAGATTATCCTGTAGATTTTTCCCTTTTTGAATCCCAATCACTGTCACTGGACGACCTGCCAAATAAGCCAAGCCACCAATAACAGCGCCATCATCAGCCATCTGACGATCTCCATGTAATTCCATAAAGTCATCAAACACTTGGTGGGCGTAATCAAGGGTTGTCAATCGACTTTGATCTCTGGCTTCTTTTACAATTCTTGCAACTCGACTCATTTGACACCTCCATGAAAGGCTAGCAATTTGGCAATTCGCTCACGCAAGTCCATTCTTGGTACAATGGCATCCACAAAACCATGCGCCAAGAGAAACTCTGCTTTTTGAAAATCTTCTGGCAAGGTTTGACGCACCGTCGTTTCAATGACACGGCGACCAGCAAAGCCAATTAGAGCCTGAGGTTCAGCCAGAATAATATCCCCTTCCATGGCAAAACTAGCTGTCACGCCACCAGTCGTTGGGTCCGTTAGAACTGTCAGGTAAAAAAGACCGGCATTAGAATGTCGTTTGACTGCTGCTGAGATTTTAGCCATCTGCATCAAACTCATAATTCCCTCTTGCATCCTAGCTCCGCCAGAGGCTGTAAAAATCACAACTGGCAAACCTTGCTTAGTAGCTAGTTCAAACAATCTTGTTATCTTTTCACCGACAACCGTCCCCATGCTAGCCATGATAAAGCGAGCATCCATGATTGCCAAGGCTAATTCTTGCCCCTTAATCTTAGCAAGACCAGTCACCACAGCCTCATCAAGACCTGTAGCTTTGCGAACCTGACGTAATTTCTCGTCATAATTTGGAAAATTTAAAGGATCGATCGTTTCCAAGCCAGTAAACAACTCTTCAAAAGTCCCCTCATCCACTGTTAAAGCTAGACGTTCTTGGGCTGAAATCCGAAAATTATAACCACAAGAAGGGCAAATCTTTGCCATTCCCAAATCTTTTTGGTAGATGATATGCTTACAAGACGGACACTTGGCAAATAGCTCATCTGGAACTTCTGGCACATCACGAGTTTGTTTTTGACGCAAGGAACGGTTAGGACTGATACGAATAGATTTATCTTTTTTACTAAATAAAGCCATAAGACCTCCTAATTATCCTTTTGATTGTAAGCTGGCAAAAAGGTTTCCATCAAGAAAGATGTGTCATAATCCCCTGCAATCACACGTTTGTCGGAAATTAAATCAAGCTGAAAATCACTATTGGTTACCACACCTTCAATCTCTAACTCGTATAAAGCACGCTGCATCTTCATCAAAGCATCAAAACGATTATCCCCATGAACGATGACCTTGGCGATCATGCTGTCATAGTAGGGAGGAATCGTGTAACCTTGATAAACTGCCGAATCCACTCGCACACCTACTCCGCCACTTGGTAAATAAAGGTCTGTAATCTTACCTGGGCTTGGTGCAAAGTTAAAGGCTGGATTTTCAGCGTTAATACGACATTCAATAGCATGACCCGTCAAGCGAATTTCATCTTGACTGACGCTCAAGGGTTGCCCAGCAGCGATTTTGATTTGTTCCTTGACAATATCAATACCTGTGACAAACTCGGTAACGGGATGCTCCACTTGAACGCGGGTATTCATCTCCATAAAGAAGAATTGACCTGATGATTCATCCAAAAGGAACTCAATCGTTCCTGCATTTTCATAAGAAACGGCCTTGGCAGCCCTTACTGCAGCTTCTCCCATTTGCTGACGTAAAGTTTGACCAATGGCAATCGACGGGCTTTCTTCTAAGACTTTTTGGTTGTTGCGTTGTAAAGAACAGTCACGCTCACCCAAATGAACGATATTGCCATAACTATCACCTAAAATTTGCACCTCAATATGACGGGCTGGATAGACCACTTTTTCGATATACATGGCCCCATTGCCAAAGGCTGCTAGGGCTTCCTGGGAAGCTGATTCAAAGGCAGCCACCAAGTCTTCTTTGCGACTAACCTTACGAATTCCCTTACCACCACCACCTGCCGAGGCTTTTAGCATAACTGGATAGCCAACACTTTCTGCAATTTGAAGTGCCTCTTCACTCGTTGTGACTTCACCTTCTGAACCAGGGATTACTGACACCTTGGCTTTTAGCATTTCCTGACGAGCATTGATTTTATCGCCCATCTTGTCCATGACTAAAGCACTTGGCCCAATAAACTTGATGTTCATCTCTTCACACATGGTAGCGAATTTAGAGTTTTCACTTAAAAAACCAAACCCTGGATGGATGGCTTCTGCCCCAGTCACAATAGCTGCTGACAAGACACTGTTCATATTGAGATAAGAATGCATTGACTTGGCTGGTCCAATACAAATAGCCTCGTCAGCCAAAATCGTATGCAACGAATCCTTATCCGCTTCTGAATACACTGCTACCGTAGCAATCCCCAATTCTCTTGCTGCACGAATAATTCGCACGGCAATTTCACCACGGTTAGCAATCAATAGTTTTTTAAACATGGAGGATAACTCCCTCTCTTTTTATCTTTGATTAACCACCAATTGCAAAGGTCAAAACACCACTGGCTGCTAATTGAGCATCAACTTCAGCCTTGGCTTCAACCACTGCAATGGTACCACGACGCTTGATAAATTTAGCTGTCATGATGAGCTGATCTCCTGGAACCACCTGTTTTTTGAATTTGACCTTATCCATACCTGCATAAAAGACTAGCTTGCCTTGATTACCTGCTTTGGATAATTCTAAGACACCTGCTGTCTGAGCTAAGGCTTCCATAATCAAGACACCTGGCATGACAGGATAGTTTGGAAAATGTCCTTGAAAAAAAGGTTCATTGATGGTCACATTTTTTAGAGCAACAATTTCATCTTCTCTGACCTCTAAAACACGATCCACTAACAGAAAGGGATAGCGATGAGGTAGGGCTTCTTGAATCGCTTTAATATCAATCATTTAATGCGTACCAATCCTTTACCAAATTCAATCACTTCTTCATTAGTCACCAAAATTTCAGTCACCACACCATCATATGGTGCAGGCACTTCATTCATGACTTTCATGGCTTCAATAATCAGTAAGGTTTGTCCTTTGGTGACACGATCGCCAACAGAAACAAAGGTTGGCTTGTCTGGAGATGGGGCTAGGTAAGCCACACCAACCAAGGGACTTTCAACAACGTCACCCTCTGCCAGTTCTATCGCAACAACTGCTTCTTCTGCCGTTTCAGCAACTGGTTGTTGAACCTCTTGAGCAGGCACTGATTTTACTTCTTCTACTGGTTGAACAACTTGATTGGCAGTGACTTTAATATCATTTTTACTAAAGCTTAGCTCGTCTGAACCATTACGATATGTAAATTCTTTTAGACTTGATTGGTCAAATTGTGCCATCAAATCTTTGATTTCTGCAATATTCACCTTAATCCTCCCAACGCTTAAAGGCGGTTACCGCATTATGACCACCAAAACCAAAAGTGTTTGACAAGGCATACTTAATTTCTGCCTTTTGGCCTTGACCATAAACGACATTTGCCTCAATATCTTCTGATAGTTCTTGTGTACCAGCTGTCATGGGAATAAAACCATGACGTATGGCTTCAATAGTTGCAATGGCTTCCACCCCACCTGCTGCTCCAAGTAAGTGACCTGTAAAGGACTTGGTTGACGATACAGGAACTTGACGACCGACCACTGCAACGATAGCTTGGCTTTCGCCTTTTTCATTAGCCGGTGTTGAGGTACCGTGGGCATTGACATAATCCACATCTGATGCTGTAATACCAGCCTCTTCAATCGCTAAACGCATGGCCCTAGCTGCTCCAGAACCATCTGGTGATGGACTGGTTTGATGATAGGCGTCACAGGTATTACCGTAGCCAACGACTTCAGCCAGGATGGTTGCTCCACGTTTTTGAGCGTGTTCAAGACTTTCAAGCACTAAGACACCTGCACCTTCGCCCATAACAAAACCATTACGTTCCTTGTCAAATGGAATAGACGAACGAGTAGGATCTTCTGTTGTTGATAGGGCTGTCAAGGCATTAAAGCCACCGATACCAATTTCATTGATGGTCGCTTCTGCACCACCCGCTAAGACCACCTCTTGCAAGCCGAATTTAATTTCACGAAAGGCTTCACCAATGGCATCATTGGCTGAAGCACAAGCAGTCGTAATTGATTTACAAACACCTTGAGCACCAATACGAAGAGCGATATTTCCTGCTGCCATATTAGACAGTGCTTTTGGCACAAACATCGGCTGAATGCGTTTCATCCCTTTTTCATGCAAACGAATGATTTGCTCCTGCATTTCTTGAAGGCCACCGATACCAGACGACACAATGACCCCTGTGCGTTCACGGTTGACACTAGCCATGTCTAACCCAGCATTCTCCAAAGCTTCCAAGGTTGCATAAATAGCGTAGATAGAATACATGTCCATCCGATTTTTGTCCTTGCGAACAAAATACTTATCAAAGGGAAAATCCTTAATTTCACCTGCATTGTGAACAGGAATCTCTGATGTGTCAAAACGCGTAATGGGACCAATCCCAATTTGACCAGTTTCTAAACTCTTCCAAAATTCCTCAGGTGTATTTCCAATCGGTGAGGTCACACCATAACCTGTTACTACAACTCGATTAACTGTCATTTCTTTACCTTTTAGTTTCTTTCATTCAGGGCTCTAGGATTAGCCTTGCATGGTCATGCCACCGTCAATAGCAAGGACTTGACCTGTTAGATACTCTTGTTCTGCCAAAAAAGTCACTAAACTTGCCACTTCTTCTGGCTTACCAATCCGTTTCATAGGAATTTGAGTAAGGGCC
This sequence comes from Streptococcus sp. sy018, assembly GCF_007859185.1. Classification (NCBI taxonomy): domain Bacteria; kingdom Bacillati; phylum Bacillota; class Bacilli; order Lactobacillales; family Streptococcaceae; genus Streptococcus; species Streptococcus sp. sy018. Next base: position 124,412 of record NZ_VOHN01000001.1, on the reverse strand, counting down.
ATTTCCTTGACCTTATCTGTCATAGCATCTGTCATATCTGACTCAATAAAACCTGGTGCCACCGCATTAACACGAATACCACGACCAGCAACTTCACGAGCAACCGACTTGGTAAAACCAATCAAGCCAGCCTTGGACGCTGCGTAATTAGCTTGACCAATATTACCAGTCAACCCAACCACACTTGATATGTTAATAATAGCACCTTGACGAGCTTTTGTCATCTGTTTTAGGACCGATTGTGTCATGTTAAATGCCCCAGTCAGATTGATTTTCAAGACAGCTTCAAAGTCATCTTCCGTCATCTTCAACATCAATTTGTCCTTGGTTATGCCTGCATTATTGACCAAAATATCAACGCTACCCAAACTAGCAATAGCTTCTTCAATCATTCGTTTCGCATCTACTCCATCAGCCACATCACCAGAAATCGCTAAGACCTTAACCTTATAAACCTCAAACTCTTCTAAAAGTTGAGCTGAAATTGGACGACGACCGTTCAAAATTACATTAGCCCCAAGACTAGCAAAACGATGAGCAACAGCCAAGCCAATTCCTCGACTTGAGCCTGTTATAAAAACATTTTTTCCTTGTAATTCCATTTATTAAATCTCCATTTTTGCCAATAAATCCATCAAACTAGCCTCGTCTTCCACATGAGCTGACATGAGTCGCTTGTCAATCTTCTTAATAAAGCCACTCAAAATCTGACCTGGACCAATCTCGATAAAACGTGTTGCTCCCATGGCTCTCATTTGTTCAATTGACTCGTAGAAACGAACTGGTTCCATAACCTGACGTGTCAAGAGTGATTTGATCTGTGATTGTTCCATCACCTTGGCTTCTGTATTGCCAATCAAAGGAATAGCAAAGTCAGAAAAAGATACGGTTTCAAGTACCTTGGCTAGTTCTTGACTGGCAGGCTGAAGTAAGGCAGTATGGAAAGGACCAGATACATTGAGAGGTATTAAACGTTTGATACCTTCGTTTTTTAGTAATTCTACAGCTTCATTAACCGCTTCAGTATGACCACCAATGACGATTTGATTGGGCGTATTGTAATTGGCAGGGTTAACCACTCCTTTGACTGACGCTTGACGACAGGCTTCTTCGATAACGTCTATTGGTGTGTTTAAGACGGCTACCATCTTACCAATCCCTTTGGGAACAGCTGTTTCCATCAATTGTCCTCGTTTAGCAACCAAAGGTAAAGCCTCTTCAAATGACAAAGCACCTGAAGCCACCAAGGCTGAATATTCACCCAAAGACAGACCAGCTACCATATCAGCTGAAAGACCTTGTTCTTGCAACAAGCGAAAAATCGCTACTGAAGTTGTGAAAATAGCCGGTTGAGTATAACGGGTTTGATGTAACTTGTCTTCTTCACAATCAATTAAAAATCGTAAATCATAACCCAAAATATCATTGGCCTGGGCAAAGGTTTCCCGAACACAAGCGTATTTTTGGAACAGGTCATAAGCCATACCTAGCTTTTGTGCCCCTTGACCAGCGAATAAAAAGGCTGTCTTTCCCATACTACTTCTCCACATCTGACCAGCGACTGGCTTGCATTTGGATAATGTCTGCCGCACCATAATAGAGGTCTTTCAAAATGGCTTCACAAGTTTCTTCCTTATCAATCAACCCTGAAATCTGACCTGCCATAACTGAACCAAAATCCACATCACCATCAACCACCGCATTACGCAAGGCACCCGCTCCCAATTCTTCGATTTCTCGCTCATCTTTTAGACCACGCATATAATCTTGCTCGGCCTTGGCATAGGTTGTTGACAGTTTATTTTTAATGGCACGCACAGGATGTCCCACAATGGAAGCTGACACAACCGTATCAATATCCTTGGCTTTAAGAATCTTGTTCTTAAAATTTTGATGAGCATTGGACTCTTTGGCAACTGCAAAGCGTGTGCCTATCTGAACCGCCTCAGCTCCTAACATAAAGGCAGCCGCAACTCCACAACCATCAGCAATACCACCGGCAGCAATGACTGGAATATTAACCGCAGCGGCAACCTGACGAACCAAGGCCATGGTTGTTAATTTACCGATATGACCACCTGCTTCCATACCTTCGGCTACAACAGCGTCTGCTCCCAATTTTTCCATACGTTTCGCCAAAGCTACGCTTGGAACCACTGGAATCACCACAATCCCTGCTTCATGGAATCGTTCCATGTATTTACCAGGATTACCTGCACCAGTTGTCACGACCTTAACCCCTTCTTCAATGACCAAATCAACAATGTCATCAGCAAAAGGAGAGAGCAGCATGATATTCACTCCAAACGGTTTATCGGTGATGGCTTTAACACGATCAATATTAGCTTTAACCACTTCTTTAGGGGCATTGCCACCACCAATGATTCCTAAACCACCGGCATTTGATACCTCTCCAGCCAAATCGCCATCAGCAACCCAAGCCATACCACCCTGGAAAATCGGATATTTAATTTTTAGTAAGTCAGTAATTCTTGTTTTCATCTTGTAACATTAACCCTCAATCGATAATTTGATTATCAAACTATATAGATAAGATTTAAGAATACTCTAAAATTAGAATATTCTTAAACCACCTTATTTAGTTTTTTCTTCTACATAAGCAACTAGGTCGCCAACTGTGTTAAGACCTTCTTCAGTTTCGATTTGAATGTCAAAAGCATCTTCGATTTCTGAAATTACTTGGAAGACATCTAATGAATCAGCATCCAAGTCATCGAAAGTTGTTTCCAATTTTACTTCTTCTGTTTCTTTACCAAGTTCTTCAACGATAATTTCTTGTACTCTTTCAAATACTGCCATGTTTCTATTTCTCCTTAAAATAAATAATAAATTCACCTTGTGCTAAACACAAGTTTTAATAACTACATTTTAACAATTAGACTTCCCCATGTCAAACCTCCACCGAAGCCTGACAAAAGAATAGTCTGTGTCCCATCTAACTTGATACGACCATCTGCCACACATTCTGATAATAAAATCGGAATGCTGGCTGCACTGGTATTGCCATAAAACATCATATTAGCTGGAAATTTCTCCAAAGCAATCCCCATCTTCTTAGACATTTTCTCCAAGATACGACGATTAGCTTGATGTAACAACAAATAATCTATCTGATTTTTGTCAATCGCCGAGCTATCAAGCAAAGTCATAATACTTTTTGACACATCACGAATAGCAAAGTCAAAAATAGCTCGACCATCCATGGTCAAATAGGGTTGATTTTTTTCTTTAATGGAATACGGCGAGTTCAAAGCGGTCACACTAGATACCAGACCTTGACCACGACTACCATCAGAATTCAGTGATTCAGCCAAAAAATGCTTGGTGTCAGATTGTTCTAACAGTACCCCACCTGCCCCATCACCAAATAAAACAGCCGTGCTGCGATCCGACCAATCTAGCACCTTGGACAAGGTTTCTGCCCCTAAAATCAAGCCCTTAGCATAAGCCCCAGATTCGATTAACTTTTGTCCCATTGACAAGGCAAAGGCAAAGCCACTGCAAGCTGCCGTCAAGTCAAAAGCAAAGGCATTTTTAGCAGCTAAACCAGCCTGAACTCGAGCAGCCGTTGACGGCATAAGAGAGTCAGGAGTAATCGTTGCTACAATAACAAAGTCAAGCTCCAAAGGATCCAAGTTTGCCTTGGCTAAAAGCTGCTTAGCCACTTCTAAAGCCAAATCACTGGTTGACTGTTCTCGACTAATACGTCTCTGCGTAATCCCAGTGCGTGAACAAATCCACTCATCACTGGTTTCCAAAATCTGAGAAAGATCATCATTCGTCACGATTTGATCAGGCACATAATGAGCAACCTGACTAATTTTTGCAAAAACCATTAGACTAAATCCTCCAAAAATTGATGAAGATTGCCCAAACCTCGAGTCAAAACATCAATCTCAGTTGGATCAAGGTCCTCAATGATGTGAGTGACCATGGACTTGTGGAATTTAGCATGCAGACGATTCAGTAATCTCCCTTTTTTTGTTAGACTAAGGTAAACTACTCGTCGATCGACATCAGATCTGGTCCGTTGAACATACCCCTTTTTTTCAAGTTTGTTCAAACTGGTCGTGACTGTTCCCAATGTGACCATCAGCTCACGCGCAATATCACTCGGTGTTACTTGAGAGTCTTTGCCAATAATTTCAATCGTGTGTATTTCTTTGAGAGAAACATCATTGAATTGACTGGTTCGAAGACTCGTCTCTTCAATGATTAGAATCCGATTAAAAATATTAACAAGGTATTCGTTTATTTGATCGTATTCCATGCTGATCTCCTGATTTTTGACAAAATTTGACTCTCAAATTATACCAACTTTTCTAGCCATAAGCAACTATGTGCTATGGTTTGCCAAAAATTATTGACCTGTAAATCGTGGACGACGACGTTCGGCATAGGCACGAACACCTTCTTTGAAGTCTTCTTTGAATGCTAAGTTCTCTTGCAAGTCTAATTCTAACTTAGTATAGGCCTGCCAATCTTGAAATTCAGAAGCCCAAACCATCTCTTTGATAGCTCGATAGGAATTGATAGAGCCACGCAAGAGTTTTTTAATCAACTGAGTCGTCGTTTTTTCCAATTTATCAGCCGGACACATCCGATAGACAATACCATAATCAAGAGCTTTTTCAGCCGACAAGCCCTCACCAGTCATGGCTAATTGGGTTGCTCGGTTTGCTCCAATCGCTCGTGTCATCAAGAATAAGCCGCCCGCATCTGGAGCCAAGCCAACATTGACAAAGGCTTGAATGAATTTGGTTTGCTCGCTTGCAATCACAAAATCTGCAGCAACAGCCATATTAGCTGCCGCACCAGCTACCGCGCCATCAATATTCATGATGACTGGCTTGGGTAATTTTTTAATCGCAAATGAAATCTGATTAACCAAATCAGCAATCAACACCAAGGATTGCACATCGTCTGCCTCAACAGCTCGTTGCATTTCAACCAAATCACCACCGACTGAAAACACTTTGCCGTTGGCCTTAATCACTAGGAGACTGATCTGATCATCTTGAGCCACTTTATCTAAAACATCCAAAATTTCCTGACACATAGGAATGTTAAAACCGTTAGAAACGTCTGGACGATTAAAAGTAAGTGTCGCCACTTGATCTTCCACCGTATAAATAATTCCCTTATAGGTCATCTCTTCCTCCTTTCCCTTAAAATGATTTGATTTTCAAACCATTTTTCAGATTAACCTTATTTTACATTAAAAAATAAAAATTGGCAAGAAAAAAGTTTGATAATAAAATTATTAAGTTATCAAACAAAAATAGCAAGTGTTTTATCAACACTTGCTATTTTTATGATTTTTCAAAATCTTATTCTGTCACAACTAGCTCAACTGAACCAAGATTGTCATAAACTGCCTTATATGTTCCAACTTCTAACTTAACTGGCATTACAAAAGTCCCTGATGAAACAAACATGCCTGCTGGGAGAGTCTTACCATGTTCAGCTAGGGTATCAACCAACCATTTAAGTGAATGAACAGGATGCCCCAAAACTTCTGTCGAGCGTCCTTCAGTTACCAACTCGTCATTAAAGAAGAGTTGACCTGCCACATCTGCAATATCTTCCAAGCTCACTTTCTTAGCTTCGCCATAAGCTACACCACCATTAACCGCACCATCAGCGATAACCTCATACAGGCTAGCTTTAGGGAACCAATCTTGATAACGCGCATCTGGCACTTCTAAACCTGGTGCCACCTTACACTTAGCCATTAACTCTTCCAAAGAATCCGTCGGCAACAATTCGTCTTCTATCAAAAAGACCAATTCCAACTCTAAAAGCGGCTGATTGTAATCTTTTAGGGAGTAAGTGTGTTTCACAGTAACATCCGTCATCCCACCATAAAGCGGCGAATCACTGTTGAAAAGATCCTGTGTCTTTTGACTAGTTAAGCTGATTTTATACCCTTTGAGTGTTTGACCATCTGCTTCTTTAAGAGCAAGAACACCGTCTTGGATAGCATAGGCTTCTTCCTTAGTTGTCGCTTCAACCTGTCCCAAGGGTAATGGTTGATTGGTTTTATAGGCTTGGTATAATTTTTCAACTGTTGTCATAAGAATACTCCTTCATTTTGTTTTCATTATTATATGTCAAAAGATTTAGATTGTCAAGTTGTTTTCAGAATAATTAAACAAAAATAATAAATTGAATTATTTTAATAAATAAAAGACACCGAGTTCTCGTCTCGCTGTCTTTCAGGACTTTATTCTATTATGTTTGCTAGGGATGGTTTCATGTCTTTGTTTTATGGGCTGCTAAATTTCTTCTTATTGACGAAATAAGCTCCTAGTAGAAAGGCAAGCATCGTCACAAGATAAGAAATCAGTAATCGATCGTGTAATAAAAAGGTTGTGTTTAATTCATTCGGCGTGATTTTACTGATAATCTTTACACCAAAAAGTGTGATAATCGTTCCGCTCTTAGTGATTTGAAATAGTTCTATTAGTAAATCAATAACGACTAAAAATAGATAAAAGATACTACCACGCTTGATAAGCTGCAATAACTGCTTGTTCATGACTAGACTCCTTTATATTAGCGACAAAAATTTAGGACAACTTGAAAACGTTTTCTAAATCTAGTTTACCACTTATTCGTTTGCCTGTCTATTATTTCCCTTTAAAAAAACTAGCTAGCAATAAGCTAACTAGTTAAGGTTATCTTTAGTTCGACAAACTATGAAACTCCAAAGTTTCACCGATTTCCGCTAAACGAGCTGCCCATTCTTCATGGGTCAATCCGTGCTCAACAACATAGCGGTTTCTTTCATGAGCACGGCATTCTGCAGAACAACCACGAACATATTTATGTTCATTTTCTTCTGTTGAGAAGATTTGGCGATTACAGAATGGATTTGCACAATTAACGTAACGGTCACACGATGAACCGTCATACCAGTCCTTACCAATCACTGTTGGATCAACGTGATTAACATCAACGGCAATACGGTCATCAAAAACGTACATCTTACCTTCCCATAGTTCACCACGCACTTCTGGATCTTTACCATAAGTGGCAATACCACCGTGTAATTGACCAACATCTTTATAACCTTCACGAACCATCCAGCCTGAGAATTTCTCACAACGGACGCCACCTGTACAGTAAACGACAACACGTTTGTCCATGAATTTTTCTTTGTTATCACGAACCCATTGTGGTAATTCACGGAAGTTGCGAATATCTGGACGAATGGCACCACGGAAATGACCTAAATCATACTCATAGTCATTACGCGTATCCAAAACAACTGTATTTTCGTCAAGAAGGGCTTCCTTAAATTGTTTTGGTGATAGGTATTCACCTGTTGTTTCCAATGGATTGATGTCGCTATCAAAATCATTATCTTCTAAACCAAGATGAACGATTTCTTTTTTATAGCGAACAAACATCTTACGGAAAGCCTGTTCATTTTCTTCATCAATCTTGAACCACAAGTCAGCGAAACGTTCATCGCTATGTACCCAGTCCATATACTTTTGAGTCGTTTCATAGTCACCAGAAACGGTACCATTGATTCCCTCATCGGCAATCAAAATACGACCTTTTAGTCCGATTGACTTACAAAATGCCAAATGTTCTGCTGCATATTCTTGCGCATTTTCAATTGGCACATACTTATAATAGAGCAATACTCTAATTTTTTCAGCCATGCTTATCTCCTTTAATCTTTGCAATAGATTGATAGATCAACCACTTTTATTTTACTATCTTTTGGTCAAAATTGCAAAGCCTTGCCAAACTTTTTTATCACTAATTCAAAAGGTGGCAAATCTGTTCGTTTTTTTGATTTTATGATAAAATAGGGGCAAACAAATCCAAAGGAGATCTCATGACCTACGAATTTAGCTTGGAATATGGAACCTATCCTGTCAAAAAGCCTGTTGTTGATTCACTGTTGATGTCTAAATACGAAGTGCCTGATTTTCTAGCTGACAATGATCAACTTCATCAAAAGCTCCTAAGCATGAATCAACTTTTTCATGAATTGTTTCTAACCTTGGAATGTCAATCCCATTATATCGGAAATGAATTTCCAGATAAGATTGCTGACATTCGCAAGCTCTATCAAGAAACCAGCCAAGAATTGATTGACAGCTACCCTGACTTGAACTTTAAGATTGAGCATTTTTTACTATAAAAAGACTGAATAACATTCAGTCTTTTTTTATGGTACTTTAACCACTTCTAATTGCTTGCCACCTAATAAAATGAGATATTTTTCAACGGTTTCAATCTGGTAAGATTGTGATAAGGCTTGGGCATAGAGTGTCATTTGGTTACGGTAGCGATTGACCAAAACCTGTTTATCACTAAAACGATCGGTTTTATAATCAAAGAGAATAATCCGATCATCTAGTACAAGATAACCATCCAAAATCCCACGAATAATATAATCTTCTCCGCTAGCTTCATCTTGATGTAACATGGAAAAAGGGGCTTCACGTTGAACAAAGTGATGATGTCTCTGTAATAACAAGCCTAAATCCGTTTGGAAAAAAGCTGCTAGCTTGCCTAAATCAATGTGGCGTTTCACATTTTTATCAACATCAAGCTGAGCTAAAGTGGTCTTAAGTTGAGATAAATCAACTTGTTCAGACAAAGGTAAGAGTTGCATAAGTTGATGAGTAGCACTTCCCAAAGCTGCTGGTGACAGAGGTTTGGATGATTTAAAATCTGGAAGTGAGAAGTCAAGACGAATATCTTCCTTATCTAGTATGGCAACCCCCTCTAACTCTGTCACTGGCTGATAAAGGGATTTAAGTTGACTAGGTGTGCGAACACTAGGCAAGGTAATAGCTGCTTCAAATTTCTTATTATAGGTCAAGGCTGCTTCTAAATCTCTAAGTGCTTGAGCGAATTGAGCCTGGGAATTCTCGTTTAGAATTTCGTCAATAGCAAGTGGGCAATCATCTAGTTGACCAATCTTGTCTGGGGTTAAGTCATCTGGACCAACAAAATCTAAATTCAGAGCAAAATCTTTTTGAGGAAATGTGGCTAAGGTTGCTAGCAACAAATCTTGAAAACTAGATGCACTTTGACGAACATTGACTGCCAAGTAGCCTTCTGCTGTCTTTGGTGAGGCTTCTCGACTGGTAAATTTTTCTTGACTGGCTTGACCAATCAAGTACAGTTTTTTCTTGGCTCTCGTCATTGCTACATAGAGTAGTCGCAAGCGTTCTGATAAATCCGCTAAATCATTCTGTTCTTTGATGACTTGATAGGCGAGGGTATCTAAGCTAACCGGTAAACTAGCCAAGTTGGTATCAAACTCTGCCTTCATATCTGCCACGTATTGTATTCCCAAACCTAAATCACGACTCAAGGTAAAAGCTTGTCTTGAAGAATGTTTGTTAAAAGCTTTAGCTAGATTAAGTACAAAAACATAATCAAACTCTAATCCCTTACTTTTATGAATGGTCATGAGATTGACGGCATTTTGATTAACAGGCAACTCCACATTAGCCAAATCATGCTGATTAGCTAGAACCTTATCAATCATTTGAATAAAGCGAGTTAGCCCTTTAAAGCCTGTTTGTTCAAATATATGGGCACGACTGGCTAAGGCGTAGAGATTAGCTTGTGCTTGCTGACCTTTTGGTAAAGCACCAACATAATCATAGTAAAATTTTTCTTCATAAATCTGCCAAATCAGATGATATAGACGTTTAACCTTGGCAGCTTGACGCCATTTATCAAGGCAATGATTAAATTTTTTCAAGCGTTGTTCTAAATCCACATCAATCAAATCCGGAGCTTCTCCCTCATGAGCAATTGCTAACTGTAATTTTTGATAAAAGGGGATTTTTTCCTTGGATTGCAGAGCGATTCTAGCCAAATCATCTTCATTAAAAGCAAACATAGGAGAGCGTAAGAGAGCAACCAAAGGATAATCATTAAGAGGATTATTGATCGTTCTCAAGGTATCGAGCATGACCATGACTTCAATGGATTGGAGATAATTTTTAGCCTGTTCATCGACAACAACAGGAATACCATAATGGCTTAGAATCTTGGTTAGCTTGTCATTTGCCGTTCTAGAAGGCACTAATAAGCAAATCTGATCAAAATTGACACCTTGTTGATGAAGTTTGATGATTTCTCTAGCAATCAAGTCAGCTTCGCCCACTTCTGACTGTTCGTCTTTTTGATCAAGGTCATAAAGATAAAATTGGGTCTGAAACTGTTTATCAGTCACCTCTTGGGCAGGACTTCCCACCAATAACTGATGACTTTGGTCATAACGAACATCGCCAATACTTTCATCCATCAAGCGACGAAAGAAGGCATTGGTTGTGTCTAAAACACTGGATTGGCTACGAAAATTTTCTTTTAGAAGAATCAACTGACCTTGATCAGATTGTTTCTGGTAACGATCAAACTGAGCCTTGAAAATCTGCGGATCAGATTGACGAAAACGATAAATAGATTGCTTGATATCACCCACCATGAAGCGATTACGACCATTAGACAATAAATCAAGCAAACGTTCTTGCAAGTGATTGTTATCCTGGTATTCGTCCACCATGACTTCAACATAACCATCTTGAAATTGCTGACGTAACTGTTCATGATTTTCTAAAAGTTCAATAGCAAAATGGGAAATATCACTAAATTCTAGGGCATTTTCTTGAATTTTTAATTGTAAGAATTGTTGTGAAAAATCGTCAACAAAATCTCGTAAGATGGCTAAAAGTGGGCTTGCTTGTCCTTGATAATTCAAAATCGTCTCTAAGTGACGAAAACGAGCCAGATGAAATTGTATAGCTGTATAGATAGGATAGGCAACTTTATTGACGGTTACTTCTTCGCCAGTTGGCAGTACTTGTGTTAAATGAGCAAGAAGTTGATTAAAGGATGACTTATCACCATTCAACAACTGTTCACGGGTTTCTCTAAGAGTTTGAATTTGTTGTAGGTGATTTTTATATTTCGCTGTTGGTTTATTGGCTTTAGTCACTTGTGGATAGTCTGGCAGTTGCGTTAAGTTTTCCACAGCATCAGCTGTTTGCTCCAAAGTGGCAAGTAGTTGCTCCACCCAGGATTCTGGTAAATGATCCAAATTTAAAAACTTGCTATGACCACTTAAAAGGATGTCTTTTATCCAAGCTTTTGGATTGGGCATACTTTGACTAAACTCATAAATGGCATAAACGACCTCTTGAAAAGCCTTACTATCCTTACGATTGGCTGAAAAATTACTAACCAAACGCACAAAATCTCGACTCGATTTTCCTTCTAGATAAGAAGGAAATAACTCACTAAAGACCTCATCTTGCAACAGTCTGCGATCACTCTGCTCTTGTAAAATCCTAAAACGTGGCGACAGACCTAAAAGGTAGGCATATCGACTAACCAATTTATTGGTAAAGGCATCCATGGTCCCAATATCAGCTAGGGCGAGTTGTTGAATTTGTGTCGATAGGTGCTGACGCGTTTCTACATCTTCTGTTTCAGTCAAGGCTTGACTCAACTTTTTCTCCAAGCGTTCTTTCAGCTCACCTGCGGCCTTAACGGTGAAGGTCGAAATGAATAGCTGATCAATCCGATAACCTCGACTGATAATGTCAAAAATTCGCTCAATCATGACAAAAGTCTTACCAGAACCAGCCGAAGCCGATACCAAAATATTTTTACCGTGACTATAAATCGCCTCAATCTGCTCTGGGGTTCGCTTTTGTAACTTATCTGAGCTTGCTTCAATCTGTTGAAGACTAACAATTTCTTCAGTAGTCAAAAATGGTTTAATCTTCATCTTTTCCCTCCATCAATCCTAATAAATAAGATTTACGTTTTTCTCCACGTTCCTTAACTCTCAACAAGGGACGAGCATAACTCATGTGTTGATCAGATGAAAAACGTGTAATATTTTTCAGTTGACGACCAGCCACACTAAGACCATCCTCTGTATAAGGGTTAATCTTAAAATGACCCGTTCGAATTTGCCGCTCTGCTGCTTGATACAGATTTTGATTATAAGCCAACAAGCGCTCTAAATCTTCTGTGCTATAAAGGTCTGACTTCAACTGATAATAAGCATTGTCTAAAAATTCTTTTTTATTGGCTAAAAACAAGCCCTTATAAGCCAAGTTTTTATAGGCTTTAACAATCAACTCTTCTTTTTTCTTGATGTTTTTTAATTTTAAGTGTGGTTCGGTCAAATGAAGATACATGGCTCCAAAAGGGTCTTGACCTGTCTGTTTCAAAGCTTGCAAATAAGTCACTAATTGAGTATCTAAACCATTATAAAAATCCAATAAATCAAAAGTCTTAGCACTAGACTTGTAATCAACAATCCCTTGACTGCCATCGAACAAGCCGTCAAGACGGTCAATGATTCCCCTAACCTGTAATTGCTGACTCTGATTAAAGTGAAACGGAACTTCCTGTTTTAAGACGTGAATAGCCTTATTTTGTTCTAAGAAATTGGCAACACTGACTGCAATAGTTTCTAAAATACTTCTAGAAAACTGACCTTGAGCAGATTGTTGATAAAATGGTGCTAAAAAGCGATCTTGTCTGGTCTGAGCAAGCGCCTGGCTGAAACGCTGATCAAAAGACTGATCCGACTGATCAGCCATAAAGTATTCTAAAACCTTATGCAGATAAGAGCCGTGTTGTCTTGCGTCTGGATAGATACTTTCTGGTTCTTGTAAACCTAATAAATAACGTAAGAAGTACAAATACTGATTATCGTAAAAGGTTCTTAAGGCTGAAACTGATAACTGTAACTGGTCTTTGGGTAACCATCTCTGCATGACTTCTGCTGCTACTGGAACTGTTTCCGGCAAGTCTAGTAGAGTTGTTTTCAAATCATTTTCTGTTAACTTTTGACGTAAAAAAGGAATCGCCTGTTGCCAAAAAGTCTCACGGTCATCTGTTTCAATCTCCAAATGATTGACTGCCAGCAAACGAGATAACATCGCCTTGTAAGCACTTGAATCATTTTCGTCACTAAGTTTTTGTTTTTCAAGTCCTAATTCTTCTAAAAACTTCAGATAAGAGGATAAGTCATCACTAGAAGCAGCGGATTGGCTAAAACTACAAACTAACTGTTGTCTAGCACTATTGAGTAACGAAAGCGCCAAATAATGATTTCGTGGACCATTTTCATGACTAACCACATCCAGTCCGACCTGATCTTCTTGCTGCTGATTTAATAGTAGCCGTTCCTCATCTGATAAAAGACTTTTATTTTGCTTAATCAAAGGAAAAACACTTTGAGTCATGCCTAAAGCAAAAATGAAGTGATTGTGATGTGGGGTAACTAAGTCGTAAGATTGGACTTTGACCACATCTACTGTAGCAGGGAGGGTACGATAATGACTAGCCTGCATACCACTTGATAAAATGGACAGAAAATCAGACACCGTCAGTTTACTAGACCCAAAGATTGTATGGACTTGCTCTAATAAGCGACCAAAAGTCTGCCAAACCTGTTCTTGTTGTTCCAATTCTTCTTGACTCATGCCCTGACTTAGCCTTTGCATATTGTCCATGACATCAACCTGATTCAAAAAGTCATTAAATTTAATCAATAGACTAGTCGCTTTTTGTGGTCGGCTATTTAAGAAGTTGGCTAAAGGAGTGATGATTCTTGTTCGCAAATCATTCAAAAAATCTAAGTCGTAGCCAACTTGTCCCTTAGCTGTGAAATCTTGCTTAAATTGACGGTAACCTTTAACATCAGCATAATTGAGATAGACTTCAAATTGATCTAAATCCGCTAAATCAAACTGGCCATAAAGACCTGATTTCAAAAGATTAAGCAAGTCTTCTGCTCGATAATGATAGGTTTTCAGCCGTTCCAAAGCTTCAATAAAATTAACCAAAGGATGATCAACCATAGACTGACTGGCTGCAACATAGTAGGGAATATCAAACTGATGAAAAATTTTTTCTATCTCCAATTGGTAACTGGTTAAATCACCAACTAAAATCGTGACGTCTCGATAGCGCCAACCTTGATCAGATTGGACTAGTTGACGAATCGACTTGGCCACAGCTTCAATCTCATCTTTTGATTGAGCCGCTTGCCAAATTTGTAACTTATCTGGATTAGCTGATAGTTTAGGCAAAGAACCGACAGTGAAACTCGTCTTCATTTCTAAGGCGTGTGTCACAAGCTGACCAGATTGTGATTGAACTGAAGAAGTCAAATAAATTGGTCTAGTTTGATACTGGCTGGCTAGGTCTCGTAAAAACGTCACACTAGCTTGATAAATGTGACCAGCTATGTACTGAGCTTGATAGGCTTTTTGACTAGCATAGACACCAACAATAACCTCATGACTGTTAGCGTCTAAGAGTCTAACTAAGTCAGCTTCTTCTGCTGAAAAACGCGTAAACCCATCAATGATGATCACAAATTGACTCAGATCAACTCGCCCAGCTAAAATCTCTTGACTAAGAAAGGCCAGCGAAGATTGTTGACTCAGATGATGTTCTACTAAAAAGTCATCGACAGCTTGAAAAATCTTAACCAAATCAGTCGCTTTCTCTTTTTCTGCCAACCGCTCTAAATCAAGCCAATCTAAATGAGAGGTCTTGACTTCTTGATAAAGTTCCACCAGCTGCTGAATAAAGGCTTGATCTGTTCTCACTCGATGATAGACCTGCAAGTCACTATCAGAAAAATCCTGCAAAAGCTTATAAAAAATCATGGTCAAGCCCTGATCATCAATCGTCTCTTCTTGCTTGATCTTATTAAGTGTTAAATAGCGAGCCATTTGGGCAAAACGGGTCACTGTTATCGCAAAAGATGCTCGTTCAGGTAAGAGCCTTAGCACTTGACCTTCTTTTTCAAATGACAGAGAATTCGGTGCAATATAAAAAACACGCTTGCCAGCCTTTACAAATGTCTTGGCTTCTTCTACTAAGAGTGGTGTCAATTCCTGCCAAATATCCGTATAAAGTAACTTCATGAACAACCTCGTTAATTTATTTCCCTTATTATAACAAAAAGAGCAAGAAGTTGGACTTCTCACCCTTAGCTTATACCTTAAAATCAATAACTATGGTCAAGTCTTCTCGCAAAAGTTTTTTCACTCGACAATGTTTGTCAATATAGGCTGACAACTTATCTTGCTCGCTAGCCTCTAAAGCCTCTGGCAAATTGACTCTAACCTGAAAAAGATCTGCCTCATAGCGACTATCCACCGTAACAGGAACCTGTTTTTCCTTGTGATAGCGATAAAAATACCCCTGAACACACATAGTAATACAACCTGCTAGGGCTATATTTAACAAGCTCATCGGCGTTTCACCATCCTTGGTTTGACCAAGCAACTCAACAGATGTTCCGTAACCTTCTGAACGAACTCGGTAAAGGTCTTGTCCTATTATTTTAGTTTGATACATCTCATCCTACTTTCCAAAATGAAGTCGTTTGGCTAAACGTTCAATGATAATAGAGCCAACTAAGAGTGAGCCAAATTCTCCCAAAGCTGTTGTTAGCCAAGTCAATAAGAAAGGTACCTTAGCGAGAATGGTTAATTCAGCTGCGACTGTCACCATAGATAGCGCAAAAAAGATTGAAAAATAGAAAAATGCCTTGTTAAATAGACCATTAAAGACACGCTCGTTGAGATAGCGATGGAATAGCTTAACACCTAAATGAACAAAAATCAGTGTTGATAAACCACCAACCAAGACGTCAATCAGACCATAACTGTAAAAGTTAGCAATCATGCAGCCAAGTGTCACGGCATAAAGGTATTTGCGATGATAGAAAGCTAGAAAGTTAAACATTTCAGCAACCCGAAATTGATACGGGCCATAACTAATCGCATTAAAAGGTGGAAGAATTGTCAGGACGATGTAAAGAGCTGCAATCAATGCAACATCAACATAGTCACGTGTGGTAAGTCGTTGTGTCATTAGTATCTCCTTTAGTGGTAAAATCCACGTTTAATATGCTTGGTGAAAGGATAAGAAGCACCAAGGGTTGCCTTGCAACTCGCTCATTATAGCATAATTTAACAAAATATGGTAGAGTAGAGATATGAAAAAATTACTACAAACTGAAGCTATTAAATATTTGATTTTTGGTGTTCTTGCGACACTTGTTTACATGCTGACACGAGAAATCATTTTTTACCTAACCCAAGAACCAATTTTATCAGCCATTGTTGCTAATATTACTGCCGTTCTCTTTGCCTTTATCACCAATGACCTTTTTGTTTTTAATCAAGCACATCAAGGTCGTCTTAATCGCTTTGGTAAATTCCTTGGGGCTCGCCTAGCCACCTTAATCCTTGATTTATTCTTGGCTTGGTTCTTTGTGACTGCTTTTCCACAGATTATTGGGCAATTTGTCAATGATAGCATTCTTTGGGTTAACCGAATTGAAACACTATTTTCTCAAGTCTTTATTATTGTTTTGAATTACTTCTTGAGTAAATTCTTTATCTTCAAAAATAAAAAACAAACAGAAAATCTCCACTAAACCAGTGGAGATTTTTCTTAATGAAGCAAACTTTAATTTTCATCCTGCCGAGATTGGATGAGGGCTTTCACATCTCCTCGACGAGCCTCGAGTTTGCCTTGGGAAAGTTTTTGTGTGGTGGCATTAAGAACAGCTCCTAAAATCAACACACGGGCTAAAACCATAAACCAAACCATAATCACAAGTGCAACAACAGAACCAAAAACCTTAAAATCACTCAACCTATCCAACTGCTTACTCACATAAAAACCAATCATGTTATTTAAAAAAAGTAGAACAAAGCTAGTCAAAAAAGTTCCTGGTAAAATATAGCGTAATTTTTTAATCTTGACATTGGGAAGAATAAAATACAAAGAGGCAATTCCCATCCAAACCAAGATGGCAAGCAATGGCTTGGTCAAGGTCAAGGCCAAATCAGCTAAATCTCCCAAAGGATAATGACGATTGATAACTTGTAAAATGGCTTCTGAAAATGTCGTTAACATCAAGGCGAAAGTCAAAAGAAAGAGAATCAATAAGCTGGTTAAAATACCAATCAAATGGCTGATAAAAAAATCTCGATTATCTGCCGCTTCATAGACTTTATTGACTGCTTTTTGGAGAGAACTCAAACTTTTCGTCATGGTCCAAAAACCTGTCAAACTCGCCAAACCTAAAATACTACCTGCAGGTTTGGAAAATATATCCACAACCAAACCCTTGGTCATTTGATAAATTTGTTCTGGAAGATTTTCCTTCATCAAGACCAACAAATCAGTTAGATTGATCGGTAGGTAGGGAAAAATATTAGCTACGATAATCAACAGTGGAAAGACGGTCAGCATAAGATAATAGGCAACTGCCACACTAGACAGCTCCATTTCGGCACTTTGATAATTGGCTATAAAGACCTGTAAAGGCTGCCAAGAAAGGTAGCCTTTAATTTTATTCAATACTGTTTTCATCGATAGTCTAGTAGGTTTTTTCTTGACCTTGACTGGTTAAAATTTTTGGACCATCTTTAGTAATGACAAATTGATGTTCATATTGGCAAGACAAGCCACCATCTAAGGTCTTATGAGCCCAACCCGTTTTCAAATCTGTATCAATTTCCCAAGTCCCTGTGTTAATCATAGGTTCAATGGTTAAAACCATGCCTTCACGCAAACGTAAACCACGACCTGCTACACCATAATGGGGAACTAAGGGATCTTCATGCATGGTTGGGCCAACACCATGACCAACCAAATCACGAACAACACCATAGCCACGACTTTCAGCATAGTCTTGAATGGCTGCACCAATATCTCCCAAACGGTTACCAACCTGTGCTTGTTCAATCCCTCTATATAAGCATTCACGGGTCACTTCCATCAAGTCTTTTACCTGTTCAGAGACTTGACCTACTGCATAAGCCCAACAAGAATCTGCCAAACCACCTGTATAAGACTGAGTATGTTGTTTCATCAAGACAACATTATCAAAATCAAGTTTAGAAACATCTAAAACGCTCTTGTCCAAAGGCTCACTCAAGACCATGTCCACCTTGAGCAAATCTCCCTCTTTTAAGATATAGTGGCGAGGAAAGGCATGGGCAACCTCATCATTTAAGCCACAACAAGTGGCATAAGGGTAGTCCATCAGACTTCCTTCTACTCCAATTTGCAAAGGTAGAACATTTTCTTCCTTACAACGTTTACGAACAAATTCTTCAATAGCCCACATATCCAAGCCTGGTTTGATGAGTTGACGTAGAGCGATATGAATGCCTGTCAAAACCTTGCTGGCACGCTCCATAGCTTCAATTTCACGGGCTGATTTAATGGTAATCATCTAAAATAAACTCCTCTAAGTTACTTTACTGGTTATCATGGCTTTGGCAACTAATGTCTCATCAATAAAGATAGACAATTCAATGATATCTTGCCTTGTTGCCATACTAAGATGAGGCTGAATGAAAAGTTTGCTGCCTTGTTTCATCTCTTCTAACCAGTATATCATCATTTGCTCAATAATGATATGTTTTTTTCCGGCATCTTCCATAATTTTCTCAGCTAAGTCATTAACCGCAAGCAGTAAAGTAGCTTTCGACCACTCTCTGACTGAGTCAAAAAGAGAAAAACCATCTTTTTCTTGCAACCATGGAAAGTCAACAACAGAATGAGAGGAAACGAAGGGCACTGAGCCAGTCCAGTCTAAACTATCCATCACTTGTTTTCTAGTCACCAAGCCTAACAACAACCCCTTATCATCAACGACAGGTAAAAAAGCGAAGTCTTCTGCCACCATTAACTGCCCAATACTAGCTAAACTATCTTCCAGTTCTACACAAACAGGGTATTTCGTCATTACTGTTTTTAAGAACGCTTCTTGAGGGTAGGCAATCACATCACGCAAGCTAACCACCCCAACCAAATTTCCCTCTTGATTAACCACTGGAAATCGCACACGTTTAGTCGTCTTTTGCAACTGAAAATAATCAGTGATGCGGTCTGTTTCATGTAAATAGCCATAAGTTTTCTTACTTTGATAAATATCAGCGACATGGCAAGTTTTCATGGGAAGATTTTGCTTAATAAAGGCTTGATTAATCAAACTAGCTAGGGTAAATGTATCATGTGAACTAACCAAAAGGGGTAAACCCAAAGAATTAGATAGCGCTTTCATTTTTTCAGAAATAGAATAGCCCCCCGTTACTAAAAGGGCATTGCCACTCTCTAAGACCAAGCTTTGAATGTCCTCACGATCACCAACAATGACTAAATTACCAGGTTTCAAATATTTATTTAACCCCTCAGTTGTCATGGCACCAATTAAAAACTGATTAAAACGTCCTGATAAACCTGCCTGACCAGCAACCACTTCCGCTCCTGTAATCGCCACCACATCTGCAAACCGTAATTGACTAGGGAAAAACTTGGCTTGACGATCAATTCTCACGGTACCACTACGATGATGGGTTTCAACTAGACCACGATTCTCAGCCTCCTTAATGGCACGGTAAGCGGTGCCCTCACTCACTTGTAAACGATTGGCAATCCCTCTGACACTAATGCGTTTGCCTACTTCTAGCTGCGTCAAATAATCTAAAATCTCTTGATGCTTACTCATAATAGTAATCTCCCTTTGTCATGCTAAAGAGCTTATAGGACTTGATTTGGCGGTTGTAACGATCACTCCCCTTGAATTGTTTCAGATAGCGAAAACCTGCCTTGTGAGCCACATGTTGACTGGCCACATTTTCGGCATGGGTGATGATGAGCAATTCTGTCAGCAAAAATTCTTGAAAGGTAAGAAAAACCAAGGTTTTTAAGGCTTCAGTTGCATAACCTTGCCCCCAAACCTCTCTATCAATAAAATAACCCACTTCTGCTCGTTTTTCTTCTGGATTGATTTTTTCTAAGCGGATTGAACCAAGTAACTGATTGTTTTGTTTGTCTTCAATCGCCCAAATCCCCAAAGGATATTTCAAAAAATCATGCACCAAAAGGTAATCACTCTCTTTTTGTGTTAGGGGAGCAGGAAAAATAAACGGCAAAGGTTCTTTTTGACCACTAATAGCGAAAAAAGCCTGTGAATCAGCAAAGGTAAAGGGGCGTAAAATCAATCGTTGGGTTTCAATCAAAGAAAATTTAGCCAAAGATGTCCAGATATCCATGTTTTCATTATAACAAAAAAAGAGAATTTTGTGTCTTTTTTCACAACGTTTTAAGCAAAAAAAAAAAAACTAGAACTTGTCTAGTTTTCATCTTATAACAATTGATCAATCAAATCTGTCACTTGATCTTGCTCAATTTGAGGTGTGATTTCCGTCACCTTAATTCCTGCCACAGCTCGAGCAACCAAACCCTCTACATCCAAACGTGCCTCATACTGCTCGACATTTTTCAGTTTTGGATTGGTTTTAGGACGATCTGGAGCAAAAATCGTACAACAATCTTCAAAGGGTTGAATTGAGATGTCAAAGGTATCAATAGCTTGAGCCAACTCGATAATCTCCAATTTATCCATGGTGACCACTGGACGAATGACTGGGGTGTTGGTTACCGCATTGATGGCTTGCATACTTTCCAAGGTTTGACTGGCAACCTGACCAAGACTTTCACCATTGATAATAACCATGCCTTGACGTGCTTCACGAATGGCATCGGTAATTCGCATCATAAAGCGACGAGTCAAGGTCATCAGATAGGCTTCTGGTGTTTTTTCCTTAATTTCTTCTTGAATTTCGGTAAACGGTACCTCGATAAACTGAATATTACCACCAAATTTAGTTAATTGACGGGTCAAATCTTGAGCTTTTTTCAAGGCTCCTGGACTAGTATAAGGAGGGCTAGCAAAATGTACCGCTTCAATTGCTACACCACGTTTAAGGGCTAAATAGCCTGCTACTGGTGAATCGATGCCACCTGATAACATCAGCATGCCACGACCAGACGTCCCTACAGGAAGTCCCCCTGCCCCTTTAATTTCTTCGTGAGAAAGATAAGCTGCATCGTCACGAATTTCAACTTTAAGATTGACATCAGGAGTCTTCATCTGAGCTTGAATTTTTGGCAAAACTTCAAAAACTGCAGCTCCTAAAAGTTGATTAAGATCACGACTATCTAATTCAAAACTGTGATCACTTCGCTTGGTTGAAATCTTGAAGGTTAATCCCTCATGATACAGGTCCTGCATAATAGTTTGCACAGCTTTTTTCAAAACAACAAGGTCTTTTTCAACCTTATAAACCGGAGAGAAAGCTTGAATACCAAAAATTTTGGTTAAATCTTGAGCCACCAGTTGATAATCTGTTCCATTAAGATAGATGTGAGTTCGATCTCGTGTTGCCCTAATGCTAATATCAGGATAACAACTTAGGACATGTTGGATGTTACGTCTTAATTGGTTAATAAAGCGCATACGGTTTTTACCCTTGGTGGATAATTCACCATAACGTACCATAATTTCAGCGTATTGCATTAGTTTCTTACCTTTCTTGTCTGCTGATAAATATCGCTAAAAGCTGTCAAAAACTGCTCAACTTCTTCTGTTGTCGTATCATAATCAAGGCTGATACGAATAGCAGTTTCTGCTTCTGATTGTGGAATCCCCATGGCAATCAGTGTTCCTGCTGGTTTCCCTGCTTTTGAGGAACAAGCACTGGTTGTGGAGACATAAATTTCTCGTTCTTCAAAAGCATGAACCAAGACTTCTCCACGCAGCCCTTTCAAGCCAAAGGTCAAGACATGCGGGGCAAAATCTTTGATACCTGAAAAAATCTGAACATCTTCAAATGCTGCTAGGCGTTCTAACAGGTGATTTCGTAGAGCAACAACCTTTTCAAAGTCTGTCAAACGATTCATAGCTAGACGCAAGGCCTTGGCTGTCGCAGCAATACCTGCCACATTTTCAGTGGTTGAACGTTGATTGTTTTCTTGACCGCCACCAGTCAATAGCGGGGTTAATTTTTTACCTTTTTTCTGATATAAAAAGCCTACACCTCTGACCCCGTGGAACTTATGGCTAGAAAATGACGCAAAATCTACACGTTCTGTCAAAAAACTAGTCACTGGTAATTTTCCCAAGGCCTGAACCGCATCGACATGAAAAGCGATAGTCGGTCGATCAGCTAGTAGCTCACTAATCGCTTGAATCGGCTGAATACTACCAATTTCATTATTAACAGCCATGACGGACACGAGAATTGTATCTGGTCGGAGCATTTGCTCAAGGGCTTCTACCTTCACAAAACCTGTTCGATTAACAGGAATAAAATCAACTTCAAAGCCCTGTCCTATCAGCCACTTAGCTGACTCCTTAACAGCAGGATGTTCAATGTCTGATACCAAGATGTGCTTGCCGTATCTTGCCTTTTCAAAAGCCAAGCCCTTAATCGCCCAGTTATCACTCTCTGTACCACCAGAAGTGAAGAGGATTTCCTCACTTGATTTGCCTAAAAGACTAGCCACCTGTTGACGGCTAGCTTCTAGTAATCTTGTTGCTTCTTCTCCCAAACGATGTAGGCTAGACGGATTGCCTATTAACTTTGACGCAACTTCATGATAGGTTGTCAACACCTCTGGATCTGGGCTTGTTGTTGCTGCATTATCAAAATAAATCATAATTCACCTTTTTAATTTCAATACCTACCATTCTACCACAAGATAGACTGAGGCTCAACTTAGTTTATCTTGGATAACTTAGTCAATAGTCCCAAATCATATTTCCAAGCCAGCACTCGCTTGACCGATTCATCAATTCGTTTTTCTGTCAATTCTCCCTGTTCAATTTTTTCCAAAACATAGGGAATCTGACTTTGATAAGCCGAACTCATGATCATGTCATTACCTGCCAAGATTGCTTGATAGGCCGCTTCTTCTTGACTGATAAAATCAGCCAGACCTGCCATATCAAAATCATCGGTAATTACAACCCCATCAAAGCCTAAATCTTTCCTTAGTAGTTGATTGATTTTGGGTGAAATGGAAGCGGGTACCTCATCAATCTGAGTTAAGATATTATGGGTTACCAAAACACTGTCTGCCCCTGCCTTGATACCAGCAGCAAACACTGTCAAATCATAGGATTTAAGCTCTGCTAGACTGCGATTGTCCCAAATCATACTGGTATGACTGTCACCATTGTCCCCATAACCTGGAAAATGTTTCAGCATTGAACCAAACTTATCCTTTTTCATTTGCTCAACTAGTTGCCTGATATAAGTCCTTGTTTTCGACAAATCAGCCCCCAAGGTACGATAATAGATAAAGGAATCACTATATTGTGCAATATCTGCCACAGGATAAAAGCCTGTCATAATCCCAACTGACTTCAACAAGTTAGCCTTTTCTTGACTATCTTCTAAAACCATTGGCAGACCACCTTGTTGATAAAGGCTCATTGGAGATTGAAAGGGAGTGTCCAAAATAGCAGAAATCCTAGTCACTGCCCCCCCTTCCTCATCAGACCCCACCAATAAGGGAATCTTACTTGCCTCTTGAAAACGATCAGTCAGCTCCTTGACCCCATCCAAGTCCAGTCCTTCATAATCACGAGCAAAAAGCATATAACCACCCAAACCATAGGTTTCCAAGTCTTCCAGGACATTATAGACAGGCACTCGAGCAAAAAAGAGCTGACCAACCTTTTCTTCTAGGCTCATCTGTTTGAGCAAACGTTCGATTTCTTTTTCCTTTTGAGATTGCTGAGTGACATCTTGATTGGCTGCTTTTTGAGGACTAGCACTGGGCAATACTGCCGCATAAACCAGCAGTAAAAAGGTAAACACAAGTGCCAAACCTATCCTAATATCAATTATTTTTTTCATCATTTCATTATATCAAAAAACTGTGTGGCAACCCAGAAAAACAACTGATAACTTAGGCTTTTAATGGCATTTTTCATCAGAAAATCATATAATAACAGTAAGAAAAGGAGCTAATTATGACTACACAGTATTCACGAAAAGAAAAACAACGTCATGCTAAAACCATAGAGCCTACCAAGCATATCAAGACTGGCTTTACTGCCTTACAAAAAACGCTAGCTTTAATCGGTAGTGTCTTGAGTATCATCGTTGCTTCAATTACCATCAATAATGCCCTAAACGCCAATAAAACAAAACCTGAAACCGAGCAGACCACAACTACTGTTATCCAATCTAATCCAGACAATACTGACTACAATAGTCAAGTTATCTCAAATAACAATCAAACAACCACATCAACTGAAAATCTAGAAAATACCTCAGTATCAAACGACGTTTCTGAAACCGTACCTACATCAGCAGTTGAAACACTGCCAGCAGCTAGTCAGACAGAACCTAGTCTTAGTCAAGCAGACACCCCAGAGCAATAAAAGACTTACCATTTTTATTGGCAAGTCTTTTTTCTTATCTCATAGTGACAAATTCTTCAGCACCAGTTGGGTGAATCGCAACGGTCTGATCAAAATCAGCTTTAGTAGCTCCCATTTTAATCGCAACAGCAAAGCCTTGAATCATCTCATCAACTCCGTAGCCAATCCCATGCAGACCAACCACCCGTTCATTAGGACCTTGACAAATCAATTTCATCAAACAAGCCTGCCGATGATCCGTTATAGCCGTATACATAGACGTAAAGCGAGAACGGTAAACCTTGATGTCATCTTTTCCATATTTTTCAATGGCTGCTTCTTCTGATAAGCCAACCGAACCAATAGCTGGGTGGCTGAAAATAACCGTTGGCACATTGTCATAGTCCATTTTTTCATCTGGTTTATGGTTGAACAAACGCTCAGACAGACGGCGACCTGCCGCAACAGCAACTGGAGTCAATTCCAATTTACCGGTCACGTCTCCTAGGGCATAAAGACCTGAGACTGCTGTATTTTCATAAGCATCAACCTGAATATAGCCTTTATCATCAAGGACAAGACCTGTTTTATCCAAACCAAGATTGGCTGTATTAGGACCACGACCAATTGCCCAAATAATCGCATCCACTGTTTCTTTACGCCCATCAGCCAAATGAAGCGTCAAACTACCATCACTTGCTTTATCAACCTGCTTTGGTTCAGCAAAAGTATGCAGGGTAGGCCCATCTTCAACCATTAAATCAACTAATTGGTCAACAATCTCCTTATCAAATGAACGTAAGGGACGATCTTGTCTGACAAAAAGATGAGTTTCACTGCCCAAGGCATGAAGGACACCAGCCACTTCAACGCCAATATAACCAGCCCCCACAACTGCCACACGTTTTGGTAATTGATCCAATTCAAAAAATCCATCGGAAGTCATCCCATATTCAGCACCTGGAATATTGGGAATAAGCGCATGACCACCTGTTGCAATCAAGATATGAGGTGCCGTATAAATTTTTTCACCAACCTGTACACGTTTAGTATCTACAAATTTGGCATAACCTTGCAGATAAGTCACACCATTGTGATTCAGACCATTTTCATAAGACTGATGAATCCGATCAATATAGGCTTGACGATTGGCTTTCAACTGCTTAAAATCAAAATCAATATTTTCCCCACTAAAACCATAAGAAGACGCATAACGGTATAATACATCTGCCACCTGTGCCCCATACCACATGACTTTTTTAGGGACACAGCCACGGTTTACACACGTCCCTCCCAAATCATTAGCTTCAATCAAAAGCACCTTAGCTCCGTGCATGGCTGCACGATTAGCTGAAGCGATACCACCACTGCCAGCACCAATGACGATATAATCATAAGCTGTTTCCATTTCTTTCTCCTTATTTCTTTTTATTTTACCTTATCATAAAGACTATAAAATCTCAAAAATCTACTATGACTAAAAAGTTAGGACAAGCCTACTCAAATGCTCTCTTTAGAACACTAAAAATCAGGAAGGATAACTCCTCCCTGTTTTTTTATTTCACAAGATCATGAAGTGGTTTAAAAATGATACGCTCAATATCAGTCATGTAAACAGATAGACGTTGTTGGGCATCAAAATAAACTTTCAAAGTAGCATTTCCTTCAATTTTTTGTCCAAGAGCCTGCATGGTTTCTTGATCTTCTTGCGATGGCATTTGACCAGACTGCAATAAACCTTGCACACGATCTTGCACTTGAGTAAACTCATCCCAAAGAGCTTTTGCTTGACTATCTTTGGCAATTTCTTCCTTAGCTTTAGCGACATCTTGATATTCTGGCAAGCTACGGATACTACGTTCCAACTCATTGGCTAAATCATAAACATTAACTGACATATCGTCTCCTTTATTTTTTATTGATTAACTTGTATTGTAAATACTTTAAGATAATTACTAGAGGGATCAGCTGAATTGACCCTAAAATCAACTGGTAGTTGCTGGAGGGCCAGATACTGATGGTTTACACCTACTAATCCCTTATCTAATTGTTTTCTAAATTGCTCAACTGACACATTACTGGCATTCGTTGATGCAATAATCAAGCCACCTTTGTTCAGTAAGGGCAAAGAATCCTCAATCAAGCGATAGTAATCTTTGGCGACTGAAAAGGTTCTTTTTTTGTTACGAGCAAAACTGGGTGGATCAAGCACAATCACATCAAAACTCAATCCTTTTCGTTTGGCATAACGAAAATAATCAAAGACATCCATAACAACAAACTGATGATGTTCAGTGTCTAAATGATTGGCAACAAAATGAGCAGTGGATAAATCACGAGAACGCTTGGCCAAATCAACTGACGTTGTGGAACTAGCACCGCCCATGGCTGCAGCTACTGAAAAAGCTGCTGTATAGGAAAACATGTTCAATAAGGTTTTGCCTGCTGCTATCCCATCTACTAGATTGCCTCTAACCTCATGCTGATCCAAAAAGATTCCTGTCATCAAGCCATCGTTCAGAAAAACTTGATAACGAACACCATTTTCTAACACATGAAAAACATCAGGTGCTTCCTGTCCATATAGGTGGGCAGACTCATAGTTCAAACCTTGAAATCGAATTTTTTCATAACCACCTAGTAAGTTAGGAAAAACTGCTCTAAAAGCTTCAATAATCACTGGAGCCAAGGTATAGACAAAGTCATTATACCATGAAAATAAAGCATAGTCGCCATAACAATCAATGGTTAGACCACCAAAGCCATCCCCATCTTGATTAAAAAGGCGATAGGCTGTTGTCAACTCTGACGCAAGGTAAGATTGGCGTTTGAGTTTTGCCTGTTCAAACAATTCCAAAAAATAAGCCTTATCCAGATTAACCACCTGTTTTGATAAGAACCAACCCACTCCCTTGTTTTGCTTAGCTAGATAAGCCGTTCCTAAGAATTGGTTTGCTGAATCACAAAGACTGACTAATCCTTCATCAGCAGAAAAATCAAGGAAATCTTGCTCCAACAAGAGTTGCTTGCCTTGTTTCAATTTTTTAGTCGTCTGCTGACTTACCTGTAACGTTTTCATACTATTATTATACATTTTTCCAAATCATCCTGCAACTTCAACACCTATCAAAAAAGGTTAAATCGTTGATTTAACCTTTTCTTTTAGAAAGTAATTGTTTCCCGTGTTTTTTCATAAGATGAAACAAAACGATCGGTAACTCCTGGTTCAACCAGTTCCAAAGCATAAGAAATTTCTTCAAAGGCTTCTTGATAGGCATAATCAACCTCAAACAATTTCAAGGCATGCTCAAAGCTATTTTGAACGCTTGGTTCAAAGCTACGGTAGCGATTTGAATACTGCAACAACTGCTCAGTCAAGGTAGCCTGTTGGACTACTTGATAGGCTGTTTCTTCCAAATTAAACATGGCAGATTTGGCAACATCCAGTAAGCGACCAATGGTTTGAATATCCATTCTACCTCGGCTAAGCTCTTCCATCAAAGCTTCAAGTTGTGAACTGGTTGTAAAAAAGACACTTAGGAAATCTTGCGGGATACCTGGAAGATTACGTTTTTCCATATAACGTTTAATTGTATGCAATCTATTAACATACATATCAACGCCCTGACGCGCTTCTTTTTCTGTCTGCTCAATTTTTTTCAAATCCTCAAAAACCTCTAGTTGTTCTGCCTCAACATCAGACAAGGTTTTCATGCTGCGACTCAACAAGACTTGTAAGTCGGAAAAAGGTAATTCCTGCTCTTCAAAATTATCCATTGTCGGTTTAATTGCCTCGTCAATCTTCGTCACTTCCGTAGCAAAGTTACGAATTCTCGCACTATGATTGTCATTCAAAATGTACTTCCGAGATAAACGAGCCAATTCTGTTTCTAATTTCTCGTTATTTCCTTTTACATGAGCTAGATAATCTGGAATAACCTTAATGTCCTTACTCACTTGCTTCTGTGCTTGAATTTCCTTTTCAAAGGTATCATAAAGACTATCAATCTTGGTTTGAATTTCCTCGTTTTCTGAACGAGCACGGTTCAAATCTAAGGTCACCAATTCAGATGCGTTACTCCTAATGGCTTCACGAATTTGACGGAACTGGCTTTCAATGTCTTTTTCAGCAAAATGATAATTTTCTTCCAAAAGACGACCATAACCATTTTCCAAATCATCTAACTGATCAAGGAAGTCATCTTCTAACTTAGCAACAATAGCTGGAATCTGTTCTGTAATTTGACCCAAAGCAATCGTGTGTTCTTCTGCTCGATCAAGAATGACTGAGGCTTCCAAAGGATCTCCTGATGAATTCAAGGTAACAAATTGTGAAAATTCTGCTTCAATATTGCTTAATTGCTTTTGAATTTCAGGCATGGTTGACCCAAAATTATCTGAATTCTCCTTAATAGATTCTTGTAGATTTTCATATAAATCAAGAGCATGTGTCACACGCGCACTGTTTTTTTCTTCTTGTTCACAAAGAACAGTCAAACCATCACGAATGGCAGTGATGTCTTCTTCAACTAAATCTAGCTGACTCTCAATTCTTGTGATTTCATTTTTGGCTCGAATAAAGTTAAAACTATCATTAAACTTTTCAGCCTGAAGGGCGCTGGCATCCACTGTCGCCAAGGAATTTTCGGACAAATCTAACCATTTTTGTTCCCATTCCTTAAAATTAGCCTGACTTTGACCAACTAAATTTAACTGCTTGACCGCTTGTATTTCTTCATTGACTGGCAATGAAAAAAGGGTCTGTTTTCTTTCTTCTAATTTTGCAATCAGCGAGTCATTACGCTTTCGAATAATAACGCTAATTAGGTAAACAATAATGACAACTAGCACTATAGCTACCATTAGCAAAATGATTCCGCTAGACATTCCCTATCTCCTTAAATATTTGTTTTTCACTCATCAGACGACAATAAGCCCATTATAACACACTTGAATCTGATTTTCAAAATAAGCTGAACTAGATATCCAAGGTACTATAAACCGCATTTTCTTCGATAAATTCACGACGTGGTTCAACTTTGTCCCCCATCAACATATCAAAAATGCGATCAGCCTCTGCTGCATCATCCACTGAAACTCTCGCCATCAAACGTCTTTCAGGATCCATCGTGGTTTCCCAAAGTTGATGATCGTCCATTTCTCCCAAACCTTTATAGCGTTGAACAGTCGGTTTTGAACGACCTTGACTATATTGGTCTAAAGCCTCTTTCAAATCTTGTTCTTGATTGGCACCAGGCTGAATGTAGGCCTTAATCTCACTACCGACCTTCACCCCATAAATTGGTGGCTGGGCGATATACACATAACCTGCTTCCAAGATTGGTCGCATAAAACGATAAATCAAGGTCAACAATAAGGTACGAATATGGGCACCATCAACATCAGCATCGGTCATGATGACTAATTTTTGATAACGGGCCTTAGCCACATCAAAATCAGCACCAAAACCAGTTCCCATAGCAGTAAATAGACTTCTGATTTCCTCGTTGGCTAGGATTTTATCCATGGTGGCTTTTTCGACATTCAAAATCTTACCACGGATAGGCAAAATCGCTTGAAATTCACGATTACGGCCAGACTTGGCTGAGCCACCTGCCGAATCCCCCTCAACAATGAACAATTCGTTTTGACTTGGGTCATTTGATGAACAATCTGCCAATTTACCAGGTAGATTGGAAATTTCTAAACCAGATTTCTTTCGAGTCACTTCACGCGCGCGCTTAGCTGCAATCCGAGCTTTACTCGCTAAAATACCTTTTTCGACAATCTTTTTAGCAATTTGTGGATTTTCTAATAAAAAGCGACTAAAGGCATCACTAAACAAACGATTAGTAATCTTGACCACTTCTGAATTGCCTAGTTTCGTCTTGGTTTGCCCTTCAAACTGGGGATTTGGATGTTTGACAGAAATGACAGCTGTCAAACCTTCACGCACGTCCTCTCCTGTTAGATTATCGTCATTTTCTTTTAAAATCTTATTTTTTTTCGCGTAATCATTGATGACACGCGTCAGAGCCGTCCGAAAACCTTGTTCATGAGTTCCACCTTCATGAGTATGGATGTTATTGGCAAAACTAATCACAGTTTCATGGTAACTGGTGGTGTATTGCATTGCCACTTCGACCGAAATTCCCTCTAGCTCACCATCTGTATAAATCGGAGATTCAAAAATAGTATCTTTATTGGAATTGATATAGTCAACATAGCTAACAATACCACCCTCATAGTGAAATGGTTTCACTTGTTCCTTACCGGAACGCTTATCTGCAATAGAAATCCTCAAACCACGATTAAGAAAGGCCAACTCTTGCACACGCTTAGCTAACTTATCAAAATCATATTCCGTTGTTTCTTTGAAAATCTCTGGATCTGGCGTAAAATGAACGGTTGTTCCTGTACGGTCTGTCTGACCAATCACAGCTAAATCAGCAACAACTTGCCCACGACGGTATTCCTGGAAATAAACCTTGCCATCCTTATAGACTTTAACATCTAGTTGGGTTGACAGGGCATTAACCACTGAAGAACCTACTCCATGCAGACCACCAGAAACCTTGTAACCACCACCACCAAATTTTCCTCCGGCATGCAAGACCGTAAAAACCGTTTCTACTGCAGGACGACCTGTCTTTTCTTGAATATCGACAGGAATTCCACGGCCATCGTCAATGACGGTAATGGAGTTATCTTTCTCAATAACAACCTCTATCTTACTGGCAAAACCTGCCAAGGCCTCATCAATCGAGTTGTCAACAATTTCCCAAACAAGATGGTGCAAACCCTCTTTAGACGTTGAGCCAATATACATTCCTGGGCGAACACGAACAGCCTCTAAGCCATCCAAGACCTGAATCTGACTGGCATCATATTCCTTGGCGAGATCTGCCATTTGTTTCTTTTCTTCTGTCATCTGAACAACCTTTTTTCCTGATAGTTTTACTGTTTATTATAGCATATTCTTAATAAAAATCATAGTGTTTACAATAAAAGTCACCATATAACCTCTCAAATAATCAAAAACTGACCAACTAAACAAGTGGTCAGTTTAAGGCTTAATTTCGTCTGAGTAATAGACGTAAGCTATTTAGTAATACAAGTAAGGTTGACCCTTCATGTAGTGTCACACTGGCCACCACTGAGAGATTACCAAAGAAAGTTAAGCTAATAAGTAGAAAGACAACGAGCATTGAAAAGACAATGTTTTGTAAAATAACGTTTTTTAAACGTTTCGATACTTGGTGGGCTTCCATCAGTTTCAACAAATCATTTTTCATCAAAACAACATCTGCTGTTTCAATCGCCACATCTGTCCCTTCTCCCATGGCAATCCCAATATCCGCCGTTACTAAGGCCGGTGCATCATTTACTCCGTCACCCAACATAGCCGTCAAACCATAGTTGGCTTGTTGATTTTTGATAATCTCAGCCTTTTGCTCAGGCATGACATTAGCAGCGATGTCTGCGATTCCCAACTGACGTCCAATTGCTTCACCAGTCAGCTTAGCATCACCTGTAATCATTACCGTTCTCACGCCAGCTTTATTAAAATAATCAATGGCTGTCAAGGCACTTTCTTGAGGCACGTCTTGAATTGCAATAAATCCAACGACTTGATTATCAATAGCCACCATAACAACCGTGCGTCCTTGACTCTCTTCTTCCTCTTTAACCGTCAACCAAGTTTGAGAAATTGTTTCAAATGAACTTGGCTTGGCAATGCGGTAACGATGCCCTTGATAATCTGAGATAATCCCTTCTCCAAGGCGAGTTTCGATTTCCAAACTTGGCACATCTACCACTAGATTAGGCATAAAATAATTCACAATAGCCGTCGCGAGAGGATGGTTGGATTGCTGCTCCATACCAACCAAGATAGCCTGTAATTCGTCATTACTCACCACATCTTGCTCAAAGCGATAGTCAACCACTTTTGGTTTTCCTTCTGTCAAAGTACCTGTTTTATCAAAAGCAATTGCTTTCAAGTCACTAAGGTTAGACAGATAAGCCCCACCCTTAAACAAGACCCCTTGACGAGCTAGGTTAGAAATGCCTGCTAGGGTCGCTGGCACTGCAGAAACAGCCAAAGCACATGGCGACGCTGACACCATAAAGGTCAAACCGATTGAGAAAGTCTTAGCCAAGGTCCAGTTAAAAACCAGTGGCCCAACAAACATCAAGGCAAGAAACACCAAAAGGACAATATTCACATAAACTGGTTCAAAAGCTCGAATACGACTTGCCGTTGGAGATAGATTGCTTTGAGAAGCCTCTACCAGTTGCAAAATACGAGAAAAGACCGTGTCTGAACTATCCTTGGTCACTTCCATGACAAAGGTGCTGTTACCATTTATGGTTGAACCAAATACCGTATCACCTACTGTTTTTTCACGTGGAATTGACTCACCATTGATAGTAGATTCATCAATGCTTGTCGTTCCTTCAATGATTACCCCATCCGTTGGCACTTGACCACCATTCAACACCTGAACACGATCTCCAATTGCCAACTGATCCACCGGCACAACCTCCACATTACCATCACCAGATAGACGGCGGGCTTCAGTTGGATTCAATTGTAGCAGTTTAGTGATTTCACGTTGGCTGCGTCCTTCCACATATTCTTCAAGAAAATGGGCCCCAGCAAAGATAAAAATCAACAGTGCTGATTCGGTCGCCTCACCCAGTAAAACCGCTCCAATAGCGGCTAGGGTCATCAAAATATGTGTATTGGGAGTGAATTTTCCTTTTTCCTTAGTTTTTTGAATGGTGTCTTCAATCCCCTCCCACATGACATGGTAGCCTGACACCAACATGGCAACTGTTGAGAAAATCGCCTTAACCGTATCACTAACAGGTAAGACTAAGCCTAGAATAAAAATGCCAATACCAACGAAAAACAAGACCATTGGCGATACTTTTAGTTTGCTATGGCTATGTTGGCAGTTCTTATTATGTTTTTTCTCGCTCATAAAAATTCTCCTTTAATCGAATAGCTTGGAAAAGCTTTCTTGATTTGTTATACTCTTATTATAAACTATACCGTAAAGGGAAGGTCAAGCATTTTATGGCAGATTTTCAACATTTTTTAACCATTGGTCAGTTAAGTAAATTTTCAGGCATTCATATCAAAGCCCTACGCTATTATGAGAAAATCGGCATTCTATCTCCTAGTCATATTAACCAAGACAATGGTTATCGCTACTATTCGCATTCTCATATTCCTTATGTTGCCTTGATTAAAATGTGTGCGGATTATGGCTTGCCACTCAAGGATTTTAACAATTATATTCTTGACGCAGATACCATTGACATGAGTAAAATTATTCAAGAAGCTAGGGAGAAAATTACACAAATCGAAAAACAAGTTGAAAAAGACAAGGCCTATCTGCAAAATCTTCAAGATCAACTCCTACTATCTGACCAACTTGACAAGACCCATAAGTCCCATTTGCAAGATCAAAATGACGACTTTCTGCTTTTTGATTTTCAAGGAAAAATCCTATCGGCCAACTACCACCAACAGGCTCGCCAAGCCTTACTCAAATTAGAAGAACAAGGCCTCCAATACGACAATCGTCTTGGCTGTTACTATACTTATCAAAATAAGACTTGGCAGCAATACTTAGCCGTCAAGGTCAAGGAATGCTTGAACCTGCCAGAGCGTCTTAGTATTTGTCTTAATCAAAAACATATCCATGCCGAACATATCCATCAGGATCAGATTGACCAACGACTCAAGCAACTACATCGTGACAAGGGCATTCAAAGTTTTCTTATCCTAGAAACATTTGAAAATCCCTACCATCTCAGCCTACCACATTTGGAGTTGCGTTATATTATGGCTTAACGTCCTAAGGGTGTTGACATCTTAAATCCTTTTCTAAATAAAAAACGACACTGTCCTTAGACAATGTCGTTTTATTACTTTATTGATTAGTTTCTTTGTGCTGACCTGATTGCACTGTCTAAATATAACTCTGCCATGGAACGCTCATGCTCATATTTCTCTACACGCTTCCAATATCCTTGTACAGTCGAATAAAGGATAACACCAAGTAGAAAAGAATAGAAAAAAGGTTCTAGTAATACAGGAATAACAAATAACCAAAACAAAAATTTAAAGTCATAAACACTCATTAAAAATGACCAAGAACCCCATATAAAATTGATGATAAATATGAAACACCAAAAACTAAGCCAAATGTAACCTTTCTTGAGTTCTCTTTCTGTTCGTCTTAAATCTTGAGCTAATCGTTCCAGTTCACCCATTTCCCTTCACCTCGCTTCTTTATCTTTATTATACTACTCAAGTTCAAATAAGCAAACTACCACTTAGTTTTTTAACAGATTAACTAATAAAATCGCCTAAGTTCATAACACTCATGCAACCTTTAAGGTCTTCAGCACGGTTTGGACACACAAAACCGTATGAGATTCCATACAGTTAAGTCACATTTTAAGTAGCAAAAAAGCACTTAGACTAAATCTAAGTGCTTAACTTAGGCGGGACCGCCGGATGTCGCCCGCATTTCTCGACCCACTAATAAAGTGGCGCGTTGGAGACGGATACTTTTCAACCTCTAAGTTTACCTATATTATATTATAAATTTTTATCTTAGTAAAAAATTTTCTTCCATAACATAAAGTAAAAATAGATTATCTATCCCCAAGCTAAGAATTTTTCGTCTGGCAATTCTCCGCTATCCCACATTTGCTTAACCACTCCTCGAGCTTTATTTGCAAAATAAGGATAACCAAGCTCAGTGTCATAAGTAGATTCAATAGCTACAACTACTTCTCCTGTTTTTTCATCAATCTCTACCATTCCTGGTGCTTTGTTCTCAGGAATATACCAATAACCTTTACTATTTGAATTAAAAATTTTAATCAATCTAAGCATTACAAGTCTCCTTTTTCCTTAGCTCAAGTTCCATAGGCTCATGATTTAACCTGACAATATTGTACTTCTTCAATATCCCGTGTTAAAGATTGAAATACATCTACATTTTCCCAAATAATTGACATATTTAGTGATAATGCAGTCATATTTTTCTTACAAAATAAGAATGGAAACAATGATTACTCCTATTTTTATTTGACTAATAACTTATGATTTAATATACTTTATTTAAAGAGTGTGAAGGTTGAGTACCCATTGGAACGCGGTTTTCACACTCTTTTTTTGTTTTTTAGCTACCAGCTTACTACATTTTTGACCTAATCATAGTAACAATCTCATCTTCTCTCTTTCAGATTACAATTTCACCACATCTGACGATTGATCTGTTCTATTATCTCTTCTTGGGATAATGGAGTTTTAGCTTTTATAATTGTTAGAGCGGTGTTCCTCTTTCCAGTATCGTATCAAGTTTCAAAAAACGTAGTCAGGACAATAATTGATGATAACACTGAGTTCAAAAACTTTTTGCAACTTATAGTTTCAACATCTCTTAGAAACTTTATCAGAATGCTCCAAAGAATAAACTACTCTTTTTTCTTCTCAAGCGCTTCTTGAAAAAATCGATTGCTTTTCAACAATCCTAAACGATAAGCATGATATCTCACAACAGCAAGCAAGACAAGTGAATCCTCACAGCTATT
The DNA here is from genome assembly GCF_007859185.1 of Streptococcus sp. sy018. Classification (NCBI taxonomy): domain Bacteria; kingdom Bacillati; phylum Bacillota; class Bacilli; order Lactobacillales; family Streptococcaceae; genus Streptococcus; species Streptococcus sp. sy018. The sequence goes on along the minus strand of NZ_VOHN01000001.1, from coordinate 88,498 downwards.
ACGACTGTTTTGTTTTTCAAGATTATCTAAGAACTGTTTACGTTCTTCTTTAAGGAGTCCGTTTTCTTCGTCAACAGTAAAATATTTCCTATAAATTAGCCATATTTCATTTCAAGCTACTTATGGTAGCAAAAAACACCTAGAAGTTACTAGATTAAATCTATAAACTTTATGTCTCGACAATAAACCTTTCAACTTCACTATCTGTTAATGGACGACCAAGACGCATTGCTTCTTGCATAATGGCTCGAATATTATACTTTGGCATATCAACTATAGGAAGTGTATTGCATCCTTCTGCCAATCTATCGACCGCTTCGTCAAGTCTAGCAAAAGATTTCATCTCTTCTTTATTCATTTTCAGTCCTCCTGAATTAGTTCCTACTAATTGAGTAATTTATCAACAACTTACTCATCAAGAGAGTTGTTTTATCTATATTTCATTGATAATTGCTTATGATAACAAAAAGCACTCAGATTGTTCCAAGTGTTAAAAGATAACTTGTTTATCAAGTAGGTTGTCATTAGTATATTCTACAGTAAAGGTATTTAGTATTTGATTTCCTCTTCCCATAACAATATTATGAAAAGTATATTGTTTATCACCAATCAAAATTTTACCATCAGGTTTTGAATCACTAAAATCAGGATTCTCAACAGTAACTGAAACCAATCCTAAAGATTTAATTGGAAACGTTGAAATAATTCTATTTTTCATTTCTTAATTCCTCCAATTCTTTTTGATAAACCCTCAATGGATTTTGAATTTATTTTACTTCTTTTCGGTATATCATATTTGTCTATTATAGATCATAAATATTGCTGATCTGCATGATAGAGTTCTTCCAACATCTCAGATATAATCGATTTCTTTTGTAATACAATTATCTCTTGATCTAAACAAACTGCATCTACTATTTGTAAGTCAAGATAGGAAAAACTTCTTCATTTTATCAAACTCTAAGACAATTCATGTTCTTTAAGCAATAATTCAAAAAATCTATCCATTTCATCAGGAGTAAGGGTGTTTGGGCCATCTAAACGCCCTGTCCGTTCTTTCAGAGCTTCTAACTCTTGACGTTCTAATTCGGTCATGATACCTACCCCATTTCAGTCTATATCTTCTATCGTAATTATATAGCGTTTCAAAGAAACTTTCAACAAATTTATCATGAACAACATAGACCACTAGTTCCACTATTTTTTCATGAGATGATGAAATTTTGTTATGTCAAAAATCATATCCAAAGTAGCCACTCCTACTACCATAAAAATCAAGATTAGCCAATAAAGAAAGTTGTTTTTTATTGGCTAACGAATCTCGCCTATGTTAGAATAATACTATAATAATAATTAGGCATTGGACTTTCGCCCCTTTGCTTAACCTAGTAGCTTAGTGATCAACGCTCCTGTAATTGCACTGATTATTGCTACCGCGACTTCTCTTGTTAGAGAAGTTTTTTCATTTTCAAGATTGATAGATATTTCCGTCTTGCAAGTTTTTTAGTTTTTCATTGCCACTATTACCGCCGAGATCTAAAAGTTTAGGATTAACTTAATCAGACATCTATCTAGAAAATGATATAATAAACTATAACATCTAATCTTACTGATAACATTAAAGGAATACAAATGATAACAAAAGAATTTGATACCATCGCTGCCATTGCTACTCCCTTGGGGGAAGGGGCTATCGGAATTGTCCGTTTGTCTGGCACAGATGCCATTACAATCGCTAGCAAGGTCTTTAAGGGGAAGGACTTAAAACAGGTCACTTCTCATACCATCAACTATGGCCATATCGTAGAAAACAACCAAATCATCGATGAAGTCATGCTCAGTCTGATGCGAACACCCAAAACGTTTACTCGTGAAGATGTCATCGAAATCAATACACATGGCGGTCTAGCAGTGACCAACCAAATCTTGCAACTCTTGATTCGCCACGGTGCACGTTTAGCCGAACCAGGTGAATTTACCAAGCGTGCCTTTCTCAATGGTCGAATTGACCTCACACAAGCTGAAGCAATCATGGATCTCATCCGAGCTAAGACAGATAAGGCCATGTCAATTGCGGTCAAACAATTAGACGGCTCATTGTCTGATTTGATCAATAATACACGCCAAGAAATCCTGAATACGCTGGCTCAGGTGGAAGTTAATATTGACTATCCTGAATACGATGATGTTGAAGAAATGACGACGGCTCTCTTACAAGAAAAAACTCAAGAATTCGAAAAGCTGCTGACCAACCTGCTCAAAACAGCCAAACGTGGCAAGATCTTGCGTGAGGGCTTATCGACTGCGATCATTGGCCGACCAAATGTAGGTAAATCAAGCCTACTCAATACTCTGCTTCGAGAAGACAAGGCCATTGTCACTGATATTGAAGGAACCACTCGTGACGTCATTGAAGAATATGTCAATATCAATGGGGTACCACTGAAACTCATTGATACGGCAGGGATTCGTGAAACCGATGATGTGGTTGAGCAAATCGGTGTGGAGCGTTCTAAAAAAGCCCTCAAAGAAGCTGACTTAGTGCTTTTGGTCTTAAATAGCTCTGAAAAACTAACTCCACAAGACCGTCAACTTCTTGAACTCAGCCAAGGTAGTAATCGTATCATTCTGCTCAACAAGACCGACCTCCCCCAAGCTATCGAAAAAGAACAATTACCAGATGATGTGTTAAGCATTTCTGTCTTAACCAAAGAAAATATTGATTTGATTGAAGAGCGTATCAACCAACTCTTCTTTGACAATGCAGGTATTGTTGAACAAGATGCCACCTACCTGTCCAATACCCGTCATATCAGTCTAATTGAACAGGCTGTGGATAGTTTACAAGCAGTCAATCAAGGTTTAGAACTTGGTATGCCAGTTGATTTACTGCAAATTGATCTCACTCGCACTTGGGAAATTTTAGGGCAAATCACTGGAGACGCTGCACCAGATGAACTCATCACTCAACTCTTTAGTCAGTTCTGTCTTGGTAAATAAAAAAACCAGAATCACTAAGTGGTTCTGGTTTTTAGGAGATTTATAAAAAGAAAAGTTTTAGGATGACTATAGTATAAGTTAGTTAGCTTAATCCTAACTTAAACGAAATTTATTTTATGATGCTAAAACAAAATCCTTACCAAGTTAATAACTTTTCTAATCGTTATTACTTTCAATAACCCCTATTGATAATAAAAACGTTCTTCTTTATCCGTTTGGAATATAGCTCTTTTACTTCGCCCATTTTGGGCATACCTCCTCACAACTGTGATAATGACAATTCCAAAAAAATTGAACTCATCACAAGGTTTTTCTTCCTTGCCCATTTTGGGCACACCTCATCACAACTGTGATGATGACAATTCCAAAAAGAATTGAGCTCATCACAAGATTTTTCTTCTTTACCCGATTTAAAGTTGAGTCGCTCATCGCTAGGATGATAACCACTCCGAAGAAAATTAACTCGCTCAATGTTTTTCTCTGATTTGTCAAGAAAAACTCTTTTATAGTATAATGAGACTATTATAAAGTAGTAAAGGAAATAGTTAGTATGAACACAAACACAGCTACCAGCTACCAGCTACCAGCTACCAGCTACCAGCTACCAGCTACCAGCTACCGCTGATTATGTAATCAATGGTCTTTTTTGTCAAGCCCTAAAACAAACTTTTTCACATTTTTGTGGGAAAGTTTTTTCTGTTGTCTTGGGAAGCGAGGTGACCTATGCTTAAAACAAATCTTAATGATAACGCAAATGTCACGTCAAACTCTGCTTTTCTTAAAGAATTGAGAAATAAACTACCAGAATTTTTTACTGCTGACAAGGGTGATGAAGATGGAACGGTGATTTCTCAAGGAAAGTTTGATTTTGAAAAGTTCAAATCAATGCTCGAAGAAAACTCTATCCAGACAGAGTTAACTTCTGGATATCAACTTAATTTTATTGGGAAAAATTATGCTAAAAAGCAAACTGGAGAAGCTCCCACAACCGTTGTTTTACCAGATAAAGAACATAATAAACAACCCGAAAATAAAAATAGTCAAAATCTCTTTTTCACTGGCAATAATCTCGAAGTCTTGCGTCATTTACAAGCTAGTTATGAAAATAGTATCGATATTATCTATATCGATCCCCCTTATAATACTGGCTCAGACGGCTTTGTTTATGATGACAAATTTGAATATAGTGATGATAAACTGCAAGACCTATTTGGCATGAATGACGAGGAGCTAGAACGCTTCAAATCTATTTATAAAAAAGCAACTCACTCTGCCTGGTTGGCCTTTATGTATCCAAGACTATGGCTAGCCAAACGCTTATTAAAAGAAACTGGTGTTATCTTTGTTTCGATTGACGACAACGAACAAGCCAATCTCAAACTGCTCATGGATGAGATCTTTGGGGAAGGGAATTTTGTTTCAACTTTGGCAGTTGAAAACAATCCAAAAGGTAGAAAAAATAGTAAATATATTTCTGTTAATCATGAAACACTTCATATTTATTCTAAAAATAGTGAGAAAACTACTCCTTTTGAAAATATAGTAAAAAAAGATAATCTATTGGAAGATGAAGTTGGCTTTTACACTCATGGAAAACGTGTATTAGTTGGTGAAAGCACAAATAATAAAGCAAATGGAGGAGAAAAAGACTACTCTGTTTATTTTAATGGTCATGATATAGTTTTAAAAACAGAACTATTATCAGAAAAAGACACTGAATTAGAAAATAAAGGTTATAAAGTATATAGATCTATAAAAGATAATATACTATTAGAGAATACATATTCAAAAAGTAAATTCTTAGAGTTATATCAAAACAAATCTTTGTTATTTAAAGAGAATAGTATTTATGAAAAAGATAGAAACGTTTATAAACAGCAAAAAAGTTTTATAAAATCCACTGAGGAATGGGATTTAAAAACAGAAACAGCAGGATTCTCTTATAATGATTTTAATTTAAAAAAACTTTTTACAATGCCTAAAAATCCCCAATTTATAAAAATGTTAATAAAAATGATTGGAAATTCTCAAGCAACCATCCTCGACTTCTTCGCCGGCTCTGCCACTACTGCTGATGCCGTGATGCAGTTAAACGCTGAAGATGGAGGCACGCGTCAGTATATCATGGTGCAGTTACCAGAGAAGACTTATGACCAAAACAGTGATGGTAAAAAGGTCGCTCGTAAGGGAAGTGAGACAGCTTTCACAGCTGGTTATCAATCGATCGACGAAATCTCACGTGAACGAATTAAGCGAGCCAGTCAAAAAATCCAAGAAGAAAAGGGAGAGAACTTGCCTGAAACCTTTGATGGTGGGTTTAAGCATTATCGTGTCTTAAAACCAAAACAAGCCACCTTGGATGATTTAGATGCTTTTGATATAGAAACTGGAGAATTTATTGATAGTAAAGGTAATCATCTTCTCCTTAACGAAAGCGGATTTGACGACATGATCAAACCATTTTCTTCTCAAGAACTAGGTTTTGATGAGGGAGCAAGCGGTGAGGACACTATCCTAGCAACTTGGCTGTTAGCTGATGGTTATGATATCTTAACCTTTGTGGAAACACTAGATTTAGCTGGCTATCAGGCAAGTTATGTTAATGACGAGCGTGTTTATCTCATTGCTAAAGGTTGGTCTTTTGAACAGACCAAAGCATTAGTAAATCTTATTGGTAAAAATGAAAAGGTCATTCAAACCATTGTTCTTTATGGCTATTCTTTTGACATGGAAAGCATGCGAGAACTGGAATTAGTTCTAGCCCAATTGGATACTAAAGTTAATCTGATTAAACGCTATTAGGAGGTTATTGTGAAAATTCTATTAGAAGAACTACCACATCAAGAAGAAGCCCTAAAGCATTTATTAGAGGCCTTTCCACCACTAGACACACATACCACTGATCCTGATAAAAACTTTGCTTTTGCCAATCCGATTCTTCATTATCGAGAGCGTGATGATAAAAATATTGACATCAAGATGGAAACTGGCACTGGTAAAACTTATGTTTATACGAGAGCCATGTATGAACTCCATCAACAATTGGGAATTTTTAAGTTTATCATCGTTGTGCCAACTCCTGCTATCAAAGAAGGGACAAAGAATTTTATCCAATCTAGCTATGCCAAGCAACATTTTCAACAATTTTACGGTAATACTAGAATTGATTTGAATGTGATCAATGCCGGTGATTTTAAATCAAAGTCTGGTCGAAAACATTTCCCTGCTCATTTAACCAATTTTATCGAAGGCAGCAGACAAAACACCAACACGATTCAAGTATTGCTGATAAATGAGGGGATGTTGCGTTCTAAAAGTCTAAAAGCAAAAGATTATGATCAAACCCTGATAGGTAGCACAACTGAACCATTAAAAGCCCTTCAACAAACACGACCAGTCGTAATCATCGATGAACCACATCGTTTTCCAAGAGACAAAAAAAGCTATCAGGCTATCCAGGAATTGAAACCACAAACCATTATCCGTTTTGGTGCAACATTTCCAGATGTCGTTATCGGTAAGGGAAAACATAAACAAGTCAAAAAAGACTACTATCGAGATCAGCCTCAATACAATCTTAATGCGGTTGATTCATTTAATAAGGGGCTAGTAAAAGGGATTGATATTGTTTACCCAAATCTTTCAGAGCAAGACATCGAAAAATCTTGGGTAGTGGAAAAAGTATCTGCTACAGAATTGACACTTAAACAAGGAAAAATCTTAAAATCTTTGTCAGTTGGCGATGAACTAGCAAGTATTGATGGGGACTTTGACGGACAAGTCTATTACGCAGGTAGTAAGATGTTAAGTAATGATTTGGAATTAAACAAGGGAATGAAACTCATTCCAGGAACATTTCAAGCCTCTTATCAAGAAATGATTATCGCAAAAGCTCTTAATGAGCATTTTAAAAAAGAACAAGACAATTTCTTTAGAGCTAATCATGCACCTAAAATTAAAACTTTATCTTTATTTTTCATTGATAGTATCAAATCCTATCGTGATAAAGATGGTTGGCTCAAACAAACTTTTGAGCGTCTGTTAACTAAAAAACTAGAAGATCTGATAAAGCAATATCAAACTAGCCAAGATCAACGAGAACGTGAATACCTTGATTTTTTAAGAGCAACACAAAAAAGCCTTCAAGCAGAGCAGCAAAATGTTCATGCAGGCTACTTTGGCGAAGACAAGGGTAGTGGCGACGAAGCTATTCAAGCAGAAGTCAATGATATTCTAAAAAATAAAAATAAGCTGCTTAGCTTTAAGGATAATCACGGCAACTGGATTACTAGACGATTTCTCTTTTCAAAATGGACTTTACGAGAAGGTTGGGATAATCCTAATGTTTTTGTCATTGCTAAATTACGCAGTTCTGGTAGTGACAATAGTAAAATCCAAGAAGTTGGCCGTGGACTTAGACTTCCTGTTGATGAAACTGGGCATCGTGTCCAACAAGATGAATTTGAATCTCGTTTATCTTTCCATATTGGTTATGATGAACGTGATTTTGCAGACAAACTGATTGGCGAAATCAATCGTGATGCTCCTTTACAACTTAATCATGACAAATTGGATGATGAGCTGATTCAGTTACTTCTTGAAGAAGAACAGAAAAGTCAACCTAACTTTAGCAAAGATGATTTATTGCATAAATTGGATAGGTTAAGAATTATCAACCGAAGCAATGAATTTATCAAAAAAGTGGAAAAAAATGGAGTCGTTAAATCCGGATTTGACTGGTTACTTGAAGAATATCCTAAATTAGCTGACACACAACTTCGAGATGGGAAAGTAACTGATAAACGTAACCAATCTTCCCCAAAATTAGTCAAATTAAATCAAGAAAATTGGAATAAGGTAAAAGAACTTTGGCAACTATTCGCCAAACGATATATGTTGATTTTTGAACGAAACACTAAAGACATTTCTGTGATTCTTGAAGAAGTTTTTACCGAGCCTAAAAATTACTCTCTTGAAAAATATACTTATTCTAAACAAGAATTAGTCAGGCAAGAAGAACAAATGGACATCAGAGAGAATCCTTACGATGACTCTCCTGACTCTTATCATTCAGGAATGCCTTATGGGACTTTTATTAAAGAGTTAGCTAGGCAAACTAACTTGGCAATTACTGACATTCATCCACATGTTTTAACAGCCTTAAAGGAATTAAAGAATTCTGATTATCTAAGTCATACTAGCATTAAAAATCTTGTTAAACTCTTTAAAAAGAAGTTTGCAGAAACTTATAATCAAGCATATCGCTATGAAGCCTTAGATTTTCAGGCTCGAACTTCTATTTTTGATCCTAAGAAAAAATCTTTTGTGGAAAGCATCAATCCTGGATTTTTGGGAGTTAATCAAAAAAATAACATCACAAACAATCCTAGAAGCTTGTATGATAATCCTCCACTTTATTATGATAGTATTCATCCTGAACTCGACTTATTAGAAAAAACTTATCAACCTGAGGTAACCGTCTTTGGTAAATTGCCAAAAAGTGCGATAAAAGTGCCTAAATTTACGGGAGGAACAACGACACCCGACTTCATCTATGTTTTAGAAAAAGATAACAAGCAAACAATTTATCTCTTAGTAGAAGCTAAAGCAGAGAATATGCGTGAATCTGATAAGGAAGTTACTGAAATTCAAAAAAATTTTTTCAAGCAGTTAGATAAGTATCAGATCGATTATGAAGTCGCACACAAAACAGGCGATGTCACTAAGAAAATTGACGAACTTTTACAACTAGAAACAAATGACTTATCGTAGCAATTTAAATGAAACACTCTGCTTTAATCAATAGTCAAAATGATATCAATTAAAAGACGATTCCTAAATAGAAATCGTCTTTTTTGCTGCGTTTATTTTACGATTATCAAATCTTTTAGTTGTTCAAGAATGTCTTCTAAGCCAACTCCAGCTTGTAAAAGTGCTGCTGCAGCGTAGGTCCCTTCCAAAACTGGCACATCTTGAATAAGCAAGGTCTTGTCTGATAAATCTGCGACCATTTCTAAATTCATTCGAGCTGAGCCTAGATCATAAAAAGCTAAGAGTTGCGAGCAAGGATTGTCTGCCACAATCGCTTCAATTTGTTCAAAACTAGTACCGATACTACCATCAAGCAAGCCACCAACATAGGTCACAGGCACATCTTTTGCCACTTGGTTAATGAGATTAACCACACCTTGAGCCAAGTCCTTAGAATGAGAAACCAGTACAATACCCAAATCAGTCATTAGCCACCACCACTTCTAAAAGCGAATCAAATAGCAAGGCTGACGAATAGGAACCTGGGTCAAGATGACCCACAGAACGTTCACCCAAGTAAGAGGCACGCCCTTTAGTTGCGACTAATTCTTTTGTTTGCTCTGCATAAGCATAAACTTTCTCGACACTTAAATCGCCCATTTTTAACGCTTCAATAGTTGGTTGCCACACATCAATCATGGTCTTTTCACCCAGACTCGCTTTTCCTCTTTTGACAATCATCTCAAGGCCTGATTCTAAAAGTTTAACCACATTTTCTTCATCACTAGCTTTACTCATGCCAATAAAAGCTGAGCCGTAAAGAGGACCTGACGCACCACCAACCTTACTCAACAATTGCATACCAACGGTCTTAAATACTTCACCTGTGCTGGCAAATACTTTCTGATCGAGGGTTTCCATGACAGCAGCCATCCCACGCGCCATATTTCCCCCATGATCTCCATCCCCAATCGGAGTATCCAATTCACTCAAGTAATCCTTATTCTCTTGAATCTTTTCATTAAAATGAGTCATCCAAGCTAATGCTTCTGCTACTTTCATCCACTACTCCTTTCTACCAAGCTGGTGTATTAACTGGACTGTTCAAGGCTTCTAACCAGTCAGCTTCTAATTTCATCAAGGTCAAAGATAAGCCTGCCATATCAATGGCCGTCATATAATTCCCTAGTTTCTTATAAACCACTTTAATGCCTTTATCGGCTAAAAGATTAGCAACATCATGAGCAAACACATATTGTTCCATCAAAGGAGTCGCTCCCAAGCCATTGATTAAAAGGGCAAATTCTTGACCTTCTGTCACTGAAAAATCGGACAAGAGTTTGTCAACCAATTCTTTTGCCAAGACTGTTGACGGTTGCATTTTTTCTTTACGATAGCCAGGCTCGCCATGAATCCCTACTCCATATTCAAACTCATCATCCGCAAGAACAAAGCCTGGTTTACCTACTTCTGGCACAGTTGCTCCAGATAGGGCTAAACCAATGGTTCTAATATTTTTCACTAATTCGTCTGCCAAAGCCTTCATTTCTGCCAATGACTTACCTTCACGCGCCGCATGACCTAAAATTTTATGAACAAAAAGGGTGCCTGCCACGCCACGACGTCCTTGGGTATAAAGGCTATCTTCTACTGCTACGTCATCATCAACAATGACACTTGCCACCTCAATCCCTTCCATCTCTGCCAACTCTTGCGCCATTTCAAAATTCATGATGTCACCAGAATAATTCTTAATGACCATAAAGACTCCCGCGCCTTCATCAGCTGCCTTGATGGCTTCTAAAATCTGATCTGGCGTTGGTGACGTAAAGACCGCTCCACAGACCGCAGCAGATAACATCCCTTCTCCAACAAAACCAGCATGAGACGGTTCATGACCTGAACCACCACCAGAAATAAGACCAACCAGTCCTTTTTTCTCTGCCTTACGCACCAGCACATCATAACCATCTAAACGTTCCAACAAATCAGAATGGACAAAACCAATCCCTTCAATCATCTCATTGACAACATCTGTAGGCTGATTGATAATTTTTTTCATGATAAATTCCTCCTTAGCATAAGTAATCATGTATTAACACTTTCATTATACTCATTTCAAGATCATAAGATAAGGGACAATTTTTTTAATTTGTCCCTTTTAATCTTTTTAGACTAGCTTTTCGTTCAAATTTTGTTAAGATTAAACTAGGTCTTTTGGGAGGTTTGCCATGACATCATCTTTGATTACCAAAAAACGTATTGCTAAAGCCTTCAAAAATCTCTTGGCTACTCAGGATTTCCAAACCATTTCTGTTGTTGATATTATGAAACTGGCCAAGATTAGACGTCAAACTTTCTACAATCATTTTGTAGATAAGTATCAGCTAATGGACTGGATTTTTGAAAGTGAATTGCAAGAACGTATTACTGATAACCTAGACTTCATTTCTGGGCGTCAACTGTTGATGGAACTCTTTTTATATTTTGAACAGGAACGCTATTTTTATCTTCAACTCTTTGATAGCAGAGGGCAAAATAATTTTTACGACTATTTTGTCGGCTATTGTCAGATTTTGGTGACAAAAATTATTAAAGAATATGCCACATCAGCAAAAATGGCTGACCCGCAGTTTTTAGATTTTCATCAACATTATCATAGTCATGCCCTAGCGCAAACCATCAAGGACTTTCTTCATCACAAACAAGCCTTGCCCAAACCAGACTACTTAATTAGTGAAATTTGTGCGATAGATTAGGAGATTATTATGCCCTTTATTCATAATCATAAGGAAAATATTATTTCCGACTACTTGGCCGGTTGTTTAAGCCTTTATCCACACCTAGAAAAACACCCTAATCTGCCTTTGATTTATCACAAAAATCATGATGACAAAACTGTTCCTATTCTATCAGGTGGAGGAACTGGGCACGAGCCTGCGCATATCGGCTTTGTTGGACAAGGTATGCTGACGGCTGCTATTTATGGCCCTATCTTTACACCACCAAGTGCCAAAGACATCTATCAAGCCATTCGATTCCTTGACAAAGGGCATGGCGTATTTGTCATTATCAAAAATTTTGAAGCTGATTGCCTCGTCTTTAAACAGGCCATTCAAAAAGCTAAGGCTGATGGGCACGCTGTCAAATACATTCTTTCACATGATGACATTTCTATTATTCCCAATCATCCCTTTCAAATTCGCGGGAGAGGACTGGCTGGCACAGTTTTACTCCATAAAATCTTAGGCAGTATGGCACATCAAGGGGCAACATTAGAACAATTGGAACAAGAAGGTTTTGAATTAGCAACAAAAATTGCCACCATTGGCTTTGCGACCAAATCATCAACCAAACCACGAGCTGCCCTTCCCTTATTTGATTTAGAAAAAGAATTGATTTCTTATGGTAGTGGCATTCATGGTGAAGAAGGTTATCGAATTGTTCCTTTTGAATCCTCTGAAAAATTAGCTATTGAAATCATCAACAAACTGAAATTACACTTTCATTGGAATCCACATGATCAATTTATCCTGTTGGTTAACAACCTTGGCACGACTACCGATTTAGAAATGGGAATTTTTCTCAACGACATCAAACAACTACTTGAAATCGAAGATTTGGACATTCCTTTGGTTAAGGTTGGTAAATACATGACTAGCCTTGATATGACAGGAATTTCGGTCAGCCTTTGTCATATTAGTCGGTTAAACTGGTTAACCCATCTACAAGAACCGACGCAGGCTTTTGCTTGGTAAATAAAAAACTGGAATAACTTCCAGTTCTTTTTATTTAATCAAAGAAGTGGAATGAACCACTCGATTGTCCCTATCAGGATAGATATAGTTGATGGCTTGGTTGACGGCTATCGGAGCTTCACCGAATCCTGTTGCAATCAAATCCACTCGTCCATCATAACTAGCAGCATCTCCAATAGCGTAAATGCCCTCTTGGCTGGTTTCAAACAAGGGTGACACACAAACACTAGAGCGTTTGGCCTCTAAATTCCAATTTTTCAAATTTTTATTTGAGGTTGAAAAACCAAAACTGACAATCAAGGCATCTAGTGGCAAATCAAGGACTTCTTCCCCCTTAACTTTCTGAACCCTCAAGGATTTAAGTTGTTGACCGTCACCTAGTAATTCAATAGGCAAATAAGGTGTTAAACGCTCAACCTTAGATTGTTCCAAGGCAGCAACGCTATGCTCATGAGCTCTAAAGGCATCTCTACGATGAACCAAGGTCACTGATTTCGCCAAATCTGCCAGACTATTAGCCCAATCAACTGCCGAATCACCACCACCACAAATGACCACATCTTTATCAACAAAGTCCTCCAAATGTTTAACATGATAGTAGAGATTTTGTTCAGCATAGTTTTCTTCTCCTTCTAAACCAAGTTTACGAGGAGCAAAGGCACCATTGCCACAAGCTAAAATAATGGTCCTAGACTGATGTTGTGCCTTATCTGTTTCAATAAGAAAATAATCTCCAACTTTCTCAAAAGTCTTAACTTCTTCTTTTAGGCAAATTTCAGTTGTTTCCTTGAAACGTTCCAGTTGTTCTAACAACTGTTCTACCAACTCTTTACCAGATATAGCTGGATAGGCAGGAATGTCATAAATCAATTTTTCAGGATAAAGGATAGCTGGCTGACCCCCTAGGTCTGCCAAACTCTCAATAATCTTAACATGTAAACCTCGAAGTCCAGCATAAAAAGCCGCAAACAAACCCACTGGCCCACCACCAACAATGGTAATATCAACAATCGTCTTATCGTTCATAATCATCTCCAATTTCTTTATCAACTTCTCTAGTATAACACAAATTCAAAGCCTCATCTTAAATGAAAAATTGTGAAAAAAATAATTTGAAAATTCCATAAGCTAATCTGTTGACAGGCTGTTTTTTTCGTGATAAGATAACAATATAAACGTGAAAGCGTTACCAAATTTATTTATATTAGGAGGAAAGTGTATGACTTTCAATACAAGCACGGCTGAGGGCCCTATTACTTTTTATAATCTTTATGATTTAGAAAAAATGGCACAACATGTTATTCCAAAAGGTGCTTTTGGTTACATCGCTAGTGGTGCAGGGGATACGTTTACTTTGTACGAAAATATTCGTGCCTTCAATCATAAGTTGATCGTTCCAGAAACCTTACGTGGCGTTGAAAATCCTGACACAAGCACTGTATTTGATGGTGATAAGTTAACTTCTCCAATTATCATGCCACCTGTTGCGGCTCAAAAATTGGCTAACGTTCAAGGTGAAGTAGCTTGTGCAAAAGGTGTTAGCGACTACGGTACTATTTATACAACAAGTTCGTATGCTTCAGCAGACCTTCCAGAAATTTCACAAGCTCTTAACGGATCACCACACTGGTTCCAATTTTACATGAGTAAAGATGACGGCATCAACCGTAACATCATGGATCGTGTAAAAGCAGAAGGATGTAAAGCTATTGTTCTTACTACTGATGCTACTGTTGGTGGTAACCGTGAAACAGATGCTCGTAACGGCTATGTGTTCCCAGTAGGTATGCCAATCGTTGAAGAATACTTACCACAAGGTGCTGGTAAATCAATGGACTTCATTTACAAATCAGCAAAACAAGCCCTATCACCACGTGATGTTGAGTTTATCGCAGAATACTCTGGCTTACCAGTTTATGTTAAAGGCCCACAATGTAAAGAAGATGTTAAACTAGCTCTTGATGCTGGTGCTTCTGGTATCTGGGTAACTAACCATGCTGGTCGCCAATTGGATGGTGGACCTGCAACATTTGACTCACTTCAAGAGGTTGCGGAAGCTGTTGACAAACGCGTTCCAATCGTCTTTGACTCTGGTGTACGTCGTGGTCAACATGTCTTCAAAGCTCTTGCTTCTGGTGCTGATCTTGTTGCTGTAGGACGTCCTGTTATCTATGGTTTAGCACTTGGTGGTAGTGTCGGTGTTCGTCAAGTCTTTGATAAATTGACAGATGAATTGAAGATGGTTATGCAATTGGCTGGTAAACAAACTATCGAAGATGTTAAGAATACAACACTTCGTCACAATCCATACCCATCTCCACTACCTTCTGAAGCAGCTCCACTTAAACTTTACTAATTTTCAGTACAACTAACATAAAAAGAAACCTTTTATTCAAAGGTTTCTTTTTTTATGTCTTCTAATAATTGACTTTCTTCTGCTGTCAGCTGATAATTTTCCAACAAATCCGGACGGCGTAAATAAGTTTTTCTTAATGATTCTTTCAGACGCCATTGACGGATATTTTCATGATGACCACTCATCAGCACATCTGGAACCACCATACCTTGATAATCATAAGGACGTGTATATTGAGGATATTCCAATAAACCAGATGAAAAACTATCATCTTGATGACTAACCTCTTTACCAATAACTGATGGAAGCAAACGAACTGTGGCATCAATAATGGTCATGGCTGCCAATTCTCCTCCTGTCAAGACAAAATCTCCCAAAGAAATCTCATCTGTCACCAAGGTCTTTATTCTTTCGTCATAACCTTCATAATGGCCACAAATAAAAATCAATTCTTCTTCTTGGGCTAATTCTTCAGCGTAAGTTTGATCAAAGGAACGACCGGCAGGATCCAACAAAATCACTCGTGGATTTTTTTTGTCAATAGCATCAAAAGCGTCAAAAATCGGCTGTGCTCTTAATAACATCCCTTGACCACCACCATAAGGCTCGTCGTCCACATGGCGTGCTTTTTCAGCATAATTTCTAAAATTATGATAGGTCACTCTGACCAGTCCCTTATCTCTCGCCTTGCCAACAATAGAATGTTCTAAAGGCGAAAACATTTCTGGAAAAAGGCTTAAGATATCAATCTTCATCATCTAAACCCTCTAACAATTCAACAGCTACTCTACCTGACGCCAAATCCACCTCAAGAATCACTGATGGAATATAAGGTAATAACAAATCACGTTTCCCTTGACGCTTCACCACCCAGACATCATTGGCTCCTGGTTGTAAAATTTCTTTGATTTCACCAATGTAATTGTCTTGTTCATAGACTTCAAGACCAATGATTTCATAGTAGTAGAATTCGTCATCTTCCAAATCGGTCAAATCTTCTTCGGCAATTTTAAGAAAATGTTCCTTATATTTTTCCACTTCATTGATGTGATAATGGTCTTTGAACTTAACAATGTCAAAATTTTTATGTTTACGATGACTAGCAATTTCCACGGTTTTAACCAAGTGATCATTGGCATCAAAAAGAGCTAACTGACTTCCTTTTTTGAAACGTTCATCTGCAAAATCAGTCACACTCAAAACCCTTAGTTCACCTTGTAAACCTTGTGTGTTAACAATTTTTCCAACGTTAAAATAATTCATGCCATCTCCTAATATCTGTAAACTATTGTCTTTTTATTCTATCATGATATGCTTAAAAAGACCAGTCTAACCAAGAAAAAACAGCTCCCAAGAGCTGTTTTAATTTGTTTTTTCATCAATCACTAGACGAACTTTCTTACCTTGAATTGGCACGGAATAGACAATCGATCTTATTGCAGAAATCGTTCGCCCCTTTCTACCGATAATACGACCAATATCTTGGGCATCCAAATCAAGATGGTATTCCAAAAATTCGGGAGTATCCTGTATTTTGATAACAAGTTTATCTGGTTGTGAAATCAGAGGTTTCACAATCGCAATAATAAGATTTTCAATCGTGTCCATAGGCTAAGAATTATTTAGAAAATTTTTGTTCGTGGAATTTCTTCATCACGCCAGCTTTTGAAAATAGGTTACGTACTGTATCAGATGGTTGAGCACCTTTTGACAACCAATCAAGAACACGCTCTTCTTTAAGGCTAACTTGATTTTCTTCTACAAGTGGGTTGTAAGTTCCAACTGTTTCGATGAAACGACCATCACGTGGTGCACGTGAATCTGCTACGTTAATACGATAAAAAGGTTTTTTCTTTGAACCCATACGAGTCAAACGAATTTTTACTGCCATGTGTAAAATCTCTTTTCTATTTCTTTATTATTTAAGGGAAACTCCCCCTTACTTAAAACAGTATAACACAAGTAAAAAAGGGTGTCAAGAAAAAAACTTGACACCCTTTTAATTTTATTATTAGAAAAACTACCTTCTAAAAATTTAGAAGATAGTTTAAGAAATATTAAATTGACTAATTTTTTACTTGCTCAGTAGCAATGTCTTCACCGAACCACTTATCTGATATTTTCTGGAATTCACCTGATTGATAAAGATTTTTGAAACCTTGGTTGATTTTATCAACTAAAGTCTTATCTGCTTGACGAGCACCTACTGCAAAATCTTCACCACTATATTCACTAGCAATAATGTTATATTGATCTAGTTGCCCTTCTTTTTGCAAGTAGTAATTAGCATAAACACGATCAATCAATAGCCCATCAATACGGTCATTTTTCAAGTCAATCAAGGCTTCTGTAAAGGTACTATACTGGGTTGCATCTTGATCTTTGACCAAATCTTTTAAGACTTGTGGATTATTTTGGAAGGCATCGTAACCAGAAGAGCCTGCCTGTACACCTAAAACCTTATCTTTCATCTCAGCAAAAGAGTTAATTTTAGATGACTTCTTAGTTACCAAGACTTGCTCGTTATTCATATAAGGATTGGTAAACAGTACTTTCTTCGCACGTTCATCCGTCATGGAATAACCATTCCAAATTAAATCAATCTTACCATTAGTTAATTCAGTTTCTTTTAGATCCCAGTTAATCGCCTGCCATTTAACCTTAATCCCGTAAGATTCAAACAAGGCATTAGCTAAATCAATATCAAAGCCAACATTCTGACCTGACTCATCTTCAAAGCCCATTGGAACAAAGGTGTTATCAAATCCAATTGTAATGGTTTTTTCTTTTTCATAACGTGCCCATTGATCCGTAGATATGGCTGAGTTTGTACTATTTTTAGTTTGACAAGCTACTAAAAGAAAGCTCAAACCTAAAGTTATTATTGCAAGGAGTTTTTTCATGTTCTCATTTTCTTTCTATTTGGGATAAACTTTCACAATATCATCAGCAATATGCTGAGCAAAGTCTAAATCATGCGTAATGATTAACTGAGTGATGCCGGTTTGCTTATTTTGCAAAATCAATTGTTCCACCTCACGACGTAATTCAGGATCAAGAGCTGAAGTTGGCTCGTCATAGCCGATAATTTCAGGATCAATCATCATGGCTCGGGCTAGGGCTACCCGTTGTTTTTGACCACCAGATAAGGCGTGAGGGTAGTTCTTAACTTGATTAGAGAGACCAAGACGCTCTAACAGCTCTAATGCTTTTGTTTCCGCAGCTGCCCTAGACATACCTTGAGTCTTAACAGGTGATAAGATTAGGTTATCTAAAACGGTCAAATGTGGAAATAATTGAAAATCTTGAAAAACAAAACCTAGCAATTGATTTTTAGTGAAATAGTCTCGTCCTACTTCTTTTCCATTATGGAAAATCTGTCCACTATCAATACTTTCTAAACCAGCTAACATGCGAAGCAAAGTGGTCTTTCCTCCACCAGATTGACCAACAATAGCCAAGGTTTTTCCTTTTTCAATGGTTAAGTCAAAATTCTCAAAAATTTGTTTACTGCCAAAACGCTTGGCAATTTGTTTTAACACTAACATGATGTCTCCCTATTTGTAATAGTTATATTTCTTTTCAACTTGTTTAGACACCAAGGTCAATCCACCAATGACAATCAGGTAAATAGCACCCGCAATAAACATCGGTACTAAACTGGCATCACGGTTAGCTGCCGTCCTACTCGCCAAAAGTAAATCACCTACACCTAAGGTATAAACTAAGGCCGAATCTTTAACTAAAGTAATGACTTCATTAAACACACTTGGTAAAACCACCTTGGTCACCTGTGGCAAAATGACATAACGAATAGTTTGTAACTGACTAAGCTTAAGTACTTGAGCCGCCTCATACTGACCCTGAGGAATACTTTCAATACCACCACGAAATATCTCTGCAAAATAAGCAGCATAATTCAATGTGAAGGCTAAAATAGCTGCTGGCATCCGATCAAGTGTAATGCCAACATTTGGCAAAACATAATAGATGAAAATCAATTGCAAGAGCAAGGGGGTTCCTCGCATGATCCAAATATAGATGGTCAATAACCAGTTAAGAAACTTAATTTTCAGTTTCATCACAAAAGCTAGTATCGCTCCTAAAGGAACGGAGAGAACTAACACTAGCACAAAAATTTGCAAAGTTACTAAAGCCCCCTTTAATAAACTGGGCAAAACTTCAAATAGATAAGACATCTTTTCTCCTTCAGTGATAATCTCTACTATTTTACCAAAATAATCCAAACTTTGTAAAGTAAATCTTTTATTGAGGCTCGTCAACTGATTTTGAAATACATTTTTTTCTGTACAATTTTCATACTAATCTGATGATTTCTTGAAAAATTTAATTGATTTTTCAAAAAACTCTTGTCATTCTGAAAAGTTTTTGCTAAAATACAATATATATTAAATTTTGATAATAACAAATTTTAGAAAGGAGCTTGCTATGATGCTACTAGTTGTCGCTATTATTCTTATTATTATGGTTGAACACGTTTATATCAGTAGTGGATAGCAACGCTTTTTTCTGTACACTTGTATGATAAAGCCAGTAGCTACTCACTTTGTAGCTATTGGCTTTTCTATTATCAAAATTTAATAGTGAATTTTTTATCAAATGAAAGGAAACTGTTATGACAGCAACAAAATCAACTCTTTCTGTCGGTCAATTTCTAAATAAAGTTCTTAACGGAACTGCTATCGCCGTAATCGTCGGCCTTATTCCTAATGCCATCTTGGCTGTTCTTTTAACCAGTAGCCTATTTCAAGGCAACAGCTTTGTAGCTACTTGGCATTCAGCCAACGTCCTCTTTCAAGCTACCATCCCTGCCTTAATGGGAGCCTTAATTGCGCTTCAATTCGGATTTGATGGGCTGAAAGTCGGTGTCGTTGCTGCTGCCACCTATGTTGGTTCTGGAGTAACTAGTAAATCAGCCGTCGCAGCTGGATTATTGAGCCAACTTCAAGATAGTAAGGCAAGTGAGGAAGTCATCCAAACTGCCACAACACTAGCTGGTTCTTTCTTTACCGCTGGAACTGGTGACATCATCAATGCCATGTTAGTGGCTAGCTTGACTGTTGCCCTTCTTCTTGCTCTTGGCGACAAATTGGGCTCACTCAATATCATCTTTTTACCAATCCTATCTGCCTTGGTAGCCACAGTTGGTCTTTACACTCTTCCACATGTCAAAGGCATCACCACTCAAATCGGAGTTCTTATCCAAAACTTTACAGAACTTCAACCTTACTTGATGAGTATGTTAATCTGTGTCTCATTTGCCATCCTTATCGTCTCACCTATCTCAACGGTCGCAATCGGTTTAGCCGTTGGATTGACTGGTATCTCGGCTGGTGCTTCTGCCATGGGAGTGGCCGCAACTACGATGGTCTTAGTCGTTCATTCTTTCACTGTTAATAAACCTGGAGTGACAATCGCTGTTGCCCTTGCTTCGATGAAAATGATGATGCCAAATGTTTTCAAAAATCCTATCGTTTATGTCAATATCGTCACTACGGCAGCCCTTTGCTCACTACTTGTTCCTCTTTTTAATATCACAGGAACACCTGCTAGTGCTGGATTTGGTCTTGTCGGTTTAACCGGTCTATTTGCCTCAATCAATGGTGGACTATCACCTGTCCTAGCACCAGTAGTTTGGATTTTATTACCTTTGGCTATCGCTATCGCCACTCGCTTTGTTTACACTAAATTACTAAAACTTTATTCTGCAGAAGTCTTTAAGTTTGAAACAAAATAACAATCAAGGAGATTTATCTTATGACAACACCTGCTTCACAATTAGACTGGAACAATCTTGGCTTTGCCTATATGAAATTACCTTACCGCTATGTAGCACGTTACAAAGACGGTGCTTGGCAACAAGGAGAACTTACAGAAGATGCTGACTTTAATATCTCTGAATGTTCTCCCTGCCTTCACTATGGGCAACAAGCCTTTGAAGGCATGAAGGCTTATCGTACCAAAGACGGTTCACTTCAACTCTTTAGACCTGATATGAATGCCGAGCGTCTGCAACGTTCAGCACGTCGTTTGCTCATGCCCCCTGTTACTACTGACATGTTTATTGATGCCGTCAAAGCTGTTGTAAAAGCCAATGCCGACTATGTCCCACCTTATGGTTCTGGAGGCACCTTATATCTTAGACCGCTTTTGATTGGTGTCGGAGATGTTATCGGCATCAAGCCCGCACCTGAATACATCTTCTGCGTCTTTGCCATGCCTGTTGGTAATTATTTCAAAGGTGGCTTGACCCCAACTAACTTCTTGGTGTCAACTGAATTTGACCGTGCTGCTCCAAATGGTACTGGTGCTGCAAAGGTTGGGGGGAACTATGCTGCCAGCTATCTACCAGGAAAATTGGCTCAAGAACGTCAATTCTCTGATGTCGTTTACCTTGACCCTGCCACACACACCAAGATTGAAGAAGTCGGAGCCGCCAACTTCTTCGGCATCACCAAAGACAATGAATTTGTCACGCCACTCAGCCCGTCAATCCTACCTTCAATCACCAAATATTCACTGCTTTATCTAGCTGAGCATCGTCTTGGTCTTAAAGCCATTGAAGGAGATGTGCCAGTCGCAGAACTCGATCGCTTTGTTGAAGCCGGTGCTTGTGGAACGGCTGCTGTCATCTCACCAATCGGTGGCCTACAAATCGGTGAAGACTTCCATGTCTTTTATAGTGAAACAGAAGTCGGACCTGTCACTCGTCGTCTTTACGAAGAATTAACTGGTATCCAATTTGGCGATGTGGACGCTCCTGAAGGCTGGATTGTCAAAGTTGACTAAAGCAAAAAATCTTAGATCCTGTGATCTAAGATTTTTTATTTAATTATCCATCATACCTGTTTGTAATTGATACATGCGATGATAGGTTCCTTCTAGAGCAAGAAGCTCTTGGTGACTCCCTTGCTCAATAATCTTACCTTTGTTTAAGACGTAAATGCAATTAGCATCTTGAATGGTTGATAAACGATGGGCAATCGCAATGGTCGTACGGCCCTGTCTCATTTTTTCCAAAGATTTTTGAACCGTTTGCTCCGTTTCAGAGTCAATATTAGCTGTCGCTTCATCTAAAATGAGAATCTTAGGTTGGCTAGCTACTGTTCGTGCAAAAGCTAGTAGTTGCCGTTGTCCTGTTGAAAAGGTCGAACCACGCTCAGTCACAGGGTCATCATAACCTTTGGGAAGTTTTTGAATGAACTGGTCAGCATCAACAAATTTCGCTGCGGCTTTAACGTCTTCATCTGTCAAATCTTGGTACATTTTAATATTAGACTTGATGGTACCATGATATAAGAACGGGTCTTGCAAGACCAAACCAATCGTTTGGCGTAAGGTTGCTTGATCGTAGGTTCTGATGTCACGACCATCTATCAAGACTTGACCAGATTGGAAATCATAAAAGCGCATGAGGACATTGATGATTGATGATTTACCTGAACCAGTGCTACCAACAAAGGCAATGGTTTCACCTTTTTTCACACGGAAAGACACCTTATCCAAGATTTGATTCTTACCATCATAAGAAAAACTAACATCCTTAAACTCAATATCACCTTGGGTAATAATTGGCCCATTAGCTGATTGGCTGGGTTCGTAATCTTTGCGGTCAATGAGGGCAAAAACACGACCAGCTGCTACCATTGACGTTTGTAGCGTTGAAAAGTTTTGGGTCACTTCAATCAAAGGATCAAAAAGACGATTAACATATTGAATAAAAGCATAAATCAAACCTGCCGTCACGCCGGATTCTTGCCAACTTAAACCAAAATAGAGCATAAGCAAGGCATAAGCCAATAATTTTAACAATGACATGGCTGGACGTAAAAATAAACTATCTAGCGCCATTGAACGATTAGCATAGGTCATATGTTCCTGGTTTATGTCTGAGAATTCTTGACGCAGGCGTTCTTCTTGGCGAAAGGCTTGAATGATGCTAATTCCTTCAATACTTTCAGATAGCTTGCTGTTGATGTCACTCAAAAGACTTCTAGTTTTCGAGATGACAGGTTCAGACAATTTACGATAAAGAGTGACCAAGATAAAAATACAAGGTAAAAGCAAGGATACCAAGAGTGTCAAGCGACCATTCAAGCTTAACATAGTATAAAAAGTCACGACAAAGATAAAGATTGCCGATACAAAATTGGCTAAGATTCCTGAAAACATCTCGCTGACTGCCTCAGTATCATTGGTAATTCTTGATACAATAGCTCCTGCTGGTGTTTGATCAAAGTAAGACATGCCTAACTTTTCCATATTAGCAAAAGCATCACGGCGAATGTCTCTTACAATACTGAAAGAAACTTTGGCAAACAAGAGATTTCCAAGATATTGCAAAAGCGTCTGTAAAAGATAAAGACCATAGTAACCCACTAAAATCAGCATGGCTGTTTGATTAAGATTACCTAAAAAATGATCAATAAAATTAGAAGCCACCAAGGGAATCACGTTTTTAACAATAGTGGTCATCAAAAGTAATAACAAAGCAAAAAACGTTAGCAACTTATAAGGTTTTAAATAAGATAAAAGTCTTTTAAAGGTCTGCCATTGTTGGCTTTTAGAAGTCATCGCTACCTCCTTCTAAATCAAGCTGTTGACTCGCATAGGTTTCTGCATACCAACCTCCTTGGGCTAAGAGGTCTTCGTGACGACCTCGCTCAATAATTTGACCATCTTGCATAACTAAGATCAAATCAGCATGAACAACCGCACTCAAACGATGAGCTGAGATGATAGTTGTTTTTCCTGTACGAGATTGTTTTAGGTTATCAATAATGGCGTGTTCTGTCTTAGCATCAACTGCCGACAAAGAATCATCCAAAATCAAAATGTCCGGATCCAAAATCATTGCTCGACTCATGGCAACTCGCTGACGTTGCCCACCAGATAAGGAAACACCTTTTTCACCAAGTAAAGTATCAAATCCTTCAGGCATGGCTTGAATATCTTCATGGACATGAGTCAACTTAGTAATAGCTTCAACTTGAGCCAAACTCAAGTCTGGATTAGCAAAACGAATATTATCGACAATAGACATGGCAAACAAAAATTGATCTTGTGGCACATAACCAATCAAAGAACGTAAATCTGTCAAACGATAGTCTTTAATGTTATGCCCTGCCAATTTAATTTCACCATCCGTAATATCAAATTCGCGCAATAGGGCTTTAATCAAACTAGACTTGCCTGAACCAGTTTGCCCAACTAAACCTAGTGTTTGACCTTTTTCCAAGGTAAAGTAAATATCTGACAAGGTTTTTTGTTCTTCATAAGCAAATTGGACAATAGCATACTCCAAGCGGCCATTTTTGATTTGTGTCTGCGGCTTCTCACTTTCTTGCACATCTGACTCTTGAGCTAGGAGCATTTGAATGCGTTCATAAGAAACCTTACCTCTCTGCGTCATATTAAATAAGAAACCAATAGCCATTAGTGGCCAGACCAACATGTCCAAGTAGGTAATAAATGTAACCATATCACCAATACTAACTTTTTGTTGGGCAACCATAAAACTACCAACTAAAAGGGTCAAGACATAAGTAGCACCAACAAAAAGTAAGACTAAGGGATCAAAAAGGACATCATATTTCATGGCTGTCATGTTTTTTTCAAACGTGTCCTGATTGATTTTTTGAAAACTCTCAAATTCTGCCGCTTGATAACCAAAAGATTTGGTAACTTTAACTCCCGATACACTTTCTTGAACACTATTATTTAGTTCAGAAAAGGCTGCATTAGCTGATTTGAAACTATCGTGCATTTTTTTTGATAGACGATTAGTTGCAAAAGCCATAAAAGGTAGCGGCAAGATAGCAATCAAGGTCATTTGCCAAGAAATATTGAAAAACATGGTAAATAAGGTAACCAAGGCTGTAACAGACGCATCTACGGCTGACATGACACCGCCACCAGCAAGTCTGGTTAAGGCATTGATGTCGTTGGTGGCATGAGCCATCAAGTCACCTGTACGATATTTCTGATAAAAGCTAGGCGCCATTTTGGTAAATTGCTCAAATAAACGTTGTCGCATGATTTGACCCAAGCGATACGACGTCCCTAAAATATACATCCGCCAAACATAGCGTAGCCCATACATCGCAAAAGCAGCTAAAAGCAAATAAAGCAATTGCCACAAAAGTGCTGGTTGGCTCAAATTTCGACTGGCAATCTGATCAACAATCCGCCCCATCACCATTGGTGGAATCAAGTTAATCACAGATACCAAACTCAAGGAAAAAATCCCAATCAGGTAGCGGCGTTTTTCTAACTTGAAAAACCACCAAAGCTGACCAATGATACTGGTCTCAAAAAACTTTCTTTTCATCGTATCTCCTTTTTTCATTTCTAAATAAAAATAGATAACTGACTGATTATACACCAAAGCGTGTCATTTATCAATACATAGAGATAAAAAAACAAACCTCGGTTGTTACGAAAAGTCATCAACGAGATTTGTCTTTCTTGTACCAATAATATTTCGTTAGCATAGCGTAACTTAGAGCTGCTAAAATGGCACCCAAAGTGTTGGTCCAAAGATCATCCACTTCAAAAACACGATTAAAATCAAAAAAAATGTCTAATAAAATCTGTCCTACTTCAATCAATAAACTAAAACTCAGTCCCAATCGCCAAGCCTTAGCGTAGGAACTATAAGAAGGATACAAAAAAAGAAAATTAAGAAAAAAGGATAAAGTAAAAAGATATTAGCTAGATTTTGTCCCAAAACCCACATCAAACTAAAACCATCTGTAATCTCAGAAAAACGCAATAAGGTATTAAATGGTGTTAAAAGTAGAGGAACACGCCCAACATAAAAAATCCCTGGTGTTTTGCCGCCACTAATGGTAGGCTGAGGAATAAAACACATCAAAGCAATGACTATAAGATAAAGCCCCAATAAAAACCGTAAAACTCCTTTTGCCTTTTGACTAATCGGATAGGTCCTTGTCAACTTAACCTTTTTTCTGACGAATAACAAAGTTTTGTTTTCTCTCCTCATATTGCTCTTTATTAGATGATTTATTATCTTTTTTACCAATCTTATTTCTTGTCCGTGACCGATAAGACTTTTTGCGAGGCCGTTGACTTATAAAAACTGGT
This sequence comes from Streptococcus sp. sy018, assembly GCF_007859185.1. Lineage (NCBI taxonomy): Bacteria > Bacillati > Bacillota > Bacilli > Lactobacillales > Streptococcaceae > Streptococcus > Streptococcus sp. sy018. The sequence continues at coordinate 62,506 of NZ_VOHN01000001.1, read as the reverse complement.
TCTTCTATCGCTTCTTGAGGTTGATGATTGTAGAGAACAAAGTAGGCGCAACCATAATTACAAAATTCCTTTAGATAATCTTCCAAGTGATTCATATTGTCCAAATGATTTAGGGCTTTTTCTGGTCGATAAAAGCCTTTAAGACGTAGTTGATCATTTCCCCAATCTCCAACAATATAGTCATATTTTAATAAAATTGGCGAAAAACGTTGACTAAAGACCTGAGCATCAAAAGCATCACGATAATTGTCAACCAAATCAAAAGTTAAATCGTCTGATTTAACAAGCTGCTCTAGGCAAATAAACTCTGGACCAGGAAATTTATTATAATTGTAAAGTTCAGGAGCAATTTCTTTTTTCATGACTCTTACTTTCTAGACGTTACTTTCGTTCTATTATACCCCATTTTTAATGATTTGTTATCAAGAAACCATGATTTACAAAATCTTTACCATTATATGACAATTAAAAGACAAATCTTTTGAGTTTCTAACTATTTTTTGATAAAATAAAGGTGTATCATAAAATTTTATGGAGGTCATTATGAATACATCTATTTTGGATAACGGTTTTGTTCAACAAATCGTTTCTTATGTGCCATCCGCTCTTCGCGTGATTGTACTTATTCTATTAGCTCTTATTTTAGCTAATGTGGTTAGAAAATTAGTCGTCAAAGGACTAGCTTCAATCAAACCTGTTAGTTATCTTAGCAAATGGGGCTTGGTAAAAGAAGGAACTGACGAAGCTGGCTTGAACAAAACAATTGGTCAAGTTTTCTACTTCGCAACTATTCTTTTCTTCCTACCAGCTATTCTATCTGGACTTGGTGTAGCAAGTGTTGTTGACCCAATTTCAAGCATGTTTGCTGAGTTCTTTGGTTTCATTCCAAACATCATTGCAGCAGGCTTCATCCTTTTCCTTGGTTTTTATTTCTGCAAGTTCATCAAAAACTTGATTAAAAACCTTATTATCAACCTACCGATTGATAAATGGATGACAAAAGCTCTTGGTCAAGACAGCAACACTGCTCTTACTAACGAAGCACAATTGGCTGATGTTCTTTCAACAATTGTTTATGTGTTGATTTTTGTACCAATTTTGGCTACTGCGCTTGATACACTTGGTGTAGCGGCATTGTCTAAACCAATCGTTGCTCTACTTGATCAAGTTGTTGGTTTCATTCCAAACCTTGTCACAGCAGTTTTGTTACTGGTTATCGGTGGTTTTCTTGCTAAACTAATTGGTAACCTTGTTGAAAAATTGCTTGAAACTTCAGGAATCAATCAATATTCTAAATACCTTAGCTTTGATGAGAAAAAAGTAAGCTATTCACTTTCAAAAGTAATTGCTAACCTTGTCCGTGGTATTCTTGCTATCTTCTTCCTTGTACAAGCTATCGCTGTTCTTAATTTGGAAGTTCTTAACACAATCGGCTTCTCAATCATTGCTTTCCTACCAGCTATCATTAGCTCGTTGTTGATTCTTGCTGCTGCTGTTGTTGGTGGTAACATCTTGGCTGATTTCTTCGGTAAAGTAACAAACAACAAGTTCTTGGCTGAATTGGTTCGTTATGGTTTGATTGTTCTTGCTGTCTTTATGACACTTGATCAACTTGGCATTGCTCAAACAATCGTTCAATCTGCCTTTACTATTATCTTGTCTGCACTTGCAGTTGCTTTTGCCCTTGCATTTGGTCTTGGTGGTCGCGACTTTGCTGCTAAACAATTAGACAAGCTAGACAAAACAATTAACAAAGACAAATAATCTAAAAATCATCAACCTTAAGGTTGATGATTTTTTACATTATCAAATGATTGATTGAAGACATGATGGTAAACTTTGGTCAATTCTTGACCAATTTGTTCAATTCGCCGTGATTGAGCAACTTGATAACCTGCTTCGATTTTTTGACTATGGCCTGCTAAAACTCGATTGATTGCTCGGACAAATCCAGAAACATCCGTCGCCAATTCAGCACTCTTATCATCAAGCCAACCCTGATAAACAGGAATATCACGCAAGATTAAGTGTTGGCGACTTGCTAAGGCTTCTAACACAACAATTCCTTCTGTTTCTTCCTTGCTAGGAAAGAAAAAGGCATCTGCTCCTGTCATAGCGCCTTCAAACACATCTCCCTTGATATAACCTGCAAAAGTAACATTAGCTGGATGATGTTTATTGACCAGACGTCTGATTTTAGCTGGAATAACCCACTTATTCGTTTCACCAAACCAAATAAAACGAACATGAGGGAGTTGCTCAGCCACTTTTATAAAATCTTCGATACCTTTCCGTTTAAAGTATAAGCCTGCACAAACAACAACGGCTTGATCCTTAGTTAATTGAAAATAATCTCGGAAAATTGCTTCTTTATTTTGGCTTTCTTGATACCGACTAAGGTCAATCCCATTTGAAACCACGAAAATTGGTGTTTTAATACCATAGCCTGCAATCAAGGATTTAGAATAAGTCGTTGGGGTGATAATGGCATCCGCTTCTTGATAAAATTGACAAAGGTACCATTTAAATAATGGACTAATCAGATTCGAGCCAATAAAAGAATCTCTAAAGTCTTCTTCAGTCGAATGACCGTGCATGATAACTTTTTTACCAGATTTTTTAGCCGCCTTCATCAATCGCCAAGATTTCCAACCATAAGTATTGAGATGAACTAAATCATAGTCCTCATTTGGATTAGTTGTGTAAGCTTGGCCAGCTGATTGAAGGGCCTTTTCTTGATGTTTAATGGCTCGACCAATGCCTGACTTGCGTAAATAATGCTCTGCTTCTAAATACAGTAATACTTTCATAGCACCTTCTATTATAACGCTTTTTATCTCAATGGTAAATAAAAACAGTCAAAGTGACTGTCTTTACTCCTTAGTTGTGCCACGTTTTTTAACCTGATGATTAAGAATGATTTCTTTTTGTTCTAATTCTTCCTTATTCATAATCTTGGTTAACATCCGCATAGCAATGGCACCTACATCATAAATTGGTTGACTAATTGATGTCAAATTTGGTCGAGTAAAGTTTACAACTTCAGAATCATTGCTGGTAATCATTTCAAAATCCTCTGGTACTGTTTTACCTGCTGCAAAAAGACCATTTAATAAACCAGCTGCCAAATCATCTTCTACTACATAGGCTGCAGTTGCACCCGACACCAATAAACGTTTAGCTAAATCAAAACCGTCTTGATAACGATAATTGGCTTCAAATACCAAAGCTTCTGTAAAGTCAAGTCCCTTAGCTTTCAAGGCTTCTTTATAACCCTGCAATCGAATCTTACCATTGATATCTTCCATCAAAGACCCAGAAACTAAGGCAATCTTGTCATGACGTTCAGCCAATAATTCAATCGCATCCTTAGTGGCTTGCTTATAGTCAATATTAACGCTTGGTAATTGATCTTCTAAATCAACTGTTCCAGCCAAAACAACTGGCGTTCTTGAACGACGAAACTCTGAACGAACTTCATCTGTTAAATGGTGACTCATGTAGATAATGCCATCAACTTGCTTAGAAAATAACATATTCACCACATTGACTTCTTTTTCTGCATCTTCATCACTCGAAGCAATGATAATATCATACTTATACATGCTAGCAATGTCATCAATTCCTTTAGCCAATATTGAAAAATAAGAATTAGCAATATCTGGAATCACAACACCCACTGTCGTCGTTCTTTTACTAGCTAAACCACGCGCCACTGCATTAGGACGATAATCTAGACGTTCGATGACTTCCAAAACTTTTTGACGCGTATTTTCTTTAACATTCTTATTACCATTGACGACCCGGCTAACTGTTGCCATGGAAACACCCGCCTCACGAGCAACATCATAAATGGTTACTGTATCATCAATATTCATTTCTCTTTACCTTACCTTTCTAAATTGAAAATATCGCTTACATTTATTATTATAACACCATTAGTTTGCTCTTTCAAATAATAGAGCAGTAATTTTTGAGAATTTTACTTATTTTTCAAGAAAAGCTTGCTTTTTCCTTTAATTTTTGAAAAAATAAAATCAAAGGAGGCTACTATGACAAAATTAGCTCATATTCAAACCTTACTAAGAGAGAAACAGAGACAAGTTGCTATTTTTTCTAATCCTGTTACCATTCATTATCTGACAGGTTATTTCTGTGACCCTCACGAACGCCAACTCTTTCTTTTTGTTTTTACTGATCAAGAACCTCTCCTTTTTCTACCTGAATTAGACTATTCAAGAGCTAGGCAACAAGTGACTTTTTCTGTTATTGGCTATGCTGATCATGAAAATCCTTGGCAAAAAATGCAAAGTGTTTTGAAAAACTTATCTTATCCACAACTTTTTGCTGAATTTAATCATCTGAATGTCAATAAATTTCAAGGTCTAAAAAGCATTTTCAAGGGACATTTTTCAGACATCACACCTCTAATCAATCAAATGAAAATGATTAAGTCAGCTGATGAGATCGAGAAAATGCTCCATGCTGGTCGTATGGCGGATCAAGCCATGGCAGTTGGCTTTGAACACATCAATCTTGAGCAAACCGAATTGGATCTTATCGCTCAAATTGAATTTGCCATGAAACAAGCTGGTGCTGATCGCATGAGTTTTGACACCATGGTTCTAACAGGTAAAAATGCCGCCAATCCCCATGGTATTCCAAGTCACCATAAAATTGAAAACCACGCACTTCTCCTCTTTGATCTTGGTGTGGAAACGCTAGGTTACACCAGTGATATGACGAGAACCGTAGCTGTTGGGCAACCTGATCAGTTCAAGAAAGACATTTATCAGATTTGTCTAGAGGCACAACTGACGGCTCTGGATATGATTAAACCTGGTGTCACAGCAGGCGAAATTGATGCAGCCGCTCGCTCAGTCATTGAAAAAGCTGGTTATGGCCCGTATTTTAATCACCGTTTAGGACATGGACTTGGGATGGAAGTTCATGAGTTTCCTTCCATTATGACTGGTAATGACCTTATTATTCAAGAAGGCATGTGTTTCTCTGTAGAACCTGGGATCTATATACCTGATAAGGTAGGCGTACGTATTGAGGATTGTGGCTATGTAACAAAAAATGGTTTTGAACTCTTTACACAAACCAAAAAAGACCTACTTTATTTTTAAGCTAAACCTGTAGTGGCTAACTACAGGTTTTTTCTTTCTTTTATCAGACAAAAAGACCATGAAGATTGACGTTCATGGTCTTAATTGATTGTATCAAGTTTGATTGTTAATAAAATTTAGGTCCTATCTCTTGTTAACAGCTTTCATGACACGAGCAATTTCACGGTTTTGATCACGACGCTTAATACTCTCACGTTTATCATAATCATGTTTACCCTTGGCTAAACCAAGTAACACCTTGGCAAAACCATCTTTCAGATAAACCTTCAATGGAACAAGGGTCATACCTGTTCCTTTTAGCTCCTGAGCTAATTTTTCAATCTCACGTTTTTTCAAGAGCAACTTGCGTGTTCGCTCTGGTTCTTGGTTCCAGATATTGCCTTGCTCATAAGGAGTAATGTGAACATTGACCAGCCAAGCTTCACCATTTTTGATTTGAGCATAACCATCTTTCAATGTTATCCTAGCTGCACGGACACTTTTGATTTCTGTCCCTGTCAGCACCAAGCCCGCTTCAATAGTATCAACAATGCTATAATCGTGTCTTGCCTTCTTATTTTGTGCGACGACCTTTCCCTCGCCCTTTGCCATTTGAACCTCCTTTTTTTGTCACGCCCTTATAAAACGGCTTTTTCTCTTTCTGAGTTGATTTGGTTCTACCTTGTGATTTTGGTTTAGCTTTTTTCTTTTGCTTAGTCGCTACCTTTTCAACCACATCATAATCACTCGGTAAATACTCAAAGTCAATCGCCCCAGCTTCCTTATCAGCTTTAACTAACTTCACACGGATTTTTTGACCAGCCTTAAAGACTTTCCCAGATTTTTCACCTTGTAGGCTCATGGTTCTTTCATTGTAATGATAATACTCTGGCAAGGTCGTTACATGAATCAAACCCTCAATCGTGTTTGGCAGAGCTACAAATAAACCAAATTTCACCACGGTAGCAATGACTGCATCAAATTCCTGCCCAACATAACTTTCCATGTACTCTGCTTTTTTCATGGCTTCAACCAGACGCTCTGCATCAATGGCACGACGTTCCAAACTTGACGCTTGAGTGGCAATTTCTGGAATCACCTGATTGAAATGTTCTAGCTGTTCTGAAGTAATTTGTTGATAATCACGAATCAAACGATGAACCAATAAGTCTGGATAACGTCGAATCGGACTAGTAAAGTGAGTATAATAAGTCGCTGCCAAGCCATAATGACCATGATTATGTTCAGAATAACGAGCCTGCTGCATGGAACGTAGTAACATCATAGACAAGACATCACTACCTGGCTGATTTTCTACCTTCTTCATAAAATCTTGCAAGGCTGACTGAGTGATTTTATTGGCAGTTCCTTGAACTTGGACACCAAAGACACTCGCATAATCAATAAAGGTTTGTAATTTTTCAGCCTTGGGCTCTTCATGAATCCGATAGATAAACGGTAATTTAGCCTTGGCAAAATGCTCAGCGACGCATTCATTTGCTGCTAGCATAAAGGACTCAATCATTCGCTCAGCTAGACCTCGCTCACGCAAGACCACATCAACTGGCATGCCTTTGTCATCGACGATGATTTTAGCTTCTGCCGTATCAAAGTTAAGGGCTCCTCGACGATAACGCATTTCTTCTAAGAGATGATGTAAACTAACCATTTGATGCACACTATCAACGATTGGAGCATAACGAGTGAGTAACTCTTTATCGCCGTTAATCATTTGATTGACATCACTATAAGTCATACGAAAAGCTGACTTAATCACACTTTGGGTAATTTGATAAGAACGGACCTTACCCTGACGGTCAATCTCCATAATGGCTGACTGGGTTAGACGCTCAACATTTGGATTAAGCGAACAAATGCCATTAGACAGACGCTCAGGTAACATGGGCACTACACGGTCGGTTACATAGACAGATGTCCCACGAGCCAAAGCTTCACGATTAAGTGCTGAATTTTCTTTAACATAATAAGACACATCAGCAATGTGAACACCTAGCTCAAAATGACCATTTTCTAGTAGCTTGATATGAACCGCATCATCCAAATCCTTGGCATCTGCACCATCAATGGTAAAGGTCAGCTCTTGGCGTAAATCTACTCGACCTAATAAATCCGTCTTAGTTGGTGCATCTGGAACTGCTTTTGCCTCTGCCAGAACATCATCAGGAAAACTTGAAACAATATCCATGGATTCTAAGACTTCTAGGACATCAATCCCCACATCATCTTGATGGCCAATAATATCAACCAAACTTGCCACAAAATAGTCATGATGGCGACTTGGGTATTTCTCAATATCAACCTTGAGCACTTCTGTTCCTGTTAACAACAAGGGCGTCTTTTTGATATAGATTCGTTGGGTAATTTTTTGATTTTTACTTTGGATATAACCCACATAGTTGGGTTTATCATCAGACAGTATCAATTTACCAACTAGACTGGTTAAACTACGCTTAACAATATTGACGACACGCGCCTCGGCAGCCGTTCCTTTTAGACGATTGGCTACCTTTTTAATGACTACTTCAACCGTATCTCCATCAATGGCATGTCCGACATCATTACGGCCAATAAAGAGATCGTCTTCTGCATCATCAACGGCTAAAAAACCAAAACCAGCCTTATTCGCTCGAAAAACACCTGTAATTCGGATGTCATCTACTTTTTTTTCTTTTTTTCTTAAGGCTAGCTGGCCTGTATCATCAAAACGTAACAGACCTTGACTTTCCATTTGAGAAATTTCTTTGATTAGGCTTGGAAATCTCTTGGCTCCTGCCATCTCTAAGGCTTCTGCCAAGTGATTGACATCGCTCTTACCATTTTCTTCTAAATAACTAATAATTTTTTCTTTCATTGATTTCTTTCTATTGGGATAACTTGTACTGATTTCTTATAGAAAAAGGGGTCAGACCAGATGTCTTGACCCTCTTTATTGACTTGATAAAATAGCAAGTGCCAAAGCAATCGCTAACCAGAAAAAGACAAGGATTCCAGTAAGACGCTGCATAAAGGCCTCAAAACCACGCGCTTTTCTTCGCTCAAAAAGTGCCTCTGACCCACTACTATCAAAAACATTACTACTTGGATTTTTTTGGGGTTGCATAAAAATCGCAATCACCAACAAGGCTGATAATACAAGTAGCAGGGTGAGTAACAAGTTATACATTCATTTTTCCTCCACTATGGTCTTGATTATTCTACCACACTTTCACTCAAGATTCAAGGTGAAGGGTTACTTTTCTCTCTTTGGGACAATACTTGAGCACTTGAATCTTGTCTGGGTGATTATTTTTATTCTTGCTAGTCAGATAGTTTTTACTACCACAAACACTACATATCAATGTGATTTTTATTCGCACGTCAGCTCTCCTGATTTACTTTTTAAGACCACCAAATAAGCCTCGAACCAATTCGCGAGTCACTGTGCGTACGGCTGTATTGATAAAGGAATCTCTTGCCTTATCCAAGGTAGATTTTTGACGGCGACCGCTTGTTGCTTGTCGCTTAACTTGTTGGCTAGCTGCTTTTTCTGATTTTTGTCGTTCTTCAATAGCTTTGTCTTCTTCTACTTTTTTAGCCAAAAGTTCATAAGCTGATTCACGATCGAGTGCTTGGCTATACTTAGCATCAAATGGTGATTGGTTAATTAAACCTTGCATATCCAAAGCTGACAAAGGTTCAAAACTAGATTTTGGTGGTAAAATATAGGCTCTTTCAACCATATTGGGTTGGGCTTGATCATTTAGAAATGACACCAATGCCTCACCTACTTGTAATTCTGTAATCACCTTCGCCACATCCAAGTCAGGATTTTGTCGGAAGGTTTCAGCGGCTGTCTTAACTGCTTTTAATTCTTTTGGTGTATAAGCCCTCAAAGCATGCTGCACACGATTACCCAACTGAGCCAAGACCGATTCTGGCAAGTCTAGGGGATTTTGTGTAATGAAAAAAATACCAACACCTTTAGAGCGAATCAAACGAACAATCTGCTCGATTTTATCGACAAATGATTTCGGAGCATCTTTGAACAGGAGATGAGCTTCGTCAAAGAAGAACACCAACTTGGGTTGCTCTAAATCTCCAACTTCTGGCAGAGTTTCATAGAGTTCAGCTAAAAGCCAAAACAAAAAGGTTGTGTATAAGCTAGGTGCATTGAAGAGCTTAGTGGCATTTAGAATGTTAATCACCCCTTGCCCTAACTGGTCAGTTTGCAGAAAATCCTGTAAGTCCAAGGCTGGCTCACCAAAGAAAAAGTCACCGCCTTCTTGTTCTAACGCTAGTAAACTACGCTGAATGGCCGCAATAGACTGTTTGGCCATGTTTCCGTACTGGCTAGAATAATGACTAGCATTGTCTGCCACTTCACGCAAAAGAGCCTGTAGATCTTTCAAATCAATCAACAGCCAACCCTTATCATCTGCAATCTTAAACACCATGCTCAAAATACCTGACTGAGTCTCATTAAGATTGAGCAAACGGGCTAGCATGATAGGTCCCATTTCAGAAATAGTCGCCCGAACAGGATGCCCTTCTTGGCCAAAAACGTCCCAAAGACGAACTGGAAAGGCTTGGGGAGTGTAGTCACTTAGGCCCAACATCTCCAATCGACTGGCTAGTTTATCCGTTAAGCTACCTTCTTTTGCTAAATTTGCCAAATCTCCTTTGATATCCGCCAAAAAGACTGGTACACCAGCTTGACTGAGAGATTCTGCAATGACTTTTAAAGTAACGGTTTTACCGGTCCCTGTCGCTCCTGCAATTAAGCCATGGCGATTAAGCATACTTAAATTGAGTGATACAGGTTGTGTTCCTTTTGCAATAACAATTTCTTTCATTCTTCTACCTTTCTAATGTTTCTAAAGCGAGATCAACTTGGGCATAGGTATTCGCTAAACTGCCATCATTGTCGATAAGAATCTGACTTTTTTCTCTTTTTTCATCTAGGGAAAGCTGAGCTGCCAATCTACTTTTTGCTTCTTCTAACGACAAAGCATTTCTTGCCATCAAGCGTTTTAACTGGGTAGGTTCTTGTACCATTACCAACCAAATCTGATGACACCAACTGTCATAACCTTTCTCAAATAACAAGGGAATGTCTAGAAAGATTATCTGCTGCCTTTGTGATAACTTGTTTAGTCGAGTGGATAATTCTTGACGAATCACTTGATCTTGTAAGCTGTTAGATACAGCCAGCATCTCAGGATTAGAAAAGATCAACTGACCTAATTTCGCTCGGTTCAGCGACTGGTCTGGCAATACTATCTCCTGACCAAAGTAATCCACCAGGATTTGATACAGACGGCCTCCTCTAGCCTGTAACTCGTGAACCACCTGATCGGCATCTAAAACGGCATATCCCTTTTCTTTCAGATAAGTACTGACCGTTGATTTCCCCGAAGCAATGCCTCCTGTCAATCCAATTATCTTAACCATTACGACTCCTTTTGACATTGTGGACAAAAATGAGTTCCACGCCCACGAACTTTGATTTTTTCAATCAGATGACCACACCGTGAACAAGGCTGTTCTTGTTTACCATAGACTTGTAAATAGTTCTGCATGCGACCAGCCATTCCCAGAGCATTTTTATAGGTTCTGATACTAGAACCACCCTGTTCAATGCCTAGTTGCAAAATACGGATAATCTCTTTGTGTAAAACCTTGATTTCTGAATCGGTCAAACTAGCACTGGCACGCTCTGGATGTAATCTTGCTGCCCACAACACTTCATCAACATAGATATTGCCCAATCCCACAACCAAGGTCTGATCCAACAAATGTGGCTTGATAATTTTTTTTGACTTCTGTAAACCTTGACTAAAGTCTGCCAACTTAAAATCTTCTGGAGTTGGCTCAGGGCCTAAACCTTTCTTGTGAAAATAAGCTGCCTCGTCTGATTTGTCCAAATACTCCATCGTGCCAAACTTACGCACGTCATGATAAACCAAAATAGAACCGTCAGAAAGATAGAAGTAAACATGGCAGTGTTTTTGATCTTGGGCGACCTGTTCAAAACGCAGATACTTACCTTCCATTCGTAAATGGGAAATCAACAGCCCCTGACTAAACTCAATAATCAGATACTTTCCCCTACGACGAACAGCCTCAACTTTTTGATGAACTAACATGGTTTCGAGATTTTTCGCCCCTGTCAAGACCATTTTAGGAAAAGAGACACACAAACGCTCAACGGTCTTACCTACAAGCATAGGCTCTAGGCTTTGTCTGACACTTTCCACTTCTGGTAATTCTGGCATAAGATACCCCTTTCTGATGGAGTTATTATCCTTATTTTACCACATTTTTAGCATAATAAGATAGAACAAGCTAGTCTTTGTTAAAAGATATAACAGAAAATCAAGCAATAGAAAAAGCCCCAATATGAGCTTTTTTATTTATTAACTTGTCTATTTATCAAAACCAAACCAAAAGCCACCAGTGAAAAACCAGTAAATACCAACCAAGTTAACCATAATTGATATAGGGCCAAGGCTGAAAAGACAAAGATTCCTAGGGGTAATGATAGGGTGAACATCAAGCCAAGAAAATTACTAGCTTGTGCCAAAGTCTCTGAAGGAATATTAGCCATAAGCAAGGCATCCAATTTTGGATTAGCTTTCCCTAAGAGATAAGACGCAAAGGCCAACAATAATAGAGCTAGGATTGGGGGTAAATTCAACAGATTTGATAACCCCATTAAGATAAACAAACCACTGTTAAGGACTAATAAAAAAGATAAGGATTGTTTAGCAAAGTAGTCTTTAGGGGTCAAACTCCCCAAGATAGCACCCGCTAGAAAAATAATTTGCACTAAAATCAAAGCCTGTCCATAAGGCAAACCAAAGAGCGACACCTTGAGCAGATAGAAGTTATAAATGCTCCCAAGACCACCACCCAGGGCATTTAGAACAAGAATTGACAGTAGCAAACTAGCAAAAGATGTCTGTTCTGAATTTTGGAAAATCTGCTCCATCATCTGATATAAGTCCTTAAGGCGTTGTCTTAACGGTATTTTTTCTCTTATCGCTGATACTGGTTGATGAGTGAGATTGTGTCGGTGACTATAAAGAACTAGAGCTGATAGCAAATAAAAAACGGCATTGACCCCAGCAACTAAAGCATAAGATTGGTTTGATATCGTTAAAAGCCAAACACCTAAAAATTGACCTGCGATTTGACAAATATACGACAGAAATTGATTAAAAGAATAGGCCTCCATCAAATCATCTGTCGCTACATGCTCTTGTAAAATAGGCAAACGTAAACCAGACGCAAAATCACTCAAACAATCACTGATAACATTAAGCAGGCAAATAATTGAAAACACCAAATAAGTTCCTTGATTGATGATTAGGGCAATAATGGTGAACAGAAGTGCCTGAACAAAACCAATCACAATCATCTTTCGCCCTTTGTTATCAGTCCTATCTGCCTTAACCCCCAACCAAAAGGTGAATAAAATAGGAATCATAGGCACCATATTGGCGAGAAAAATAGCAAGATTGGGCCTTGGTAAACTAGCTGCGTAGATAACAAAAACCAAATTATAAATATAAGCTCCCAAGGTACTAAAGACACGGGACAAACTCAACGCACGATATAAGGAATGAGATAAAAATAAATTCATGATAAACTCCTTTATTGACAATCATGATGACTTGTTACTTTCTTGTAATATGAAAGTACATAAATAAATTCTTTTCTTAAACTTTCATTTTGTTCTGATAAAATTCCACTATTAATAAGTAACTCTTTGGCTTTATTCAAATATGTCACATTATGTGTCTTATCAAATAAATATAATAAAGTATAAGCAATACCTAACATACCGTTCCATAAATCAGGAAATTGTGCATATTCAATTAGCAATCCTTCTGCTAATTGAATAATTATCTCTCTATACTTATTAAAATCAACTAATCTTAGCATCTGAATTATTCCTGCTGTACCATTAGCTAGATAAGGCGACACAGCTACTTTGCTAATCTTAACTCCTTTTACTCCATCTACTTCAACTAAAGCATCTAATATATAGTCAATTCCTGCTTCTATAACTGATTTATCATAAGCAATATAATTTAAATAAACAATTATTCCTGCCACTCCATCTAAACCTAGTTTTGGTTCTTCTTTCAAAATTTTTATAAGAGAAGATGTATCTTCTAAAAGAGGGATATATTTTTCTATTAAATTCTTTTGCCAAGAAATTACTTCTACAATATTTAAATATTCCAAATCATCAATACAATCCATATCAAAATTATATTCTATAGAATTATTAACTTCTATTTCTATATTTTCAAATAATTCTATAGTTTTTGTTATCGTTACCGATTGACTAAATAAAAAATCAATTATTTCAGCTAAGTTAGTTTTAATATTTTTTTGTAATAATAGCTTTTTTAAAATATCTGGTTTATAAGTATTATTACTACGTATATGTAATCGACCTAGCAAATATAACATCAAATTACCAATTTTGTGACAATCAGCTACTTTACCATCTAAACTATTCCATTCGATAAGAGAAATTTCAGAATAAACACCAACTAAGGGACTTTTATCATAAATATAAGAATTTTCTAAATCAATAAATGTTACTTTTAAATTTTTATCTACAATAAAATTATTTGGATGAATATCATTTATAATAATATTTTGTTTATGAAAATATTCTACACATTTCAATAAGTTATAGAAACAATTGATTAACTTAATAAATTTTTGATAATTTATATCACTAGTCTCTTTTTTATATGCAAACAAAGAATATTTATTGCTAAATTCTAATAAATCTGTTCCAAAAATATATTCATATATATGATAGTTATTAATCCATTCTTTCGTTTGTTCAATACTCTTCGGAATAAACTTATCAATTTTTTTGGATAATAACCATTCATGTTCTCTAAGATTTTGCTTTGTAATTTTACCATTAGACAAAATATGTGGTCTGCTTTCTTTAATAATAACTTGATTAAAAGAAAATTTATTAGTTGCTAGATAAACATTTCCACCTGCACTTTGTTTCAAAATAGAGCTAACCTGATAATGCTCCCCTAGATAGGATGATTGGAACATCTGTTTACATTGTATATCTTCAATCCATGTTGGCAAATCGAAATAATTTTTTTGATAATCTTGCCATTTTTGATTATTTGGTCCCGTTAATGTTGGTAAACCATTTTCAAAATTTGCATTATCTAAAAGAATTGAGCCAAACCTATAAAAAATAACCTGTGAATTTTTATAAGGACGGTCACTGACTATGTATATCCCTTCCATTTTTTGAGGTATAAGATTATACAATTCTTCTAAAATTTGCTCACAATGTCTTTTATTTTTAGGATATATTGTGATATATTTTCCAGATTCAGAGTAACTTTCTCTTTCGGAAAAATTTTCCTCAATTGCTTCAAAAGTATTAAGATACTTAAAAATAATACCCTGGTTAATTAAATAGGGGGATACTAAAGAAAATAATTCATAATAATTATTTATTGTTCCAGAAAGATGAATTTTAAAACCAAAAGTTGGTAAATCATAACTAAACTCATTATGGTAATTAAAATCTTTTATCTTGACCATTTGTATCTCCATCTATCACTTTAATAAAAGGATAATTTTGTGGATTATTTATAATTTTTTTTACTTTTTTCTCGATATAAGATTCAAATTTCTTCTCAAAAGAACTTGATTTTGTCTTTTTTCCAATTTCAGATAAACAGTATTTAGTTAAAATTAATTTTTTCATACCAATTCCTCCATTAAATTTTTAGTCTGATATTACTCTAATACCAGACTAAATTTAACTATTAGTTATCCTTTTACTCTACATTTCCATGTTAGTATAATTTCCTGAGTAGGTGTAGGTAATTTACTTGCTTCTAGTGCAAACTGAGTCATAATTTTCCTCCTTTCTTTTGATACATCTAGTATAAGAGAAAATGATTAAAGACACACAAAGTTTTCATATTTTAATTGAGGATTTTTAATAAAAAAGAGACTTTCCTTTCTTAGCAAAGCTTTTGATCGTACTCCTTTTTTATTTTTAATTTGGATGATTTTCATTTATTCAAACTCAATTAGCCAATGTTGATAAATTTTTTGGTAATAATCCGCACTACCATGGCAGTCCAAGAAGCGAAAGGTTTCAATGGCACGCTTGATTTGGACAGAACCTTTTTCTTTTTGACCACGCAGGTAAAAATGGTGTCCGTCTGCAATACGATAAACAATTCTTAAATAAGTTTCATTTTCTTCAAAAAAACGAGCTTGAATCTGCTTATCAAAATAAGACGCCTTAGTCAAATCATTTTCTTCTAAAGCCTTGAATAAACCATTAAGTAAAATGGTGTGAATCATATTACGATGTGATGCTAACTCGTCGAAAAAATCAATCCTTTGCAACATCTCACGCGTATAACGAAAATAAGTCTCCAAGGATAAAAGAGGAGAAATATCCGAAAATATTTTCAACTCATACTCTCCCCAAATATCAATTCTAAAGAGATAATCATATAAAAGTTCTTGTTCGTCTTCATTGAAATCAACAGGCCTACCACTAGCTACCAGATAGTTTTTGAAGATTAAGGCTTTTAAAAAACTCTCTTCACGCTTGTTTTTTTGATAATTTTCTTTTTCTTTTTCATAACCTGTTTCCAAATAAGCAATATCTTCCTTGTCCAAGGCCTGCCAAATTTCCTTTTTTAATAAGCTAAATTCAGAAGGGTTAAAGCCTCGAACCAGATAGACAAATTCGTCCAGTTCCGTTCGAATATTCTCCAAAGCAGGAATCAATTTTGAAATCGTTATATCTGAATCCCCATTTTCAAATTTACTCAACATTGAATAAGACAGGGCTGTTCCTGCTGCTTCTTTGAGAGAAATCTTACGAGCTGTTCGTAATTCCTTGAAAATCTGCCCCATTTCTACCATATCACCACTCCTTTTTGAGAAAAAAGCCGCTAAGTAGCGACTAATTTTTCTCTAATATTCTTTAGCATTGTAGCCAAAATCTGCCAAATCTAATTTCTTATCTCGCCAGTTCTTCTTGACCTTAACCCAAGTTTCAAGGAAAACCTTATCACCCAACATGAGTTCGATATCACGACGAGCCAGTGAGCCAATCTTTTTAAGCATGGCACCACCTTTACCGATAATAATCCCCTTTTGACTATCTCGCTCAATCATAATGGTTGCTCTCACATGAACCTTATCCGTTTCCAAATCACGCTTCATCGATTCGATAACCACGGCCACTGAATGCGGCACTTCTTGTTGCGTCAAATGAAGGACTTTTTCACGAATCATCTCTGATACCAAAAAGCGTTCTGGATGATCGGTAATCTGATCAGCTGGAAAATACTGGAAACCTTCTTCGAGATTATCCACCAAAATTTCCATCAGACGATTAACATTATTGCCTTGTGTCGCTGAAATTGGAACAATTTCTTTGAAGTCCATCTGACTTCTGAAATCTTCAATCTGCTCTAAAAGTTGGTCTGGATGAACCTTATCAATCTTATTGATGACTAGGATAACTGGTACCTTGGCTGATTTAAGGCGTTCAATAATCATATCATCGCCCTTGCCACGCTTTTCATCTGCTGGCACCATAAAGAGAACGGTTTCCACCTCACGCAAAGTGCTATAGGCAGATTCTACCATAAAATCACCCAATGCTGTTTTAGGCTTATGAATCCCTGGGGTATCAATAAAAACAATCTGCTCTTGTTCGGTCGTGTAAATCCCCATAATCTTATTACGAGTAGTCTGTGCTTTATCACTCATAATGGCAATCTTTTGCCCCATCACATAGTTCAAAAAAGTTGATTTTCCAACGTTGGGACGTCCTAAAATTGCAACAAATCCTGACTTAAAACTCATGTTCTCTCCTTAATTTCCAAAAAACAAGTGCCAAATTCTCGGCAAAAAAATCATACAACCTGTGATAAGGGCATAAGCTGAAATAACTAAGACTGCTCCTGCTGCCATATCCTTAGCATTTTTTGCCAACATTGAAAAATGATAATCACTGGCTAAATCAACGACATTTTCAATCGCCGAATTTAAAATTTCAAAGGCAATGACCAAAAAAATACTTAGCAGTAGAAAAAGCCACTCCACTCGAGAAATACCAAAAACAGCTCCTGCCACAACTGCTAAAATAGCTGACAGGGCATGCTTTTTCATATTACGCTCTTCAACAAAAGCTGTTCCAATACCGGTAAGGGCAAATTCCAAACTAGCGATTAAATCGCGATTCTTCCATTTTTTAGGGGATTTATTCTCGTGTAAGACCATAAGCTGTTAATATTTCTTCCTGTAAACCAAACATTTCTGCTTCTTCTTCTGGACTATAGTGGTCATAACCATTGATATGTAAAAAACCATGAACAGCTAGAAAGCCCATTTCACGTTCAAAAGAGTGACCATACTCCTCTGCCTGCTCCTTTGCCTTATCAATAGAAATAAACAACTCACCCAAATAAACATCAAACTCAGCCATCATTTCTGTCAATTCAGGATTATCTGCCAAATCGTCTTCATCAAAAATAATCTCATCAGTCGGTTTATACTCCAAACTAATGACATCGGTCGGTCGATCCGTGTCACGATAAAGTAGATTTAATTCATGGCTACGCTCATTGGTCACAAAAGTGACTGCCATCTCCTTATCTGACTTACCCAACTTGTCTGCTGCAAAATCTAATAATTCTTGAGTTTGTTGTTTTATTTTATCCGAAATCTGACCCGTTTCGTCAATCATTTCAATATACATCTTCTTACTTCTTTCGTCATCTTTCCCTTATTATACCATATTTCAAGATTTCTTGAAAAAAAGAAAGCGTTTGATAGTTAGAAGTGCTCTTATTTCTTAAAGAAATTGAAAACTTTCCTTTACAAATCATTTTAAGCTCTAAATTTTTAGATAAAATATCTTTTAATTCTATTTGTTCTTCAAAACCTAATAATTTTAATAATGTTTTCTCATCCATTTATCACACACCTCATACTTATTTTTATAAAGGAAATAAAACAGGCTTTCCGACAAGTCGGAAAGCCTGTTATTAAACTATTTCTAGCTTTATTTAGCGATTGGGTAAACTGATACTTGTTTTTTATCGCGACCTTTACGCTCGAAACGAACAACACCTTCAACTTTAGCGAAAAGTGTATCATCTCCACCACGACCAACGTTTACACCTGGATAGATGTGTGTACCACGTTGACGGTAAAGGATTGATCCACCTGTTACTGTTTGACCATCAGCAGCTTTAGCACCTAGGCGTTTAGCTTGTGAGTCACGTCCGTTTGATGTTGAACCTCCACCTTTTTTGTGGGCGAAAAGTTGCAAGTTAGCAAGATTCATTTTTAACATAATGATAGTCCTCTCTTTAAGTTAATCTTGAGTTATAATCTTTGTTTGGACAAATTCTGGAGAATCAATCCCTAACTGATTAACTCCTAATTGAAATGATTCGTATAAGATACGAGCCGTTTCTTGTTGAGGGGCTTTCTCAAAATCTGAAAAATCAATTTGGAGATAGCCGCCTTCTTTTTGATTTAAGTGATAGCTTGGTTGATAATCAGCCAACACCTCTAAACCGTTCAATAAATTCAAACTAAGGGTGCTAACTGAAGCACACATGACATCATAACCGTATTCACCAGAACCAGCATGACCAGTCAAAACCACTTTTAAGGGTTGACCAGAAGCTTTTTTGATGATTTCTATCTTAATCATGTGTACACCAATGATTAAGCGTTAATCGCTTTGATAACCACTTTAGTGTATGGTTGACGGTGACCTTGTTTACGGTGGCTACCTTTTTTAGGTTTGTATTTGAAAGTAACAACTTTCTTTTGTTTACCTTGTTTTTCAACCGTTCCGACAACAGTTGCACCTGCAACTAATGGTGTTCCAACAACAGTTTTGTCACCACCAACAAGGACAACCTCGTCAAATGTTACCTCTGCGCCTGCTTCAACGTCAAGTTTTTCAACATAAATCGCTTGATCAACTTCAACTTTAACTTGTTTACCACCAGTTTTGATGATTGCGTATGTGCTCATGATGCACCTCCTATAAAATTTTTGATGAGGTTTCCCTCTGTGAAGACTCGCCTTGCATCGTGAGTGCAAAACTACTTGAAACGATGGTCGTGCGGTTGCACAGGACGTGCATTTAGTCAACATTTTCATTATAACATAACTTCATTTTTTTACAAGTATTTTATCTGGATTTTTGATACAATAAACACATGGAAACAATTGAACACATTAAACAAATGGAAAAAACACTCAATCAAGGGGAGAAAAGCCTTTCTCAAACATTGGACAATTTAGAAGAAATCCAACAAAACCTTGACCATTATCAAACACTCTTTGCTTATTATCAAAGTCCGGAATGGTTTGAGCACTTCGCATTAGATGAACAAGGGAAATTACCTGTTGATTTGCCTCGTGGAGTGCTTTCAGAAGATGGTATTTACAACTTCTTAGCCACTTATGTTTCCTTGGCAGATAAACTCAAGGAAGTCAGTGACAAGATGAGCCAAAAATTAGACGAACTACGACCAAAAGATTGAAGTAGCAACTTCAATCTTTTTTATTAGGCAACAATGGCCTTGGCGACTTCTTCTACCGTCATTCCTGCAAAGTATTCGGCTAAATCTAGTGTTTTCAAGCATGCTAACACATCTTCATACTCATAACGGACACCAACTAGAGCTTCTTCAACGTCAACAACATCCTTGATTCCAAAGAAATCCCCATAAAGTTTGACTGATTGAATGATGGACTTATCCACATTGGCATAGGTCGAAATCTTACCGGCAGGGTAGCGAACATCTCGTGAGATGGTATATTCTGGCGCTTGACCGTAGGTCCAATCCCATGTGGCAAATTTATCTTCTGCCAACTGTTTGATTTTGGCTAACTCATCATCTGATAGGACATATTCCGTCATCTCAGGATGCGTGTCTTTCATTTTTTGTAACAACAGGTCTGAAAATTCATTAACTGTAATTTTTTTTGGTAATTGCTCAAGAATATTGGTCACTCGAGAACGGACTGATTTAACCCCTTTAGACTCAATCTTATCCTTACTCACCTTGAGGGCTTGGCTCAAAACACTCATATCCACATCAAAAAGTAGGCAACCGTGGTGCATCATTCGTCCCTTATAGTAAGCTTGGGCATTGCCACAGAATTTTTTACCATCAATCTCTAAATCATTACGACCTGTAAACTCAGCCTTAACACCAAGGTCAGCCAAGGTTTCAATCACAGGAGCTGAAAAGGTCTTAAAATCAAAAGCACCTTCTTTGCTCTTGTTTGAAATGATAGTATAGTTCAGATTGTTCAAATCATGGTAAACTGCTCCGCCACCTGACAAACGACGAACCACACGAATGTCATTGGCATCTGTAAATTCTTTATTGATTTCTTCAATAGTGTTTTGATGGCGACCGATAATAATCGATGGTCGGTTAATCCAAAGAATAAAGAGTTCTTCCTCTTCCATCAATTCACGAAAAGCATAGGCTTCAAGGGCAATATTGTAAGCTGTTTCATTACTAGTGTTTACGATATATTTCATAGTTCAACTCCTTTAAATAGATAATCTAAATTAACTTATAGTTAATTTTTCTTAATGATAACAAATTTTAAACCGATCCAACCAGCCATTACAACATATTATTTGGCTTGTTGATTAGTGACAGTGTTAGCTTCTAAACCATAAACTTCCCCATAAGCTATCATCAACTCCAAAATCGGAAAAAGATCTCGCCCCTTTTGACTTAATTGATAATCCACTCTTGGCGGCACTTGAGGATAGACTGTTTTGATCACCAAACCATCTGCTTCCATTTCTCGTAATTGCTTGGTTAAAGAGCCTTGGGACAAATTACCCAGATATTTTTGAATTTGGCTAAAGCGCTTTGGACCATCTATTAAAAAATCAACAATCAGCCATTTCCAACGACCACTCATCAAATCTTGTGTGTATAACAGATAAAATAAGGGGCTGGGCTGACTTAAATCGATATTTTGAAATCCTTTTGGACATATTTTAGCCATATTTAACCTCTTTTTCTTCTTAGCCTAGCAACAAAAAAATGTACTAAGGTCAATTTTTTTGCCGTCTTCTCAGCAATCATAAAGTTTGTTATACTACATTTTATCATAACATAAGAGGAAGTAGAAATGATAAACAAACCGAAAAAACAAATGAAAATTGTACTACAAATGGTGGCTGGCTATGGGGGAGAGTTTAAGACTTGGCGATTACCTGAAGCCAAAGCTGACGCTTATACTGACATGGATCTTTATGTCGAATTGGCTCAGCTTGCTGAAAAAGGGAAAATTCATGCCTTATTTATGGCAGACACACCTGCTCTTGTTAATGACATTGAAGGAAATACACCCATGCACTCGATGGATCCTCTAATTGCCATGACATCTGTTGCTCGTGCTACCGAAAAAATCGGCTTGGTGGGCACTTTTTCAACGACCTTTAACGAACCCTATAACCTAGCTCGTCATCTGAAAGCCTTGGATGTGGTGAGTCATGGACGAGTTGGTTGGAATGCTGTCACAACCTCTACTCAGGGGACAGGGGCTAATTTTGGGCAAGCAATTCCAACCTATCAAGAGCGTTATGGACGAGCTCATGAATTTATCGAAGCAGTTCAAGGTTTATGGGGGTCTTGGGGACAAACAGCCTATCGTCACGATAAATCAACTGGTCAATTTGCCGATACCACACAAATAAAACCGATTCACTATCAAGGCGAATACATCAAGACTATGGGCCCTCTACCCATTCCACCGTCAGAACAAGGGCAACCTCCTATTTTTCAAGCTGGTCCTAGCCCAGAAGGGATTCGATTGGCTGGACGATTCGCCTCTGGTGTCTATGCTAATCCTTTTACCATAGAAGAAGCTAAAGCTTACCGTCAAATGTTACAAGCTGAAGCTGAAAAAAATGGACGTGCTGCAACAGAGATCAATAGCTTTACTGGGTTTATGTTTACTATTGCGGATAGTAAGGAAGAAGCCCTGGCACGCAGACGACAAATCCTAGCATTTGATCAAGAAGAATTAACACAACGACTGGCTTATCTAAGCGCCATGGTTGGTTTAAACCTTCAAGCACTTGACCCTTATCAACCCTTACCTAAAAACTGGCTCAATTTGGCTCAAGCTAACCCTGGTGATCCTCGTTCGCCAAAAGCTTTGGAAATACTCAAACAAGGCTATTCTCCTATCGACACACTGGCTCATGGTGTGATTAACTATCATCCAGTCGTAGTTGGTACGGCAAAAGATGTCGCTGATTTCTTACAAGAATGGTTTGAAGCTGGTGCTTGTGATGGCTTTTCAATTGTACCAGATTTGGCACATGATGGTATCAAATCTTTTGTAGAAAAAGTAGTTCCAATTTTACAAGAACGTGGCATTTTCCACGAAGATTATGAAGGCAGTACCTTAAGGGAACATTTAGGTGTGCCTTACCAATACGGCAAATGATATTAAAAATCCTTTAGACTTATCTAAAGGATTTTTATGTTTATTTACGTTTTGGTGGGTTATGAATCGCTTCGCCAAGCACATCTAGGAATGCTTCATACATCACTTCTGAGAAGGTTGGATGCCCATGAATTGATTGAGCCACATCATCAACTGTTAATTCTGCTTCCATGATAGTTGCTGCTTCGTTAATCAATTCAGCTGCAACTGGCCCTACAATGTGAACACCAAGGATTTCATGGTATTTAGCCTCAGCAATGACCTTAACAAAACCATGTGCCTCGTTAGACGCAATAGCACGTCCATTACCAGTAAAGCTACATTTACCAATAAGGATGTCATTACCGTATTGCTCACGAGCTTGTTCTTCTGTCAAGCCACACATCGCCACTTCTGGATGCGTGTAAACGGCTGCTGGTGTAAAATCAAGGTGTGCTTTACGGACATTACCACGCATTGCATTTTCAGCAGCAACCTCACCCATACGGTAGGCTGCGTGAGCTAGCATTTTAGTTCCGTTCACATCTCCTGGGGCATAAATACCTGGAATTGATGTTTCTTGATACTCGTTAACTTTGATACGACCACGATCCATGTCAAGATCAAGATTTTCTAAACCAGCTAATTGTGGCACACGACCAATTGATAAGAGAGCACGATCTGCCACTACTTCTGAACCGTCATTCAATTTCAGAGTAAGTTGATTGTTATTTTCAACGATTTCAGCAACACCAACAGATGTCTTGATGTTCATGCCTTTTTTAGACAAGATTTTTTGTAATTCCAAAGAAATTTCCTTGTCCATTGCCGGAATGATACGGTCTGCCATTTCAATAACGGTCACTTCTGTACCATAGGCTGCATATACCAAACCTAACTCGATACCAACGACACCACCACCCATAACAGCTAATGATTTCGGAATTTCACGCAAGTCAAGGATATCATCTGACGTCATGACTAATGATGACTCAATTCCTGGAATATTGATGCGTGAAACTTTTGAACCAGTCGCAAGAATGATATTACGTCCCTTAATCGTTTCACTGCCAATCGTAACTGTCTTATCTGGATTAACTTGACCAAGACCATTAAAAATGGTCACTTTATTGGCTTTCAACAAGCCTTGAACACCACTTGTCAAGGTTTTAACTACTGAATTTTTGAAGTCAACGGTCTTATCCATATCAATCGTGTAGTTGGTTGACGCTAAATTGATACCTCGACCTGCTGCAATCTTCAATCCATCAAGAATTTCAGCATTTTTCAAGTAGGTTTTAGTTGGGATACACCCCTTATTCAAGCAAGTACCACCAAATTCTGATTTCTCAACAATGGCAATCTTACCACCTAATTGAGCACCACGAATGGCTGCATAGTACCCTGCTGGACCACCACCAACAACGACAATATCATATTCATCATCTGCAAGTGATGCCTTGTCAGCAACAACTACGGTTTCTTGTACAGGAGCTTTTGGCACTTCCAGACCAGCAGCTTCTAGCTCTGCTGGTGATGCACTTTTAGCTCCAGCATCAACCACTTCTCCAGCCGCACCAATGTAACCAATAATTTCTGTAACTGGAACGGTTTCACCTGCACCACGGACGATTTTCAAGAGAACACCTGAATCTTCTGCTTCAAGTTCCATATTGGTCTTGTCTGACATAATCTCAAGAAGAATGTCGCCTTCTTTGACTTCATCACCTTCTTGTTTTTTCCACTCGATGATTTCGCCTTCTTGCATGTCAACACCGAGTTTTGGCATGATAATTTCTACAGCCATTATTTTCTCACTTTCTATTTTTCAACTAACATTTTACCTTGGTTTCCCATCTTTAGATGAGCAATTCCATTGGATTTTCCAAAAGATTTTTCAAATCAACCATAAATTTAGCTCCATTCATACCGTCAATGATACGATGGTCAATCGTCAAGCACATAGCCATAATTGGACGAATCACAACTTCTCCATCTAGGGCAACTGGTGTCGGTACTGTCGCTGCTACACCAAGGATTGCTGAGTTTGGTTGATTAATAATTGGGTTGAAGCTCTTTGTACCAAACATACCCAGGTTGGTAATCGAGAAGGTTGATCCTGACATTTCAGCTGCTTTTAATTTACCCGTTTGAGCTTTTTTAATCACATCTTTTGACGCAACCACAAATTCAGACAAGCTCATCTTATCTGCACCATGAACAACTGGAACGACCAAACCATCATCAAGACCAACGGCAATACCAAGATTGACATACTTATGAATTTCAATTTCATTGGCATCGTTAATCAAAGACGCATTCATGTAACGATGTTCTGGTTTCATCAAGGTTTTAACAACTGCAAGACCGATTAAATCAGTAAAGGTTACCTTATTGCCAGTCTTTGCCATAATTGGTTCAAGGACTTGCTTGCGTAGAGCCATTAAGTTAGTCATGTCGATGTCGTAGTTAAGCGTAAAGGTTGGAGCAGTCAAGTATGAATTAACCATTCCTTTTGAAATTGCCTTACGCATTGGACTCATCTTGATAATTTCAATATCAGATGGCACCTCTTCTTTAACCGTTTCAACAACTGGGCTTACTTGGCTTTCAGCAGCGACTTCTTGACTTGGTGCAATGGCAGCTAAAATATCTTGTTTCATGATCTTACCACGTACACCGCTACCAACTAAGCTACTAATATCAACACCCTTGTCTTCGGCAATCTTGCGTGCCAATGGTGAAATACGGCCAATCGCTTGTTTAACTTTTTCAACATCTTCTTTGTGAATACGGCCACGAAGTCCAGTTCCTACAACAAGATGAAGGTTAATGCCCAAATCTTTCGCTAATTTACGAGCTGCTGGTGTCGCACGAACTTTCTCACCTTCTGCCACAGGAGCTACTTCTTTACTTGTTTCAAGAACCTGAGCAGGCGACTCAACCTTTTCTACAGGATTGTCAGCCACCTTCGCTGGTTTTTCTGACTGATTAGCTTCGACCACTTCTCCAGCTGCACCGATGTAACCAATGATTTCTGTAACAGGAACAGTTTCACCTGCACCACGGACGATTTTCAAGAGAACACCTGAATCTTCTGCTTCCAATTCCATATTGGTCTTGTCTGACATGATTTCAAGGAGAATTTCGCCTTCTTTGACCTCATCGCCTTCTTGTTTTTTCCACTCGATGATTTCGCCTTCTTGCATATCAACACCGAGCTTAGGCATAATAATTTCTATTGCCATTCTCTTTTCCCTTCTTTGTTATCTCACTTGTCTTTAACAAGCCTACTGCTTGTTAGCAATCTTATAGATAGCATCTTTAATCTTGGCAACATCTGGTAGGACTGCTTGTTCCAGAACACGAGCATAAGGTACTGGCACGTCTTCACTAGCTAGACGAACAATTGGATGATCAAGATAATCAAAAGCTTCACTTTCTGTCACCATAGCTGCAATTTCACCAATGAAACCACCTGTCTTATAGGCATCGTTAACTAGCATCAATTTACCCGTTTTCTTCACTGACTCAATAATCAATTCCTTATCCAAAGGCACAAGTGTGCGTGGGTCAACAACTTCAACATTGATGCCATCAACAGCCACTTCTTCAGCAGCCTGCAAGACACGCTCTAACATGCGACCGTAAGACACAATGGTCAAATCTGTTCCTTCACGCTTGATTTCACCCTTACCAAGTGGAATGTAGAAGTCAGGATCTTGGGTCACTTCTTCTTTTTTACCATAAAGTGCCTTTGGCTCCATGAACAAAACAATATTGTTATCACGAATAGCCGATTTCAACAAGCCCTTGGCGTCATTGGCATTTCCTGGAGCAACAACCTTAATTCCTGGGATATGAGCCAACCATGCTTCCAAAGACTGAGAATGTTGAGCTGCTGAACCGATACCTGAACCAGACGCCACACGGAAGGTTACAGGTGTTTTCAAACCACCACCAAACATGTAGTTGTTTTTCGCCCCATTATTCACAATCGCATCAAGAGCAATCGTGATGAAGTCCATGAAGGTCAAATCAATAATTGGACGCAAGCCTGTAATTGCCGCACCAACTGCTGCACCAGCGATAGCTGCTTCAGAAATTGGTGTGTCACGAACACGCTTTTTCCCAAATTCAGCTAGCATTCCAACTGAAGTACCAAAATCACCACCATAAATGCCGACATCTTCTCCCATCAAGAAAATATCTTCATCTTTACGCATTTCCTCACTCATGGCAAGGTTAATTGCTTCACGCAAAGCCATCAATTTAGTTTCTGACATGTTATTTCTCCTAATTTTTTACTGTTAGTTTACTTACCTTAGTGTGTGTCTTAATCAACCCAAACGTCTTCAAACGCAACTGACAATTCTGGATCTGGACTATTCACGGCAAATTCATAAGCATCGTCAACTTCTTTGACCACTTGTGCATCAATCGCATCTAATTCTTGATCAGTGGCAAATTTATTTTCAGTCAAATAAGCACGGTATTTGAGCATTGGGTCTTTTTTCTTCCACTCATCGACTTCTTCTTTGGTACGATAAACTCCAGCATCAGCTGTTGAGTGACCAAACCAACGATAAGAAACCACTTCAACAATAGCAGGTCCATTGCCACCACGCACATGTTCGACGGCTTTTTCCATTGTTTCATAAACTGCCAAGACGTCATTACCGTCTTCACAATAGAATCCTGGAATACCATAGGCTTCTGCACGCGTATAAAGGTGAGGGGTATTGGTCGCATTTTTAATATCCATTGAGATACCGTAACCATTATTGATGATGAAGAAAATCACTGGTAATTTCCAAGTTGCTGCCATGTTGATAGACTCATGGAATGAGCCTTCATTGGTTGCACCATCTCCTGAGAAAGCGACCGCAATATTATTTGTTCCCTTGTATTGTTGCGTCAGGGCAGCACCAACTGCTAGAGCGTAGCCACCACCAACAATACCATTGGTTCCATAGTTACCTTTTTCAAAATCAGCCAAGTGCATAGAGCCACCACGTCCCTTAGACACACCTGTCACTTTACCAGCTAATTCTGCCATCATTGCATTCAGATCCATATCCTGAGCAATACAGTGACCGTGTCCACGGTGGTTTGAGAAGAAGACATCATCATAGGTCAAATGAGCCATCGCACCAACGTTGGCTGCTTCTTCACCAACTGAGAAGTGAGTCATCCCTTGAACGAAACCTCGACGAACAAGTTTGTTAATTCGCATATCAAATTCTCTGATACGTTGCATTTTCAAATACATTTCCAAATGCTTCTCTTTAGAAATCGTTACCATATTGGCCTCCATAAATTATTTTTACACTCTTATCATACCTTAAAAATTCACAAGACGCAATTATTTTTAATAGCTAAATCATCATCATGTAAAGGTTTACCAAGAAAACAAAAATAAGTTTTTCACAAACTTTTTTGATGACTTAGATTTTCGTAAATGATTCCCCAATAAAAAAGATTCAAGTGGTTAAAAAATCACTTGAATCTGCTTTTTGATAGTTTCTGAAACCGTTACAAAATCATTTCATCATCAGTCAGTTGTTGGCCACTGTTTTTATGAAAGAGAGCCATTAAATCTTGAACCGTTAAATGCTGCTTTTCTTCACCTTGGACATCCACCACAATTTGACCACGATGGAGCATGACCAGACGATTACCGTATTGGATAGCATTTTCCATATTATGCGTAATCATCAGTGCTGTTAACTGATGACTTGTCACAATTTTTTGGGTTAAATCCATCACCATGTCACTGGTTTTTGGATCTAGGGCAGCCGTATGTTCATCCAAGAGTAACAGTTTTGGTTTCACCAAGGAAGCCATCATCAAGGTCAAGGCCTGTCTTTGCCCACCAGATAAAAATTGGGTGTCAACCTTCATCCGATTTTCAAGCCCTAAACCGAGTTCCATTAAGGCTTCTTTGAAAATCTTGCGATCACTGTCTTTAACACCCCAAAAAAGGCCACGAGAAAGACCACGTCGATAAGCAATCGCCATATTTTCCTCAATAGTCAAGCGTGAGGCTGTTCCCATTTTTGGATCTTGAAAAACACGACTGATATCTTTTGAACGTTTCGAAGCTGGCAGGTGTTTAATAGACCTGCCTTCTAGCAAAATATCGCCCGAATCAGGAAAAAGTGCCCCTGCCAAAAGATTCATAAAGGTTGATTTACCAGCACCATTACCACCAATAATGGAAATGAAATCTCCCTCTTTAACCTCAAGATTTAAGCCACGCAAGACATGGTTTTCATTGACTGTTCCTGCTTCAAAGGTCTTGTGAAGATTTTGAATCGATAAAAGTGTCGTCATAAGGTCCTCCTAAGCTTGTCCATTTATTTTTGGACGACGAATATTAAGTTTTTTCTGCAACTCTGGCACATAAAGCACAGTCGCTAGCAAAATAGCAGAGCAGAGCTTCACTAAATCAGCGTCCATACCAGGAATTTCCAAGATAGCTAAGATAATCAAACGATAAATCACCGCTCCTAGAACCACAGACAGCAAACGCCAACCAAGGCTGAGATTACGCAAAATCACTTCAGCAATAATCACAGATGCCAAGCCAATAACAATTGTTCCTGTTCCTGAATTGAGATCAGCATAGCCATTGTTTTGAGTCAATAAAGCACCACAAAGAGCAATCAAACCATTTGATATCATATAACCATAGATTTTCATGGTATTGACTTGAATGCCATTGGATTCGCTCATTGGAATATTGTCCCCTGTTGAACGGATAGCCAAACCAATTTGAGTATTCATAAAAAGGGTTAAAATAGCAACAACCAATAAAATCGCGACCACACCAATCACTAAAACGGCATTGGTTTTAGTCAGACCTAACCCTTGAAGTTGAGTGACTAAGGTTTCTTGTCTAAGCAGGGCGACATTGGCCTTGCCTAAGATTTTCAAATTGATTGAATAAAGACCTGTCAAGGTCACAATCCCCGTCAAAAGCGGCGGAATTTTTAGTTTGGTATGTAGCAAGCCAGACAGCAAGCCAGCTCCCATTCCTGCTAAGATAGACAAGAAAGTTGCTAACAAAGGATTAACACCATTGACAATAGTTGTCGCACAAACCGCAGCTCCCAAGGGATAAGCACCCTCAGCCGTCATGTCTGCAATTTCTAAAATACGAAAGGTTAGATAAACACCGATCGCCATGACCGACCAAAGTAAGCCTTGCGAGATGCTTGATAAAATAATATCCACACTTTTCTCCTTTTAATGTTGACAGTTAAGTAGGCACTGGTACCTACTTTGCTGTCTTATTCTTTTAATAGATGACTTATTTTGAAATAGATAGATTAGAAGTATCAATCCCTAACTGCTTAGCAATGTCTTGATTGCTATTTTAACTATTTGACGACCCAATGCCTCATAGTTAGTACTATAAGTCAATAGACCACCTTGATTCACCATGTCGGTCGATCCACCAATGACTAGCACCTTATTTGCAACTGATAAGTCACCAATCATGGTCCTGGTTGACGCAATGGTATTATCTGTTGATACAAAAATGGCACCTACATCCTTCATCAAGCTAGATGTTATGTCTTGAACATCATTTGAAGAAGTAATTCCTTTAAGCATGACTTGATAACTTGCCTTTTCTAGCAGTTTTTTAGCTTGCTTGACTTGCACTTCAACATTACGTTCACTTGTTGTATAGAGAATACCAACCGTTTTAGTAGTTGGTAAGGCTTGCCCCAATAATTCGATTTGTTTATCAATAGGGGCTTGATCACCTTGGGCATTTTGATAATTCAAAGTGATTTTTTCGCCCTCTTTGTAGCCATTGGCTGCCAATTCATCCACAAAACCCTTACGTGCTACGGTCAAGGAATCATGTTCCATGTATTGCAAAATCCCAATTTTAACAGAATCTGTAGAATTTGACTGCTTACCTGTTGCAGAACAAGCTCCTAAGCCAAGTAGAGCCAAGCCTGCTAATGACATAACTGCCAATTTTTTTACTGTTTGATACCCTATAGCTATCTTCTTTTATTGTTCTAAAGCTTCAATACTTGCTGGATCAATGCCAATCGCCTTAGTCATCTCATCATTGATGGTAATGGCTGCCGTATTTGGTTTTTGAACGGCTAAGTCAGCTGGTTTTTCCCCTTCAAGAATCTTCACAGCCAACTCACCAGCTTGTACCCCGATTGCCTTGTAATCAACACCGTAAGTAAAGAGTGCCGCATCAATCACTGCCGCATCACTAGCCATAGCTGGTACTTTTTTCTCTTTCAAAATCTCACCAATCGTTGAGGCTGTTGAAGCAACGACATTGTCGGTTGGTAAGTAAATAGCATCAACCTTGTCAGCCAATGAGGTCATCACTTGTTGCACATCATTACTAGAGGTCACTGTAGCTGTTTCAACGCTAAGCCCTTTAGCTTCAAGAGCTTTTTTAGCCTGTTCAGCCTGAACTTCAGAATTGACCTCACTTGAATTGTAGAAAATGCCCACCGTCTTGGCAGTTGGTACGACCTTGACCAACATGTCAATTTGTTTTGACACATCTGTCGCATCAATAGAACCTGTCATGCTGCTCTCAGGTTTTTCTAAAGATTTCACCAGTCCTGCTTCCACTGGATCAGTCACTGCTGTAAATACAGATGGTGTTTCTGAATCAGCATTCAGTAGGGCTTGGGCTGCAGGTGTTGCGATAGCAAAGTTCAAATCATTTTCGCCAGCTAATTTGGCAACCATGGTTTGAAGATTGGCTTGATCACCTTGGGCATTTTGTACATCAAGAGTTAAATTGTCCCCCTCCTTGTAACCTGCCTTCTCCAAGGCTTCAACGAAACCTTGTCGTGCAGCTGTTAAGGCCTCATGCTCAGCGTACTGAATAACGCCTACCTTAACAGCGTCAGACGAAGACGATTGGCTATTGCCACAAGCGGCTAAAGCAAGTACTGATAAAAATGTAACAGAACCAAAAATAAGTTTTTTAAAGATCATGATTATTCTCCTATAAAATAAATAAATGAATGAGTGATGGAACAAAAAGGGACCGCCTAGCATGCTATCTAGACGGTCCCTACACTTTTCTTGTATAGTAAAACAGATAAAATACTCTTTCTGTGCCATCTAGATTTAACATCTATGAGGCACACGTCAAAACAACCACAGCCACATAGATACAAACTTACGTTCCCGTGTTTGTATCCATGTTGTTATACATGCCTACAAACACTATCTAATAATAGCTGTAGAAATAAGTATTGACTGCTTGATTTTGACTAGTCAGTAACATATCTGTTCTCCTTTCCCTTGTTTAAGATATAGCTATCATACCTATTTTTTTCTCGCTTGTCAATAGAAAAATCTTGTTTTTTTCATTTTTTACTGATTTTAGAGCAAAAAACAACACTTATTTGAGATATTATTCGTTTTTTAGCTTAATTCCTCCACCAAAAACTCCCATTGCATCATCAATTCTTCTTGCTCAACGGTCAACTGATTGACTTGTTCTTGTAGGTCAATCAAGAGTTGAGCGTCGTTGGTTGCCAACATGTCTTGATTGAGCAGGTCCAAATCAGACTCTAATTGTTCTAGACGGTCTTCTACTTGGGCTAATTGACGTTCTTTTTTACGCTTTTCTTTTTGCTCTAATTTTTGTTGCTGATAGTCCTGACTGGCTGCTACAACCTTGACTTGGTTGCTTTCTTCTTGAACTTCCTGCTCTGCCTTTTTTTCTAAATAATAATCATAATCGCCTAAATAAAGTGTTGTTCCTGTCGAAGAGAGCTCGACGACCTTCGTTGCTACACGATTGATAAAATAGCGATCATGACTGACAAAAAGTAGAGTGCCTTGGTAGTTAATCAAGGCGTCCTCCAAGACTTCCTTGCTATCAATGTCTAGATGGTTGGTTGGTTCATCAAGAATGAGAAAATTATTATTTTCCATGGAAAGTTTAGCCAATAAAACACGCGCTTTTTCACCACCTGAAAGCATGCCTACTGTTTTTTTCACCTCATCTCCAGAAAAGAGAAAAGCACCCAGACGATTGCGAATGTCTAGTTCTGGTGTTGTAGGAAATGCTGACCAAAGTTCTTCTAAAACTGTATTAGAAGGCGTTAGTGCTGTTTGATTTTGATCATAGTAGCCCACCTCAAGATTGGCACCAAAATGAGCCTGCCCCTTCAAGAAATCAATCTGACCTAATAAAGACTTAAGCAGCGTTGATTTTCCAACCCCATTTGGACCAACTAGAGCAATGGCATCGTGTTTACGCACATCTAGACTAATCTCTTGCGCCAAAATCTCTTGATCATAACCGATGACAACTTGATCTAGATTCAAGACTTGATTTCCCGACACCTTGTCAATCTGAAAGGTCATACTGGCTGATTCTTGATGATTTTCTGGCTTATCCAAGCGTTCCATTTTCTCCAGTTGCTTGCGACGAGATTGGGCGCGCTTGGTTGTTGAGGCTCTTGCAATATTGCGTTTGACAAAATCTTCTAATTTGGCAATTTCCTTATTCTGCTTATCAAAATTCTTTTGCTCAGTGGCTAGTTTTTCAGCTTTCAAATCCATGAATTTTGAATAATTACCAACATACATATCCAAGCCATTTGGTCTTAAATCTGCCGTCTTAGTGGCCACCTTGTCAAGAAAATAACGGTCATGACTGACAATCAAAAGTGCCCCTTGGTAGTTGGTAAGATAATTTTCTAACCAAGCCACTGTTTCAATATCCAAGTGATTGGTTGGCTCATCTAGCACCAGAAGTTCTGGTTTTTCAAGCAACATTCTCGCCAGAGCCAGTCGTGTTTTTTGCCCACCAGAAAGATCTGATACTGGCATATCCCACATGCTTTGATCAAACTTGAAACCATTGAGCATAGCTTTCAAATCACTTTCATAGGTAAAGCCACCCTTGACCCTAAAGTCTTCTGCCAAACTATCATAGGACGTCATCAAGTCTTGTAAGGCTTGACCAGTCAACTCACTCATTTGCTCTTCCATGTGACGTAGGCTTTTTTCCTGTTGACGCAGGTCAGCAAAAACAGCCAACATTTCTTCAAAGATGGTACCTTTGGCATTAAATTGGCTATTTTGAGCTAGATAAGACAGTGACAAATCTCGTTTACAACTAATCTCTCCTGAGGTAGCACTTTCTTGTCCGACTAAAATTTTTAATAAGGTTGATTTACCTGCACCATTGCGACCAACTAGGGCAATGCGATCACGTTCATCAATTTGCAGATTGATATTTTGAAAAAGAACCTCCCCTGCAAAAGAGCGTTCCACCTTGTTTGCTTGTAAAATAATCATAGCTTTATTATAACAAAAAAGCCTAGAAAAGATGGGAAATTTATCATCCTTCTAGACTGAATTGATTAAGATTGGTATAACTCAACCAAGCTATTAACATCCGTTGCTTGAATACTGTAATTGGAACTCGATGACTGCATGACAGAAACTTCAGCATCGTTATGAGATAAACCAATCGCATGACCCAATTCATGCTCAGCAGTATTGACCACACGTTCAAAGGTATAACCATAAGTATCATTCAACAGATAATAAGCATTCAGTCGAATATCTGCATAAACAATACGCTTGGTTAAGGCATTGAGTTTCGTTTCTGCTACTCCTGCTGCTTGAGTATTGGCATTCATCTCATCTCTAGCGATAATATCTGCTGTTTGCTCATCGTTGGTTAGCGTAAAGGTAAAGGCTCCTGTACTGTTCCAATTAGCAATAGCTGTCTGATAGGCTGATACTAGCGTTGGATCCGTTGATTGAATATAAATGGTGGCTTGAGGTTTTGACCACCTCACTCCTTCTTGACTTTGATAAAAATCTGTCGAGAGATTTTGTAAATTTTCACGTAAATTAGTAGTATCTGTGGGGAAAATCTGTGAAATACCACTAACAACATTAGACAACTGATTAGCAAAGTCAGAGGTGCTATTATTGATATACCACCAGAAGCCCCATAAAATCAAAGCCAGTAAGACCGCCGTCTGAATCAATCGCCAGATTAAATTCCAAACCAAACGTATGATAAACCTAGGCAACCACAGTAAAGATTTTAGCAAATAAACCATTAGTTAACTCTTTTCCAGTGAAATTTCCTAAAACATGAGATTGATTATAGCAAGATTGACCAGCAATTTCAACGAAAAAAATAACCTTTACAAATTTGTCATCATTATGACAAACGTTCTTCTTTAACGTAATCAATTGGTAACATTTCTAAAAAGATCTCCAATTGTTTTTCCCAGTAGTACCAATCATGCGTGCCATGACCGACCTGATAATCTAGGTCTATTCCTGCTGCTTGCAAAGCCTTAGCTCCTATCTGATTGGCGTCAAAAAGAAAATCTTCTTGCCCACACCAAGCATAGAATTTGGTTTGGATATCATGGTTTTTGACCATATTGACCAAGAAATGTTCTGATGTGTCATCTTGATTTTCCCCAAAAATCCCTTGCCAGTAAGCTAAATCTGATCTGGTTTGATCCTGCAGACTGTCTAAATCAAAAGACAAGGCTCCTGAAAATGAACCCGCATAAGCAAAACGATTGCTTAAAAGAGCTAATTTAAAAGCACCGTAACCTCCCATAGACAGACCTGCGATAAAGGTTTTAGCACGAGATTGACTCATATTAGGGAAAAAGCGGTGCAGAACTTGAGGCAACTCCTTGGCTAGCGCATCATAATAAGCTAGACCATACTGAGTATTGGTGTACCAAGCCAAATCTGTTGACGGCATGACCACGATTAAATTAGTC
The DNA here is from genome assembly GCF_007859185.1 of Streptococcus sp. sy018. Lineage (NCBI taxonomy): Bacteria > Bacillati > Bacillota > Bacilli > Lactobacillales > Streptococcaceae > Streptococcus > Streptococcus sp. sy018. Next base: position 27,072 of record NZ_VOHN01000001.1, on the reverse strand, counting down.
TTGCGTACCAAACGTTCAATCGCTGTTCGTTTGAGCCAAGAATTTTCATTTCCTGCCATACCATGTAAGAGATACAGCACAGGAATGTCTTGACTTGTTGCTTCTTCTTGGCTAAGGTCACTAGCATCAGGATAGATGACATTGACCTGTCGCATCATGCCTAAAACATCGGAGTGGTATTCAATTTTTAATAAAGCCATAAATCATGTCCTTTCTTGATATAAAAAGCTAGGAGCTGATTTCCTAGCTTATTCTTTTAGCGTACTTCCATAATGACTGGCAAAATAGCTGGTCGGCGTTTGGTCTGCTCAAATAAAAACTTACTGATACTATCACGAACTGAACCTTTCAATTCATTCCAATCAAAGTTAGGTTGGGCAAGGTAATCTTCAACAACCGTGTTGACCAAATCAGCACTTTCTCTTAAAATGTCACGACTCTTTTTAACATAGACAAAGCCACGCGTATGCACCTTGGCTCTTGAAATAATCTTACGTTCTCGTTTATTGACCGTCATGGCTACGATAAAGATACCATCTTCTGACAAAATCTTACGATCTCGCAAGACAATATTGCCCACATCACCAATGGCATTGCCATCAATCATGACATCTCCAGCAGGAATACCCCCTTCATGCATGAAGCCTTCTTGATCATAGACCATGATATCGCCACGTTTCATGATGTAAATGTTCTCTGGTAAAACGCCAACTTCCTGTGCCAACTCAGCATGGGCCTGCAAATCACGATACTCACCCTGAATCGGAAATAGGTATTTAGGTTGAAGGAGGTTAATCATCAGCTGCAAATCACGGCCGTTAGCATGACCTGACACACGCAGATTTTGTGTGATGAGTTTAACTGAACCACCTGCCTTGTAAATCAGATTTTCAACTCGTGCCACCATGGCTTCTTTAGCAATGCTTGGTGTGGTCACAACATAAACCAAATCCCCTTCTTTAATTTGAACATAGCGGTGACGCCCAATCGCCATCTTACGCAAGCCATTGATTGGCTCACCCATCTTACCTGTTTCTAGGATAATCAATTCATGGTCTTCAAAACGATTGATGTCTTTAGGTTTGATGATTAGGCGTTCGTTAGCCAAAGACAATTTTTTTAGACGCATGGCAGTACGAACGATATTTTCCGCATCAAAACCTGTCAAGACCACACGACGACCATTAGCTGCTGCTGCATCAAAAACTTGTTGAATTCTCACTAGATTACTAGCAACTGCTGCCACAATAATGCGACCATCCGCATCGGCGATGACTTGGTTCATCTCAAGACCAACTTCAGCCTCACTGGCAACTTGAACGGTACTAGAAGCATTGGCAGAGTCTGATAAAAGGGCTAAGACACCTTCCCGACCAATTTCTGCCAAACGACCCAAATCTGTCTGATAAAGTGAACTAGCAGCTTGATCAAATTTGAAATCCCCTGTATAAACAATCTTACCTTCTGCTGTACCAACCACAACCCCTAAACTGTCTGGTATCGAGTGGGTCGTTTTGAAAAAGGAAATGGTGGCATCATCAAATTCAATTTCCGTTTCACTGTCAACAACATGAAATTGATTAAATTTCTTACTACCTTCATTATTTTTTACCACCAACTTGGCAAGTTCAATGGTGAGTTGCGAGCCAAAAACGGGTACCTTAACCTGTTGCAAGAGGTAAGGAAGGGCACCAATCGCATCGGCATGACCGTGAGTTAGGAAAATCCCTTGTACACGTTGTTTGTTTTCAATAAGGTAGTCAAAATTAGGAATGACCACATCAACCCCAAGTTGTTCATTTTCAGGATATTTCAATCCTGTATCCAAAATAAAAATCGATTCATTGACTTCAACTAGGTAGAAATTTTTTCCATTTTCTCGGACACCACCTAGAGCTATAATTTTAATTTGACTCATATCTTCTCCTTGTCTGTAATCTTATTATGCTTAAAATGACCAGTAGATTGGCTACTGATATTATGACAAACGGTCCTTGGCTAAGCAAGTCGATTTACTGTTATAATCTCTCCCATTATATCATATTTCACATGAAAATAAAAACTAACCTTTCTTACCAAAGGTTAGTCTCTCTCTTAATCAAAAATGCGATAATAATCAGCAATACTCAGTTGAGCTTTTTCGTCTTTGTTCAAGTCTTTGACAATCTTACCATCTTTCATGACCAATAGGCGATTGCCATATTTCAAGGCGTCTTCCATCTGATGAGTAATCATCAAGGCCGTTAATTGGTCTGTCTGGACAAAATCATCGGTCAACTGCATTAACGACTGACTGGTCTTAGGATCTAAAGCTGCCGTATGTTCATCTAAAAGCAACAACTCTGGGCGTTTGACGGTTGCCATCAAGAGACTAAGGGCTTGACGTTGACCACCTGACAATAGCCCTGCTGGCGTGTCCAAATGCTTGTCTAACCCATTGCCAATCTTGCCAAGTAGTTCTTGAAATTCATCCTTATATTCCTGCAATTGACGGGACACAAGGCCTCTTTTTTGCCCTCGAAACTTGGCAATGAGCAGATTTTCAGCCACGGTCATACGTGGAGCAGTCCCCATTTTAGGATCTTGAAAGACACGTGATAGGTGGGCTGCTCGTTTTTGTGCAGATAGCTGCGTCACGTCTTCACCCATAATAGCAATGCTACCGCTAGTCAACATAAGTGTCCCTGCAATGACATTAAATAGAGTCGATTTTCCAGCTCCATTACCACCTAAAATGGTCAAAAAGTCCTGTTCATAAATGGTCAAACTAACATCGTCCAAAATGGTCTTAACTTCATCAAAACCATTATTAACCACGACACTCGCATTTTTAAGTTCAATAATTTTTTTCATCGGGATAGGCTAACCCCTTTCAAGAATTTTTTCTTCAGCTCTGGAATCATCAAACAGATTGCCAAGACTAAGGCACTGAATAGTTTGAGATAGTTGGTATTGAAACCAAGAGCCACAACTAACCAAATCAGAGCCTGATAGCCAATTGACCCCACGACAAGAGAAATCAAACGTTCCAAAAGAGTTAAATTGGCTGATAAAACTACCTCACCGATAATGATACTTGCCAAACCAATGACAATCACCCCAACGCCCTTAGACACATCAGCGTAGCCATCTTGCTGACTAATCAAAGCTCCTGCCAAGGCAACAATGCCATTAGAAACAACCAGTCCCATGACTTCCATTTTATCGGTATCAATGCCAAAACTACGAGCCATATCACGATTATCTCCAGTAGCGATATAGGCTTGACCCAGACGCGTATAGAAAAAATAAATCAGACCAAAAATCACCAAAAAGTTAAAAATCAAACCCAGAACCAAAAGGTTGAAACTATTGTCTAAAGGTAATAAGTCCGGCAAGGTAATGGCATCTAAAAGCCCCAAATTGGCCCTGCCCATGACCATTAAAATAATGGAATGACAAGATGTCATCACCAAGATTCCCGCTAAAAGCGTCGGAATTTTCCCCTTGGTATAAAGAAGGCCTGTGACCAAACCTGCCAAACAACCTGAAAGAATAGCCATTAAGGTCGCTAAAAGAGGATGGACACCCTGTGTCATCAAGGTAACAGCTACTGCACCGCCCAAGGGAAAGGAGCCTTCTATTGTCATATCAGGAAAGTTCAAGATCCGAAAGGTCATATAGATCCCAAGACCCAAGACGGCCCAAAGTAAGCCTTGCGAAATGGTGGAAATAATCATACTAACTCCTTTATTCTTTAGTAGGACTATTGTAGCATATTCTCATCAGACCGTCTATCTCATCTCCTTGTCTATCTAGGCTCAGACATTTATGATATAATGATTAAACTAGACAAAAAAGGAGAATTGCATGTCTTTTGATGGCTTTTTTTTGCATCACCTTACCCAAGAACTTCAAACTCAACTGGTCGGTGGACGGATTCAAAAGGTCAACCAACCATTTGAGAGAGAGTTAGTCCTCACTATTCGTCACCATCGACAAAATTACAAACTGCTACTTTCTGCACATTCTGTCTTTGGTCGTATCCAATTAACGCAAACTGAGTTTCAAAATCCCAAACAACCCAGCACCTTTACCATGATTATGCGAAAGTACCTTCAAGGTGCTGTCATTGAGCAACTGAAACAAATTGACAATGATCGTATCTTAGAAATCAGTGTTTCCAACAAAAATGAAATTGGCGATCACATTGAGGTCACCTTAGTGGTTGAAATCATGGGCAAACATAGCAACATTATCCTGTTAGACAAGGGACAAGGAAAGATTATCGAATCGATTAAACACCTTGGTTTTGCCCAAAATAGCTACCGTACCATTTTACCTGGTGCAACCTATCTAGCTCCACCACCAAAAAACAGTCACAATCCATTTACCATAGCTGATGAAAAACTCTTTGAGATTCTTCAAACGCAAGACTTGACTGCTAACAATCTTCAGCAACTTTTCCAAGGCTTAGGACGAGATACAGCTAACCAACTAACACTTGCCTTGGATTGTGACCGTAAACTCAAGGCCTTCCGAGCTTTCTTTAACCAAGAAACTAAACCTACTCTGACCAAGAATAGTTTTTCAGCCGTCACTTTTTCAGACAGCCAAAAATCATTTGCTGATTTTGCCCAACTCCTAGATTATTTTTATCAAGAAAAAGCTGAAAAAGACCGCATCAGCCAGCAGGCCAGCGACTTAATTCAACGGGTTCAAAATGATTTGGAAAAAAATCGTAAGAAATTGAACAAGCAAAGTCAAGAGCTAGCCGACACTGACTTGGCAGAAGATTTCCGTCAAAAAGGCGAACTACTGACAACCTATCTCAGTCAGGTTCCCAATAATAAAGATGAAATCATCTTAGACAACTACTATACTGGCCAGCCAATTACGATTGCCCTTGATCTTGCCCTCACGCCGAATCAAAATGCCCAGCGTTATTTCAAAAAATATCAAAAATTAAAAGAAGCTGTCAAACATCTAAAAGGACTGATTGAGGAAACCAAGGAAACGATTTCTTATCTTGAAAGTGTTGAAGTTGCCCTTGCTCAAGCTTCCTTAGAAGATATTGAAGACATTCGAGAAGAATTGATTCAGACTGGCTTTATCAAGCAAAAAAATCGCCAAAAACTCCACAAGCGTAAAAAACCTGAGCAATATCTGGCAACCGATGGTAAAACCATCATTTTGGTTGGACGCAATAACCTTCAAAATGAAGAATTGACTTTCAAACTAGCCAAGAAAGGCGAGCTTTGGTTTCATGCTAAGGATATTGCCGGAAGCCATGTCATCATCAAAGACAATCTCAACCCTAGCGATGAGGTCAAAACAGACGCAGCGGAACTAGCTGCCTATTATTCTAAGGCTCGTCTATCCAATCTTGTGCAAGTGGATATGATTGAAGCCAAAAAACTCCACAAACCTACAGGAGCAAAGCCTGGATTTGTCACTTATACTGGACAAAAAACCTTGCGAGTAACCCCCCTAGCAGAAAAAATTCAAAACATGAAACTAAACAAAAGAGATTGATAAAATATCAATCTCTTTTAATTGTCATCTAATAAGTCATACATTTCTGTATCATCAGGAACAAATGTCAAATACTGTTGAACCACCAAAGCCAAGTCTTTTTGATAGCCAAACTCCCTTAACAGATAGGCATAATCTTTGAGAAAGTCAGGATTATTTCCTAAATCCTCTGTCAACGCCTTATAAATAGCTAGAGCCTTGTCTTCCTCGTCACTAGCCTGATAGGCCTTGGCCAAGGTCCACTTGGTTAATGCCCAATCATTTTTCTCATCAACCAAGGCAATAATCTCTGAATAACGTTCTTGCTCCAAGTAAAGATTAGCTAGGGCTAGGACTACTTCTTCACGATCTTCCACCACGGCCTCTGCCTTTATGAGATAGTTTTCAGCTCCAACTTGGTCATGATTTTCATAAGACAACTGAGCAGCTAAGAGCAGTAATTGCCCGTCAAATTCATTTTTAGCTAGACCACCTTGAACGAGAATCAAGGCCTCTTCTAACTGGTGATTCGCATGGAGAGAACGAGCATAAGCTAACTCATAGCCTTCAAAATCAGGACTCATGGTTTCTAATTGTTTAAAATACACATTAGCTCGTTGATAATCCTCTTGCTCACTCAAAAGACTGGCCAATTCAAAAACCGTCTGGTCATCATACTCAATCTCAACAGCCTTGGCTAAGAACTCAATCGCTGCTTCAATCTTACCCAAATGGGCATAAGAACGACCAATACGTTGATAGGTGGAAATCCCTGTCTCAGCTAGGATTGCTCGATTATCCAGTTGGGCATAAGTATCAATGGCTGCTTGAAAATTTTCCAAACGATACTCGATTTCAGCCAAGCCTAGTTTAACCAGTGGATCAGTACTCAACTGACTGGCTAAAAGTAATTTTTCCCTAGCTACATCCGTCAAACCTTCACTGTCATACAAGTCAGCCATAATCAGCAGACTAACCACATAATCCGGACTTGTCGAATCAACTTGATCTAGATAAAAGAAAGCCTCTTCTATCTGACCATCCTCAGCTGCAATTTCAGCCAAGCTCAAATAAACTTCTGGAAAATCATTTTGAATTTGCTGATAAATGGCTTTGGCTTCTTCATAAAAGCCAATTGATTGCAAATAAGTCCCCAAGTCCAACAAGGTTTCTTGGTCATCTGAATGTAAGGCTCGCTGAAAATATTTCTTTGCTCGTGTCAAATCACCCATTTCCAAGGCTGCCAACATTTTTTCACTATTACTCATCTTGACTGTTTGCCTCCTCGTAAAGCCCACTAGCTTGTTTGTACCATTCAAACATTTCTTTGACCACTACCTTGACGGAAGCATAAAATGGAATTCCCAAAAAGACGCCCCAAACACCAAATATTGATCCTGAAATCAAGAGAATAAACATAATGGTAATAGGATGAATGCTGAGCTTACTACCTAGAACTAACGGGGTTACAAAACGACCTTCGACCGTTTGTTCAATGGTAAAGACCAACAAGACCTTGGCTAGCATTACAGGCCCATCAACCAAGGCTAAAATCACAACAGGAATCATCGCCAAGAAACTTCCCAAGTAAGGAATCATGTTCAAAATACCTGCCAAAACCCCAAGTGTGAGAGCATAAGGGAGATTGATTAGGCTAAACATGATTGAAAACATGATACCAACCACAATGGCAACCGTCACCTGTCCTTGAACATAACCTGATAGCTGTTCATTGATCCCACTTAAAATCCGAGTGGCTGACGGACGCATTTTAGTTGGGATAATAGAAACCAAGCCCGTTTTCATCTGCTGGCTATCTCTTAGGAAATAAAAGAGAATAAACGGTGCAATGATAATAGCAACTGCAACCTTGGCAATGGTCGCCGCTAGACTTCCCAGCCACGACACCGCATCTCGTGAAAAGGTCTCTGCATAATCAACAGCTTTTTGACTTAAATTATCCACGACATCTTCAAGTTGTGGACGGAAATTAGCCAAACGTGGATCTTGTAACAGTTGTACTGCCTGCTTTTCCACCTGTCGAGTGTAGGTTGGTAAATTACGAATAAAACTCATCACTTGCTCTTGAGCCATCGGCACAAAATTGGCAAGTACCAGTAGCACACCTAATAACACCAAAATAAAAACAAAGGCAATCGCTGCTACACGCTGCATACCTCTTTTTTCAATCCAAGTCACCATCGGCTCTAACAGATAGTAGAGAATGGTTGACATCACTAAAGGGAGCATGACGGCTGCCCCCAAGTAAAGGACTGACATAAAGACCGAACTAATTTTTGTAAATACAAAAATATTCAAAAACAGAAGTAACGTAATCAACAGCACAAATACTGCTTGATTATGTAACAACCATTTTGAAAACCAACTTTTATCAAACTGCTTCTCGTTTTGGCTCATAATTCCTCCATTTGATAACTAACAAGACACCTTGCTTTTTCTCTAAAAATCACTACTTATCATAAAAATAAACCTGCTGATCAAGTAACTGCCCCTCTTGATAAGAAAATTTTGCAGAAAAGAAGGGGCTATCTTCTAAAATCCAAGAAAACAGTTGATAATCGCCCTCCCATGTGGGCTTGGTCAAAACTTGATCATAAGGTACCCAAGCTAAGTTGCCTTCTGGACAATCAGACAACAAGTCACCTGAAAATGCCGTCACTCGAAAAACGTAGGTGTACCAATCCTGATTTGGTGTAAAATTTGGAAATGTCACAATCCCTTTAAGGCTCATCTCTTCCACATTTAGCCCCGTTTCTTCTGCTACTTCACGCCTAGCACAATCCTCTGGACTCTCACCAGCTTCTAGCTTGCCACCAACAGAAATCCACTTGCCATAGTGAACATCATCTTGGCGTTTATTACGATGAAGAAGGAGAAATTCCTTGCCATTATCAATGTAACAAATGGTCGCTAACTTTACCATGAAACTCCTCCTTCTTTTTTTCCATTATATCAAAATGTCAACAATAAAACCAATTACAAAAAGACTTAACCCATGAGTTAAATCTTTTTGTTAATTATGGTAAAAACTTACCTGCTGCTAGATACAGGCGATACCATTCTTTACGATCCAGTTCAATCTCACTAGCCTTAGCAATATTTCGCAGGCGATCTGGATTCATAGAACCTAGAATGACTTGCATTTTAGCAGGATGACGAAGAATAAAGGCTGTCGCAATCGCTTCAACGGAGACACCTTTGGCTGTTGCTAATTCTCTCAACACTTGATTAAGCTCTGGATAATCAGGGTGGTCAAAAAAAGTACCTTTCGCCAAATCAATCATAAACGGGGACCAAGCCTGAATGGTCACACCATGTAGGCGGCAATAGTCCAAAATACCACCATCACGATTTGTCGCTCCATCACTCAACATATTAACCTGTAACCCACTATCAATCATAGGTGTATGAACCAAGCTAAACTGTAACTGATTGACCAAGAGTGGCTGATCCATATGAGCCTGTAAATGCTCAAACTGGTAACGATTGACATTACTTAAACCAAAATGACGAACCTTACCCTGCTCTTGCAAATAGACCATAGTCTCTGCCACTTCTTCAGGTTCCCAGAGAGTATCTGGACGGTGTAAGACCAAAAGATCCAAATACTCCGTCTGCAAACGTTCCAAGATACCATCAACAGATTGCAAGATATGCTCTTTTGAAAAATCAAAAAATCCCTGACGAATCCCACACTTGGACTGAATTATCAATCGCTCACGGTCAATCCCCATATCCTTAATAGCTTGACCAAACAATCGCTCTGACTGCCCCTTACCATAAATATCAGCATGGTCAAAAAAGTTAATCCCCAAATCTAAACTGGTTTGAATAACTTGTTTAGTTTCTTCCAAATCAAGACTTGCCATTCGCATGCAACCCAAGGCAAGACGTGAAACTTCTAATGCTGACTGACCTAATTGTAATGTTTTCATCAAAAACTACTTTCTTTATCAATATTAGCTTGGGATAAAGATCATTCCAAGCACTAGCTTTATTGTACCGTTTTTATTCTAACATATTTTTCAATAAAAGAGAGTCTTGAGACTTAATCACATCGATTAGACTCTGCGGCAGTCGCCTTGGCCCACGAATAGTTGTCAAACCATGTCGGCGTAAAACATCTTGATTAAAACAATCATCAGCATAGGTTTTTAATCGCTCCAACCGCATCAAATAGTTAATCGACGGATTGTCACGTTGACCTTGATTCCTAATATCTGCCTCTAAAACCCTACACAAATAACGCAAGGCACGAGTAGGTGCCGTCATGTAAATCAAGACAACATCACCTGCCTTAAGCTTGGCTTTCTGAGTCCACTCAATGCTATCATGCTCCGCAAATTCACGATCAATGTCATAGTACTTAGGATTAGCAGGAATCACCCAAAAATCTGGCCCTGTTTCTTGTGCCAAAGATTTTGGCATAATCAACTGGCGACTCTGATTCACCAACTCAAACAAGTCTTTATCCGACAGACTATCATCTAAAACCACTGAAATCCAGCTTTTCTTAGACATGTGGTAGGCAGGATAAATTCCCTCTTTATCCAAGTAAGCTGATAATTTTTGAGTTGGAACCTTGAGATTGATGACTTCAACATTTTGATTGGCCAAATCACCAGACACACCCAACTTAGCCAAATTCAAAGGAAAAATCAAAGCATACCACTTGCCCGCCACTCGATAAGAAAGATAATTTGGATGCTTAACAAAAGGATAATCATAATCATCGCCATAAGTCATTTTCAAATAATTGCCTAAGCGATTAGCTTGTTCTTGCTCAAACAACTGATCCTCACAACACGCTAAAGCAATCTCCTGTAAAACTGCTATATAGGCTTCCTTAACCTGAGTCACAAAAGCCCCCAACTGATATTCACGACGAATGGCTTCATAAGGCTCATCCATCTCACAGTCCCAAACCTGACCAGAAACTTGACCAGACGCTAACACCCAAACCCTAGCCTCAAAATCACCTGCCATCAAGGTTCGACGATAGTAAAAATCTTGCCCATCTATCACAAAACCAAAAGACAACAAACGCTCCACAAGCACTCGTTTTTTAGAAAAAATTGAAGATTCTAGGGACATAGAGGTTCCTTTCTTATGTACTATCTTAAATATTTGTAAATGAAGAAACAATCAAACTTAATCTATATTAAAGTCTTAGATAGTATCCTCTTTATTTCCGAACGTATCTCTCTATAAACTGTATCTTCTTTGTTTTGAAAACCTCTTCTACTCTCAGAAATCTCTACACAGTTTTCCAAATAAACTTCTAAATTTCTAAATAAATACTCATTAAATTTATCTACATCCATATTATTCTGACAATAGTTCACTAAGTCCCCTATATACTCTGATATTTTATGACTTCCTACAGGTGCTTCAAAAATTGATCTCCACTTTTTTGCAAATATTGCATCTGTTAAATTACCTTTCAAATATTGAGGATTATGATATTTTTTACATGTAGTATACCAAGAATCTCCAAGATATTTTTTTATCGTTTCTAATAATTCTACACTAATTTCACTTGAAAAGTCTTTAGGATACGTTCTTAAATAGTTAATAGATTTTGAAAAAATTTCCCCTATCTTCTCTTTTTCAATAATATCAATTATTATTAAATTTTTATTATAATAATCCCCTATTAAAATTTTTGATCGATAGCTAAAGAACCTCCTCTTAGCAAGTTTTCCTTCGTAAGAATCATATATATTTTCTTTATAAATTTCAGTCTGTTCATCTAATTCATACTGTTCTCCTAGCTCAATTAAGTTGTCTGATAGATACTTTCTACCTAAACTTCTACTATACTCCCTATCTTCCTCAGACTTTACTATACGATAATGCACTCTGATATCTCCAACATTATATTGAAAATAAATCTCCTCATCAAAATAGGTCACACATCTCACAAGAATCATTTCTAACTTAGTTAAAGAAAAGTCATAAATATAGTCTCCTGACTTTTTTGTATCTATATTTTTAAATGCAATATTATCTTCCGGATCGTCCAAATTCCATTCATAAACTAAAATATTCTCTAATGGTACGTCCTTTTCTATAAAAATTTTAATCTTTGCTTGGTTTGAAAATTTATCTTTTTCAACTATAAAATATGGACGAGCTGAAGCTAAACGTTCTTCCTTCTTTTCTAAATATCTCTTTTTCTGAGCTAATTTCTCCTTCTCAATATTTTCCCTACTTTGTTCTTTTTCTTTTTGATTTTGAATATGAAAAATTAAAAAACTAGCATAAATACTTGTCGCTGAAAGAACCACTTCATAATAATTTTTATGAATGCTAGACACAAAGTTGTACACATATTCTATCACTAAAAATTCTTTAAATATAGGCAAGAATAGTAGTAATAGTGGTAAAAATACTACTTTTTTACGAATAATATGGTCAATATCTCTTTTAAAACTCACAAACTTTCTCTCTTTCATTAGTTAATTTAAGTATACCAAAAAACGCTAGCATCTGCTAACGTTTTCAAAGTTATTAAAACCTTATCCCCCCAACTTCTCCATCTCTTTAATCCGCTCTACGGTAGCGTCATATTTGGTTTGGTAGTCGGTTTGTTTGGCTTTTTCTTTTTCGACGACTTCTGGTTTGGCGTTGGAGACGAAGCGTTCGTTGCTGAGTTTTTTGCCGACCATGTCGAGTTCTTTTTGCCATTTAGCGAGTTCTTTGTTGAGGCGTTCTAGCTCTTCTTCCACGTTGAGCAGGTCTGCGAGTGGGAGGAAGATTTCAGCGCCTGTGATAACGGCTGACATGGCAAGTTCTGGGCTAGTCAAACCTGATGAAATCTCAAGGGTTTCCGGATTAGTGAAACGTTTGATGTAGTTGACATTGTTATTGAAGAACGCCTCCAAATTACTATCACTTGTCTTAACCAAAATCGTAATTGGTTTACTTGGGGCAACATTCACTTCTGCTCTGCTATTTCGCACCGCACGAATCAAATCTTTCAGACTTTCCACACCTTTGTGGGCAGCTTGATTTTCAAACATCGTATCAACAGTTGGGTAATCTGCTGTCACGATAGAACCCTCTTCATACTGACCAAAGATTTCTTCTGTCACAAACGGCATGATTGGGTGAAGCAAACGCAAAATCTTATCCAAAGTGTAAAGAAGGACGGAACGTGTAATCACTTTTTCATCTTCATTATCACTGTACAAGACTTCTTTAGTCAACTCAACATACCAGTTGGCAAATTCTTCCCAAATAAAGTTGTACAGACTATGACCTGCCACACCAAACTCGAACTTATCAAAGTTTTCCGTAACCTTGCCGATTGTTTCGTTCAAATTGTGGAGAATCCATTTATCCGTCACATTTCCAGCTTGATTTGCCACGACTTTTTCCACATTTGCCGTTGCCGCAGCCAAGGTCAAGCCTTCATTATTCATCAAGATATAGCGAGAGATGTTCCAGATTTTGTTAATGAAGTTCCAAGACGCGTCCATCTTTTCGTAAGAGAAACGAACATCTTGTCCTGGAGCAGAGCCGTTAGACAAGAACCAACGTAACGCGTCTGCACCATATTTCTCAATAACATCCATTGGATCAATACCATTACCAAGTGATTTCGACATCTTGCGTCCTTGCTCGTCACGAATCAATCCATGAATGAGAACATTTTCAAATGGACGACGCTCTGTAAATTCAAGTGATTGGAAAATCATACGAGAAACCCAGAAGAAGATGATGTCATAACCCGTTACCAAGGTTGACGTTGGGAAATAGCGTTTGAAATCTTCAGCGTCTTCATTTGGCCAACCCATTGTTGAGAACGGCCATAGGGCAGAGCTAAACCAGGTATCAAGCACATCTTCGTCTTGTACCCAGCCATCACCTTCTGGTGCTTCCATGCCGACATAAATCTCACCTGCTTCATTGTACCAAGCTGGAATTTGATGACCCCACCATAATTGACGTGAAATCACCCAGTCATGGATATTTTCCATCCACTGCATAAAGGTATCGTTAAAACGTGGTGGGTAGAACTTAACCTGATCATCAGTAGCTTGATTGGCAATAGCATTTTTAGCCAACTGTTCCATTTTAACAAACCATTGAGTTGATAGGCGTGGTTCAACAACAGCTCCAGAACGCTCAGAATGTCCTACTGAATGAACTCGTTGTTCAATCTCGACCAAGGCACCGATTTCTTCTAGTTTTTTGACGACTGCCTGACGTGCCTCAAAACGATCCATACCGGCAAATTCACCAGCTAGCTCGTTCATGCTACCGTCATCGTTCATGACATTGACCTGTGGTAGGTTATGACGTTGACCGACTTCAAAGTCATTTGGGTCATGGGCTGGGGTAATTTTCACCACACCTGTTCCAAATTCTGGATCAGCATGGTCATCAGCCACGATTGGGATTGGTTTATTCAGAATTGGTAGGATAACATTTTTACCAATCAAGTCCTTGTAACGCTCATCGTTTGGATTGACCGCGACAGCCACATCACCGAACATGGTTTCAGGTCGTGTGGTTGCGACCTGAAGCCCGCGTGAGCCATCTTCCAGCATATAAGTCATGTGATAAAAGGCACCCTCAACATCCTTGTGGATAACCTCAATATCAGATAGGGCAGTTCTCGCAACTGGATCCCAGTTGATGATGAACTCGCCACGGTAGATCCAACCTTTTTTGTAAAGCTCAACAAAGACCTTACGAACGGCTTGAGATAGCCCCTCGTCCAGAGTGAAACGCTCACGCGAGTAGTCCAGTGATAGCCCCATCTTGCCCCACTGGTCCTTAATGGTTGCAGCATACTCGTCTTTCCACTCCCAGACTTTTTCTAGGAATTTTTCACGTCCTAGGTCATAACGAGAAATGCCTTGCTCACGCAAACGTTCTTCAACCTTAGCCTGTGTGGCAATGCCGGCATGGTCCATCCCCGGCAACCAAAGGGTATCAAAGCCCTGCATGCGTTTTTGACGGATAATAATATCTTGAAGTGTCGTATCCCAAGCATGTCCCAAGTGCAATTTACCAGTCACATTTGGTGGTGGAATTACGATAGAATAAGGCTTAGCCTCAACATCTCCTGACGGCTTAAACACACCAGCCTCAAGCCAGTTCTGATAACGACCAGCCTCAACCTCAGCTGGATTGTATTTTGGTGATAATTCTTTCATTTTAGTTCTCCTTTTTTAATTTTTTTCTATATTTGCGATGATAATTTTTCTTTATCTTTACTAAACCATTTCCCCCTTTGAAACCATCTATTATGAAAACTGCTAAAAAAAATCCAATAAGGACTGATAGCAGCAATATAATAGATGTCGCAAAAATATTATCTAACATCTCATTAAATTTTAAATTGACACTATTATTACTAATAAAATTTTTAATAAACCATCCTTTGAACTTAAAAGATAAAAGAATATTAAGTATCAATAACGTTATAAAACTTATGATTCTACCTATGTATAGTCCCTGTTCTAATCTGTGTGTCGGTACATACTTATGACTTCCTAAAAATTTATGGTAACCTCCAAAAATATTATCGAATAGTACTGGCATAAACCATGTCATTATTGTTATAAACTCTGAGTCATTAAAAGTTAATAAGAATATAGCGATAATCTCTATAAACAATAGAATTAATAAAACATTTTTTTCTCTTTTCGTAATTCTTATATGACGTATGAAGTAATCTATCGCTCCCCAAACTATTGTAGTTATAATTATCATAATACTCAAACAAGATAAAATTAAATATAGATTGGCTTTTTGAAATTCTGAAGCAATAAGTATATATATCATGTTTTGAATTATAGAACTGAATAAAAAAATAAAAGGTGCCCAAAATAAACGCTCGTCTTTAAGTAGCTGAATATCATTTTGTTTTTTATAAAAATGTATAGCCCCTAAACGAAGGAAACTAAGTAAAACAATTATAATAAAAAAGATACATATGTCCGAAATACTTAATTCTTTTTTACTTGACCACTCCATTATATCTGTGAACTTAAAATATAATAAAACTATTAGTAATCCATCTAATATATTCAAATAAGAAAATGTCCAAATATTCCTCTGAAAATATTGTCTTATTTTAATTAAATTCTTTATATTGAATAAAATATGAATAATCAACAGACTTATTGACACAATAACTGATACTAGAGAAATATAGTTAATCGATGCTCGTTGTGATAAGAAAATATTAACTCCTAATAAAATAAGACATGTTACAAATGAAAAGCAATATAATGGCTTATACTTTTCTTCTACTTTAACTAATTTTTTTATGACTATGCCATAAATGACTAAGATAATAGATAATAGTAATAATACAATAGATATTTTATTCAACGAAAAATTAGAAAACAACGGTATTTCAGCTATCAATATTAACGCAGATAAAAATAATGCAGAACAAATCAAAAGTATTGGAATAATAGCTATTAATTGAATTAATCCTTGAATCCATTTATGTAGGATTAGCTGTACTAGTCTATTTTTTATCTTTTTAATGCTATTTTTTATTATTAACATCCTCCAATCTTATATTCATCTATTTAAGAAATCAAAAACCCCGCCCAGCATACGCTAGACAGGGACGAAATTCATGTTATGATTTCCGCGGTACCACCACTGTTTCGGGACTGGCCCGCAACTTTATTATTACAACTTAAAACATCAGCAACCAGTTTTGACATTTGTGCGGGGTTCTCAGCTAGGACCGCTTTCTGTAACAAATGGGGTTCAAAACACCTCTGAATACTTTTATTTTAGCAGATTACATAACAAAAATCAATAATTTCTCGTGCCAAAAAGCCCATCTGGCAAATCATGAAATACCTTGCCATTTTTGTAATTGTCGAGCTTACCTTGTAAAAATTGGTAGGCATCTAAACGGCTTTCGTAGCGAATAATCGCATCCTTTGCTCGCTCATCTGCCTTAGCTTCAAATTCTTTTTGGCTCTCTTCCATAGCCACTTGATTAACCATGACCTGCATGGTCAACCACTCATCTAAATCTTTCAAAAATTCCTGTTCGACTGTCATAAAACAACTCCATTTCCTTTTAATTTATTATACCATAATTTGAACATAGGACTTGCCTTGATACCAAAAATGTGATATTATAAAAAAGTAGCCGCTATAGTTAAATGGTATAATAGAGCAATGGTAATGCTCCGTTCCGAGTTCAATTCTCGGTGGTGGCATCAATAACCTCCTAAAAAAGCCTGATTTCATGGGCTTTTTTATTTTTTTGGTCAAAATTTGGTCAAATAACTAAAAGCCAAGTTTATAATAAACTTGGCTTTTGTCTAAATAATTTGATTTTCTGTTTGACCTGTTGTGAAAGCCTCATGGAAATTTTGAAAACTAATGGAAATCATATCTTCCAAAGCTGGTTCCGTATAGGCTCCCATGTGGGGGGTAATCAACACACGTGGATAACGTTTAAGTAGTTCTTGATTGATCGGATCTGGAATCTCTGATATGTCTGGAAATACTTGACCCATGGTATTTGGCTCATCAATAACAACATCTGTTCCGTAAGATTCTAACTGTCCACTGTCTAGGGCAGCTAATAGGGCTTCATGGTCAATCAATTCGCCACGCGCCGTATTGATTAAAATTGCTGACTTTTTCATCTTGCCTAGGAAATTAGCATCAACCATCTGATCATTTTCCCCCGGAAAATAAGGAACATGAAGTGACACAATATCTGATTGAGCTAAGAGTTCATCTAATTCCACAAAATCAGCAAATTGCTTGGCCATATCTGACGGATAAGGGTCATAGCCCAAAACCTTAGCACCTAAGCCCTTGTAAAGAGAGGCTTCTGTCGCCCCAATCTTACCCATACCAACAATACCAACCGTTGAACGATGTAATTCCTTACTAAATAGGCTTGGGTAAACCTTAAAATCTCCTTGAGCTACCTGAGTGGTTGCCAGATTAGTATGGCGAAAAAGTTGTAAAGCCAAGGTCAAGGCCAGTTCTGCCACTGCATAAGGAGAATAGTTTGGAACACGAGCCACCATCAACTTCAATGCCTTAGCCAAGTCCATGTCAATATGATTGTAACCTACTGAGCGTGTAAATAAATACTTAATCCCATAGTCAGCAATGGGTTTTAACGTTGCGGCATCACACTGGCACATGCCACGAACTAAGACAGCATCACAACCCTTAGCTTCCGTGACATTGGCAGGCGATAAGAAATCACTAACCAGTTTCAATTCGAAATTATAACGATTTAACTGATGAAAATACGGTTCCTCAATCGGTCGAACACCATAACAAACAATTTTCACAAGTCACTCCTTCTATGTCTAAAACAAACCTGCTGAATTAAGAATACCCAAAATAGCAATCCATACAGGAATAGCAATAACTGCTGCCAAAGTTGACAAGAGTGACGCATTAGACGTTAACACTGCCTCACGGTCATAACGAATGGCATAGGCTGCTGCAACAGTTGCCACTGGCGTTGCCATCATAATCACAACGGTAGCAATCGCTGCATAGTTCAAACTCAAAATACCTGTCGCATTCAGTAATAACAGACAAACTAGGTTAAGTAAAGGCACCATAACAACCTTATTAAATGAATAATACCAACTCAACTTACTTGCAGCTGCTTCTTTAAAAGAAATCGAACCTAAA
The DNA here is from genome assembly GCF_007859185.1 of Streptococcus sp. sy018. NCBI lineage: Bacteria > Bacillati > Bacillota > Bacilli > Lactobacillales > Streptococcaceae > Streptococcus > Streptococcus sp. sy018. The sequence continues at coordinate 8,895 of NZ_VOHN01000001.1, read as the reverse complement.
GTACAACCAATTGACAACCAAGCTAGTGGTGATGCCAACTGACTCAAGTATTGCAAAGGCTTAGCCAACCAAAGTGCTGTTTGATCAATACGATAGAAAGCAACCGTCGTCATCTCACCTGTCGCAACACCATTTTTCAATTCAGGGACAGTCACTTGTGGCATTGACCCTTGAATCAACCAAAGGAAAAGACCGACAAATGTTGCAATCACAATAGGATTGATAAACATTTTCTTGATATTGCTAGATTCCATCTTCAAGCCTGACATCTTGATATAGGCATAAGAATAAAGGAAAATACGGTAACCAATATTAAAAATAGAGCTATAAATTACGCCTTCTGGGCCATAAATAGCCCCAACGATTGGAATACCAAAGAAAGTGGTTGAACCAAAAGTTGTCAAAATCGCCATAACTTCTTGACGAGATTTTTCTTCTTTTTTATAAAGAAGAGGTGTCACCAAAATCAAAATAATATAGATGACAATTCCCCAAATCAAAAGTCCCAAACCTTGCTTGAATGTGTCTGGTTTAATAGGTTGCATGAAAGAGTTAAAAGCTAGGGCTGGAATGGCAACAGAAAGTACTACACTGGTCAAGATTTTGCCAAAATTTTCTCCAAAAACGCCACGCTTACGCAGAAAATAACCTAAAAAAATAATAAAAATAGTTGATGAAATCGCACTCAGAATGCTCTGATTGGTTAATGTTTCAACAATTGCCTGTCCTAAATTCATTAGAACCTCCTCTTTGTCAATAAATAATCTGTCCTTTTGAACATTGTTAATTCTATCACAAAAAGAAAGCGCCGTCAATAGAGATAGAGAGTTTTTTCACAAAAAAAGACCACGACCTGTGATCTTATCTTTTTTCTAAAATTAACTTAAAACGTATGCCATCTGGGTCTTGAACGATTACTTCTTGTGGAGATAACTCAAGTTGTAAATTCATACGCTTTGCTTGTTGCAAGCTATGATAGAAATGAACCATATCCTGATAAATAATGGTATAGTAAGCTAGACCTGGCAACAAGGTTTTCCTAGCTTTTAGCTCTTTCCCACCCCATTCATTAACGGCTAAATGGTGATGGTAATGACCAGAAGCTAGCCAAGAGGCAGACGGTAGGCTAAACTTATTATCCACACCTAATAACTGTTGATAAAACTGACGAGAGGCACGACTGTCCTTAACTGAAAGATGGACATGTCCCATCCTTGTTCCATGTGGCAAACGATAAGGCACTTGAGACTTACCTAGATGATAAATTTCTTCTTCCGCGAAGGGACGCGTATCGCCAACGATTTGCCCATTTTCTCGAATATCCCAATTAGACATGGGACGATCACGATAAACTTCAATGCCATTGCCTTCCAAATCTTCCAAATAAATGGCTTCGCTATAATCATGATCACTTGCTCCCACCAAGACAATCTTATTATCCACAAAATGCTTGAAAAGATTCGCTAAGTCCTGCCTTTCTGGAACTAATAAAGCCAGATGATACAAACCATAACTTGCTGAGGCTTGCTCTTGATGTTGCGTCTTAATCAATCGAATCAACAACTCTTGGCCAACCCCTAAATCTAGTCTGTCCTCACGTTCGACTAAAAGTTCCAAACCTAAAACCTGTTGGTAAAAACGACCTTGTAATTGTAAATCTTTAACATAGAGGGCTACATGTCCCAACTTAAATAACGATTGATAAGTCATTTCATCTCCTTTCATCTAAAAATGTTAATAAGTCTTTAGAGAACTGCTCAGCATATTGGAAAATCGACCCATGTCCTGCTTCTGGGTAAATAATCAATTGACTATTGGTTAACTTCTTTGCCATTTCATAAGAGTTAGACGTTGGCACCTGCATGTCGTTATCTCCATTAACGACTAGAGTAGGCTGGGTAATATGGGCTAAATCATCAACTAGTTCTTTCCCCCAACTTTTGATCGCTTTTAACTGCTGCAAGAAACTAGGAACTGCCATTTTCCCATCCATAAAGTCAGCCTCTCTGGCAGCCATGCGTGTCAAAACTTGCTTAGCTTCTTCCGCACCCTTAGCATCATGATTATAAAAGATATAACGCTTAGGATCTACACGCTCTACTCCTGCTTTTAGCATATATTTGAAGGTCTTTTCTGTGACTTTATCTAATTCTAAACCACCACGATGACCAGTTCCTGCTAAAATCAATTTTTCAACCAAATTTTGATCCAAACGAATGATTTCTTGTGCAATCATGCCTCCCATTGAAAGACCTAACAAATTGATTTTCTGATAACCTAAAGCTTTAATAATAGCAATTGCTTGCTCAGCCATAGCTGGAATGGTCTTACCAACCTTCCCTTGACTACCACCAACACCTGGTAAATCCAATAAGATGATTTCTTGTTTTTCAGCTAGTAAATCAATCAATTTAGGATCCCAATTATCCAAAGTTGCAGCCAAATGAATCAACATAACCAAAGGAAGTTTCGATTTACCCTGTCCCACACGACGATAAGCCATTTTTTGTCCCGAAACCATCACATACTGATTTTTAGTTCTCAAATACCCCATTATTTTCTCCTATTCAAATCTTAAAACGGTTTTACCACGCGAACGACCATTAGCCACTTTATCCAAGGCAAGATTGACATCATCAAATGCGAAAACGGTATCAATAGATGGTTTAATCTTTAACTGACTAAACAAGTCAGCGACTTCTTGTAACTGTTGACCATTACTTTCAACAAAGATAAAATGATAACTTACCCCATATTGTTTCGCCTTTTTATCAAAAGAACGACCTGCCAAGGCAAAAAGTCCTTGTTTCCATAGTGGCAAGTTCATTCGCTTAGCAAAGGCACCATTAGGCATACCACGCAAGGACACAAGCTGACCACCTTTTTTCATAATGCTCATTTGCTTTTCTGTCTCTTGGCCCCCCAAGGTATCCAAAACATAATCAATTCCTGTTAATAACGTCGTATAATCCTCTGTTTTGTAATCAATAAATTGATCTGCCCCTAAGGCTAAAACTCGCTCTGCATTAGCACCATCACCATTAGTAATCACTTTTAAGCCTTTGGCTTTAGCAATAGGAATGGCCATCGCACCAACACCACCTGTCCCACCAGAGATAAAAATGGTTTTACCAGCTTGAGCCTTCATCAAATCCAAAGATTGCATAATTGTCAAGGCTGTCAAGGGAACGGCTGCCGCTTCCACATCCGTCAAATACTCAGGAACTTTGGCTAGGGCTTGACTATCCACTGCCACATACTCTGCAAAAGCACCGATACTCGTCAAGGGCAAGCGAGCAAAAACACGATCACCAAGGGCAAATTGACTAACTTGACTACCTAGACTTTCTACCCGACCAACCACTTCATTACCTGCAATCTGTGGCAACTTGTAAGGCACAATCATCTTGACCTCTCCACGAGAAATCATATTATCTAAGGGATTAACACCTGCTGCTAAAACCTTTATTACAACTTGTTGGGGCTTAGGAACTGGCTTTTTAACTTCTGATAGACTTAGTTCTAAAGAATTTTTATCATAATTTGTTACTAGAGCTGCTTTCATTTTTATCTTTCCTTTCTTTTGTCTGATAAAGCCTATCAATGACATCTTGTAAACTTTGATGAGACAGCGACTTGGCCAAACTCATTTCGATATCTTGAAAAAGTGGAGATAGACTAGCTTCAATATAACGCCCCACAGGACAATCTTGATTCCCATTTTGATGAATATCAAAAAGATGAATATGATCCAACTCCTGTGTCGCTAGATAAATCTCTAAGAGAGACATGTCTGATGCCAAACGGGTTAAGCTATAACCCGATTTGCCTTGCTGACTACTAATTAACGATGCTTGTTTCAATAAGCCAATCACCTTGCGAACATAGCTCGGATTCGTTCCAACACTAGTTGCTAAAAAACTTGATGTTAATGGCTTTTGGCTTTCAGCAATCATGCTCAATACATGCAAACCAACTGAAAATTTAGTATCCATTTTTTCTACTTTCTATTTAAACGATCATTGTTTATTGACGTTTACCATCTGCCACAAAGGTTAAGGTCTTGTCAATCTGATAAGTATGTAGGGCCGACACATAACTGGTCAACTCTGTCGTCAACTGAGGAGCTATCTTCTCATAAAAATCTTGTCGAGCTTCTTGATTTGCAAATCCTAAGATAACAGACGCATGCAGATGTTCTGATTTAGGATTGTCATGTGCGACATTTGGCGTATCCCACGTTTTTTCATTCCAAGGCATATAAACTTGCGAACGAACCTCTGTCACGCTATCTACTTCTGCCAACTGATCAATCAATTTTTCATTAACATACTGTCTAAAAGCATGACTGCTCACTCCTTCTTGACGACGCAAATATAACACATCACGCAGTTGACTGTCTTCTTTGTCTGTTGCTGTTAACCAACGTGACGAATAAGGAAAGCCCATGTGCATTAACGTGCGACGAAAAACATTCACTTCATCTTGGAATGCCAAGACTGTCTGTTTACGACCAGCTAGTGGCGATAACATATTTTCAAAAGTCACTTCAGCAATCCCATCAATCCGACGATCTTCTGAAACTCGAGTTTCTAAACCATCAACTTGTGGCCAAAAACTATGCTCTGTTGGACTCAAATGTTGCTGACGATACTCCAATAAACCTTTCGATGCTGCAATAATCTGAGAATGAGGACCACTCCAATAATCCATCCCCTCCTGTCTTGGCTTATCATCTCGCATCCATAATAAAATTGATACTGAAAATTGTTTGCTAAATTGATTTTTCATTCTAAATTCATCCTTTTGAAAGTTTTTGTTGTATTTGTTTGTGATACAAGTATATACTGGGTCGTTAACTTTGTCAACTGTTTTAACTCAAAAATCTCCAATGACAACATTGGAGATTTTTATATCATTGATTAAATAAACTAAAAGCTACTTGAAGTAAGCCTCTTGCCTTACCTCGCTCTTGATGAACTAATTTCTGCAAGGTCTGAGCAAAATCAATCACTGACTTAGGGGCTTCATATCGATGAGTTAACAAATACAAGGAAACTTTTGACGTCAAAGACAGCATAATAGCGTCATCTTTTTTCTTTTGATACTCGCTATAACTCGTCAAAAAAAGTTGATACAGTTCTTCTTTTTCTTGTACAGCTGGATCTTGCAAGACTTTTAAAAACAAATCATCATAATAATCTGCCATAAGATCACCCCTCCATCTCTTTTATGTTTTTTTAATCAATTTAACAACAGCCTCAGTGCGTGCCGTGTGTGGAAACATATCGACAGATTGAATATAAACCACCTCATAAACTTGACTTAAACTCACCAAATCTCTAGCCAAGGTTGAGGTGTTACAAGACACATAAACCATTTTTTCTGGAGCATAGGTCAAGATGGTCTTGAGCAATTTATCATCTAAACCTGTTCTAGGAGGATCGACAATTAAGGCATCTGCTCGATAGCCTTGACTATACCACTTAGGAATAATATCTTCTGCCTTGCCCGTCTCATAATAAGTATTAGTGAAGCCCATATTAGCTGCATTATTTTTAGCATCCTCAATAGCTTCTGGAATAATATCCATGCCACGTACCGACTTAACCTTCTTAGCAAAAGCAAAACCAATGGTTCCAACACCACAGTAAGCATCAATAATATGATCGGTTTCTTTGACATCTAGAGCCTCGATCACCTGAGCATAAAGTTTTTCCGTTTGTTCTGGATTAAGTTGATAAAAAGCTCTTGGAGATAAAGAGAAATAATAATCTAAAACAGACTCTTCTATAGCTTTTTGACCCCAAAGAATCTCCGTTTTTTGTCCATAAATCTCACTAGTTCTCGCACGATTAAGATTAAGGGCAACTGTTTTAACTTGAGGAAATTTAGCAATCAAATCTTGAATAAGCGGAGATAATCGAACCTCTCTACTCGCTACAAAGATTAGTTGAAGCTCTCCCGTTTTCTTAGCACGACGTACCATAACCGTCCGAACACCTTCTGCTCGTCTTTCTTGATAAATCGGTACCCTATGTTTTTCTAATAAGTGGACCACATGGTTAATAACAAATTGTGTTTCTTCATCTTGCACCAAACAATCTTTAATATCAATTAAGCGATGTGAATTTTCTGCATAAAGACCTGCTATCACTTTCTTACCAACTTGACGAATTTGAAATTGTAGCTTAGCTCGATAATGAATCGGATTAGTCATCCCCAAGGTAGAGCGAATTTCATAAGTTTCATAACCCGTTGGTTTAAATTTTTTCAAAGCCTGACGAATAATGTCGTCTTTAAAAACAAGCTGCTTGTCATAACGCAAATGCATAATCTGACAACCACCACAGGCTTCATAAATCGGACAAGCAGGGGTGACACGAAATTTAGACGGTTTATTGATTTTTAGGATACTAGCTTCTACAAAATTTCGCTGAACCTTAGTAATTTGGCAAAAAACTTCTTCTCCTTTCAAAGCACCCGGCACAAAAACCAAGGTTTTCTTGTAAAAACCAATCCCCTCACCATTGATTCCCATTTTTTTAATCTTGAGAGGAATTCTTTGTTTAACTGCTAAATTCATCACACACCCCACCTTTTCTCACTTCTATTTTATCATTTTTTGTTACAATAAAGATATGAAAATTACCAAACTAGAAAAGAAAAAACGACTCTATCTCTTAGAATTAGATGAAACAGAAAAACTTTATATCACCGAAGATAGTCTTGTACGCTTTATGTTAAGTAAAGGCAAAGAGCTTAATCAGGAGGACGTTCATAAACTCAAAGACTACAATCAATTTTCACTAGGGCGAGGCTTGGCACTTTATTACCTATCATTTAGCCAACGAACTACAACTCAAGTCAAAGCTTACCTCCATAAATATGATATTGACGAAGTAGCTAGTCAAAAAATCATAAACTATCTGACACAAGAAAATTTTCTCAACGATAGAACCTATACTAAACACTATATTGAGCAACAAAGTCAACATGGTGATAAAGGACCTTATGTCATCACACAAAAATTATTACAAAAAGGCATTGATAAAGAGATCATAGAAGATGAATTAGAAGCTATCGATTTTTCAGCAAGTCTAGAAAAATTAGCCAATAAACTAGCCAAAAAATATAGCCATCGGCTACCTACTAAGGCACTCGAACAAAAAATCATTCAGTTGATTATCAATAGAGGATTCGATTATGCTCAAGCCCAAGAAGCCTTATTGACTTTAGATCTAACCAGCAATACAGAAGATGAATTGGAACTTCTTTATACAGAATTTGACAAACAATATCGTAAACTAGAAAAACGTTATGACGGTTATCAGCTTCATCAAAAACTCTATCAAAATCTGCTCAGAAAAGGTTATCAATTCCAAGACATTCAAACCGTACTCAAAGACTACAAATAAATCAAGTTTCAAGAGTGCTTTTTTATTGATATTATGCTAGAATAAAAAAGAATAGAGTCTTTTAGAAAGTTGGTAAATCATGAAATTACCTAAAGAAGGCGACTTTATTACCATTCAAAGTTATAAGCATAATGGGCATCTTCACCGTGCTTGGCGAGATACCATGGTACTAAAAACAACAGAACATGCTCTAATTGGTGTCAATGATCATACACTAGTCACTGAAAATGACGGACGACGTTGGGTTACTCGTGAACCTGCTATTGTTTATTTTCATAACAAATACTGGTTTAATATTATTGCCATGATTCGAGAAGAAGGTATTTCATATTATTGTAATCTAGCCAGTCCCCATATTATAGACGAAGAGGCACTCAAATATATCGATTACGATTTAGATGTCAAAGTCTTTCCTGATGGCTACAAACGATTACTGGATATAGAAGAATACGAAATCCATCGAAGAACCATGAATTATTCAGCAGAGTTAGATTACATTTTGAAAGAAAATGTTAAAATCTTAGTTGACTGGATCAATCACCAAAAAGGCCCCTTCTCTCCATCCTATGTCAAAATTTGGTACCAACGTTATCTAAAACTCAAGAATCGTTGATCGTCGAAATATAAAATAGAGCAATGAAACCATTTCATTGCTCTATTTTATATTAACATGCTTAGAAAAAATAAACTAATTCATTTTACAAAATAAAAAAGCCCTTAAGGCTTTTAACAAACAGTCCGTACGGGATTCGAACCCGTGTTACCGCCGTGAAAAGGCGGTGTCTTAACCCCTTGACCAACGGACCATCATATATGGGCACGAGTGGACTCGAACCACCGACCTCACGCTTATCAGGCGTGCGCTCTAACCACCTGAGCTACGCGCCCAAATATTAAATTTAGTACTAATGTACTATGCCGGCTACATGACTTGAACACGCGACCCTCTGATTACAAATCAGATGCTCTACCAACTGAGCTAAGCCGGCCTATTATTATACTATATGCGGGTTAAGGGACTTGAACCCCCACGCCTCGCGGCGCCAGATCCTAAATCTGGTGCGTCTGCCAATTCCGCCAAACCCGCTTATATGACCCGTGCTGGGCTCGAACCAGCGACCCATTGATTAAAAGTCAATTGCTCTACCAACTGAGCTAACGAGTCTAACCTTTCCAAGTAACCTAATACTCGAAAAACGGTCCCGACGGGAATCGAACCCGCGATCTTCGCCGTGACAGGGCGACGTGATAACCGCTACACTACGGGACCTATATGGGAGTTAACGGGATCGAACCGCTGACCCTCTGCTTGTAAGGCAGATGCTCTCCCAGCTGAGCTAAACTCCCCTCGCTAAGCGACTACCTTATCTCACAGGGGGCAACCCCCAACTACTTCAGGCGTGCTAGGGCTTAACTGCTGTGTTCGGCATGGGTACAGGTGTATCTCCTAGGCTATCATCACTTAACTACTCTGATT